>DASYYN010000147.1:0-8849 GCA_035933815.1 Acidobacteriaceae bacterium
TCCTGCATCGCACTGAATTGTGTCGGAGGCGCGACGCTGGAGCGCGTCACCTTCGAGAACATCCACCTCGTCTTTGGCGGCGGCGGGACAGCCGAAGACGCGGCGCGCCGCGATCTGCCGGAGATTGCCGGAGAATATTTCATGCTCGGCCCGATGCCTGCGTACGGATTCTACGCGCGCAATGCGCATGGGCTGACGCTCAGCAACATCCGATTCGCAACCGCAACGCCGGATCTCCGCCCCGCAGTGATCCTCGATCATGTCGCAGACGCGGCCATCAGCGGTCTCAGCATCGGCGCCGACGCGAATTCCGAATCGGCGCTGCGCTTCATCGACACGCACGATGTATTGATAACGGCGCCGCGTCTTCTCACGCCGGCGAAGTCGTTCCTGCAGGTGGAAGGCGGCAGCAGTGCCGGCATTCTCGTGCAGGGCGGTGACCTCAGAAAGTGTTCCGAGCCGTTTGCCTTCGTCCGCGGAGCAGAGCACGGCGCGGTGCAGGCCGAGGGGATCGTTCAGCGATCCAACCGCGACTGATGGTTCAGCGCGCCCGGGAAAGGCGCAAGCGAATCACTCGGCGTGGATCGGCGTGATCACATGCCGGTTCTCGGGCGCATTGGGAGAGACGCCAAAATCCCAGACATCGAGATTGACCACGCCCGGGCCAAGAATCTCCATCAGCGCATACTCGCCCACTTCGAGCGGCTGCTTCGGCGTCACCTTCATCCAGTGTTTGCCGGGCAGAACTTGCACCGTTGTAGGAACGATGTCCACATCCTGGCGCAGGCCGCCCACACGGCTGATGCGCAAAGCGCCGATGACGCGCTCGCCGGTACGGACATCGACGCGCACGATGGCGTACTGGCTGTCCGGTGAGCTGTACTGATTCTTGTCCTGCTTTGAATTGGCGCCACTGGTGTCGACCACCAGGGCAGACTCAGGCGTCTCCTGCTCGCCAAGCGTGTCCAGGCTGACGTAGAAGGCAGGATCATCGACGTGCAGCCGCGTGCGTGCAGCCTGGCCGGAGATGCGGACCGGCTCCTGCGCTCCATGGAAGGCGCCGATCGCGGCGCGGAGCACGTTATGGCTGGGATCGCGGTTCACGTTCCCCTGGCTCTGGTCGAGGTGGATGAGCTCGGGAATGCTCTGATAGTTGTCGAGCACGAAGATGCCGTTTTCGTCGGGCAGATGCAGGTCGGGAGCGACGAGCGGCGTGCGGGCCGCCTGATCCGCGCGCGCGGCGGCCTCAGCCTGATCGATCTGGTGCGCTTCCTGCTGCGGGTTCTGGATGGGCTCGGGACTCGTGCTCTGGCCGTTTTCGGATTCGCCGGGAAGGGGGCCGTGCTCGTGGGCTTTGTTCCACTTCTCGGTCGCGTCCCAGTCGACCAGGCTCTTCGGGACCTCCTCCCAGTCGAGCCGGTCGGCGCTGTAAAAGCGGACGCGGTCGCCCTTGACCTCGTATTTGGTGACCAGCTGATAGGTGCCGTCTGTCAGGATGAGGCGCTTCCAGCGAGCCGGTTGCTCGGCCCGGGCGGACGGCGCAGCGAGAAGGCCGGCGGAGAGCAGCGCCGCGGGAGCACACGCCAGCGCCATTGCCAGCGGGATTAAATGGCCTGTCTTCACGGAGCCTCTCATGGCCGCGGACCTCAGTCGCCTTCCATTAGATACGTGCTCGCGCACATCCGTCACCCGGGTTAGGATTCGCTGACGAAGTGGGCTCGGCGGAGTGCGGGCCGCCTGAGTTTTCGACTATCCTCGGACGTATGGTTTCCAGAAACGTTGCAGCGGTGTGCGGTCGTGCGGCCCTCGTGTGTTTTCTTTCGGCCTCATTTCTCGGGTTCAGCTTCTCCTGCAGCGCTCAGACGAGCGCCAGTCAGCCTGCCGCGCAGCAGCCTGCCACGCAGCAGCAGACCACGCCGGCTCCGCAGCCAGCCCAGCCGCAGCAGTCGAGTAAGCCTCTGCAGCTTCAGGATCTGCCGCCCGACGCGCATACGCTGACTCCCGAGGAACAGGCGCAACTGCGGCAGCAGCGGACCGTACAGGCGGCGCTGCAGCTGGCGCAATTGCAGGCCCGCTGGGGAGCGGGGATGTCGACGGCCGGCTTATCGGCTTCGCTGGTCGAGGTGGGCAAATCGAAGAGCGCCGATGGCACGACGCAGGTGGCCTATCACGTGGCCGGAACCGGCTTCACGCCTGGAGATTCCCTGTCGCTGATCCGCTGGCCGCTCGACAGCCAGGCGGAGACGGTGATGAGCGGGCTGACGCTCGATCCCAACGGGACGGCCATCTGTCCGGAGAAGCCCTTGCCCCCCGTGCCAGTGCTGCCCGGCGAGAAGCCGCGACCCGCGCCGCGCGGGCCGGACTGCAAGACGGTCATGGAAGCGGGACAACCGGTCATCGTGACCGCGACCGGCGCCAAAGGCGAGGCGGTCCGGATTGCGCTGATCGACAATGACCGGCAGAAGGGCGCAGCGACCACAGCCGTTCCCTTCCCGCTGGCCAACGAGGACAAGGGCTGTCGGTTGCAGGTTCTGCTCGGACTGAAGGACGCCAGCATGGTGCTGATTGACGGCACTGGATTTCCGCCGAATACGCCGCTCAAGCTGGAGTCAATGGTCGGCGGGCATGCGCGCACTCTGAGCCCGCGCAGCAGCGCCGATGGGCATTTCATCGTGGTCGATTTGCCGGGCGACCAGGGGGAGACCTCCGGCACGGCAACGGTTCGCTTTGCCGGCATCACCCATGTGCCCAGCCTCGAGGACTCGAAGAACCCGCCGCCCGCCGATCCGCAGTGCGCCCCGTCCGTGACCTTCCCGTGGGGCAAGGGGAGCTACAAGGCGGAGTAGAAGCAGGGAATGTTTCCGGATTCCGCGAGCGCTCGGCTTGAGCACGCCAAACCTCGGTAATCCCACCTCGACCCATTTCGCTTGCCCACGCTCTCGCGGCTACCCTAACCCTGAAAATAAGGAAAGCTCTGTTCCCAGGAACAGAGCTTTCCTCGTTCAGGAGCCCGGCGGTGTTTCGCTACTCGCTACTGGCTATCGGCTGTATTTCCACCGCTCTTTGAGATTTCCGCCGCGGCGTCTCTGACCCGCATTCCTGCCACTGATCACTAATCTCTGGTCACTGACCCCTTCGCGGTCGTCTCTGATCAGCAGGCAACCGTGTTCAGGCACGAGAAGCAACCAGCCACACTGCTGTTTTCAACAAGTTGCCGCAGCCCAACGAAGGGAAACCTCCACGAATCAGGTGCTTGCCACATACCCTCCTAAAAAATGATGAAAAATGGGGTATTCCCGCTACTCCGACGAAATCCAGCGCCGCCTTTGCCGGCGGCTCGCATCATCGACAGCAAAGACGGGAGCACAGCGTCAGCAAGCTGGTGCTGCGCCGCAGCCGCCGACATTTTTCTTTCTTTCAGGTGACCTTCCTGCGATACTTGATCGTGCCCGCCTGGCTCGTCCAGCACACAAATCCAAACAAGGTGACGCAGAAATGTCCGCAAAGTACATTTTTGTGACCGGCGGAGTTGTATCCAGCCTCGGCAAGGGTCTTGCCGCGGCTTCGATCGGCGCTCTGCTCGAAAGCCGCGGTCTCCGCATCAACCTGATGAAGTTCGACCCGTATCTGAACGTCGATCCGGGGACGATGTCGCCCTTCCAGCACGGCGAGGTTTTCGTCACCGACGACGGGGCCGAAACGGACCTCGACCTCGGCCATTACGAGCGCTTTACCCACGCCCGGCTGACGCGGGACAACAACTGGACCACCGGGCGCATTTACGAGCTCATCATCAATAAGGAACGGCGCGGCGACTACCTGGGCAAGACCGTCCAGGTCATCCCCCACGTCACCAACGAGATCAAGAACGCCATGCGCAAGGTGGCGGCCGAGGGCGACATCACCATCGTCGAGATCGGCGGGACGGTGGGCGACATCGAGTCGCTGCCGTTTCTGGAAGCGATCCGCCAGATGCGCCAGGAACTGGGGCGCGAGAACACGGTCTTCGTCCACGTAACGCTGGTGCCGTGGATCGGCGCGGCCCAGGAACTGAAAACCAAACCGACGCAGCACTCCGTGAAAGAACTGCTCTCGATCGGAATCCAGCCGGACATTCTGCTGTGCCGCACAGATCGCTTCCTCTCCCGTGAGGTGAAGAGCAAGATTGCGCTCTTCTGCAACCTCGAAGACCAGGCGGTGATCACGGCCAAGGACGTGGAGTCGATCTACGAAGTGCCGCTGACCTTTTCGCAGGAAGGCGTGGATCGGCTGGCGCTGAAGTATCTGCACATAGAGACGCCGGAGCCGAACCTCAGCCGCTGGTCCGATCTGGTGCGCCGCTGCTACAACCCGCAGGACGAGGTCTCGATTGGGATCTGCGGGAAGTATGTGGAGTACGAGGACAGCTACAAGTCGCTGAAAGAGGCGCTGGTGCACGGCGCGCTGGCGCTGAACCTGAAGCTGAACGTGACGTGGATCGAGGCCGAGGGGCTGGAGCAGGATTACACCGAGCAGCTGCGCGGCTTTGACGGCATCCTCGTGCCGGGAGGGTTCGGCAAACGCGGAATTGAGGGCATGCTGAACGCAATCCGCTATGCCCGTGAAAACCAGGTGCCGTACTTCGGGATTTGCCTGGGCATGCAGACGGCGTGCATCGAGTTTGCGCGGAACGTGTGCGGGCTCTCCGGGGCGAATTCGAGCGAATTCGATCCGGCAACGCCGCATCGCGTGATCTACAAGCTGCGCGAACTCACCGGAGTCGAGGAAATGGGCGGAACGATGCGCCTCGGCGCGTGGACCTGCCTGCTGCAACCCGGATCGGCAGCGGCGCGCGCGTACGGGAAGACGGAGATCAGTGAACGTCACCGCCACCGTTACGAATTCAATCGCGAATACGAGGCGCTGCTCACGGGCGCGGGGCTGAATATTACGGGCACGACGCCGGATTCCACCTACGTGGAGATCGTGGAGCTACCCGGACATCCGTTCTTCCTCGGCTGCCAGTTCCACCCGGAGTTCAAGTCGAAGCCGCTCGAGCCGCATCCGCTGTTCGCGGCGTTTGTGAAGGCGAGCTACGAGAACCGGGTGAGGGGGCGCCAGGAAGAAGCGGTGACGCAGCAGTCAGCGGTCGGCTAAGAAGCGGTCAGCCATAAACCTGCACGGAAACCACAGTGCACCCTGAGAATTACACGTGCGCCGGAGTGTGGATTGCGATCTCCACCGTCGGCTGGCTCTTCAGGGTGTTGTGGATGAGGCAATGGTGGACGGCGCGCTCCACCCCCTCCCAATCCTGCTGGCTGAGCGCGAGCGGGACCTGCACCTCGATGTGGAAGTGATCAAGGCGCATGGGATTGGGCACCTTATCGGCATGGACCTGAACGCGGGTGCCCTCCGTCGCCAGACCGCGCCTGCGGAGATAGTCGGCAGCGTAGTAGGCCGCGCAGGCTCCCAGCGCGCCGACGAACAGCTCAGGCGGAGTCATACCCTCGTCGAAGCCGCCGTTTTCCGTTGGCTGGTCGCACACGATCGTGTGCTGGCGGGCGCGGACTTCGAACTGCACGGATCCGAGATGGTCGACGGTGACTTCGATCATGTGGGGACTCCTTTCGGTCGCCGGCGGGCAGTGACCAGTTAGATATTGTTTCGCCAGGGGGAAATGGCGGCAGTGATGGCAGTCACCGGATTCTTCACGCTGCAGAGTGAACGCTGTACGCTGTTGTTGTGAGCCGGGAATTTGAGATTGGGCCGGTGCGGGTAGGCGGCGGGCAGCTGTTCCTGATCGCCGGGCCGTGCGTCATTGAGAGCGAGACGCATGTGCGGACGATGGCTGAGGCCATCCAGCGCATCACGTCGGACCTGGGCGTGCCGTACATCTTTAAGTCATCGTACGACAAGGCGAACCGGACCTCGGTGTCGAGTTTTCGCGGGCCGGGACTGAAGGAAGGCACGGCCATTCTGCGTCGGCTGGCGGAATCGACGGAACTGCCGGTGCTGACCGATGTGCACGAGGCGGCGCAGTGCGATGTGGCTGCCGAGGGCGCGGACGTGCTGCAGATTCCGGCGTTCCTGTGCCGGCAGACCGATCTGCTGGTCGCGGCGGGGAAGACGGGGCGCGCGGTCAACGTGAAGAAGGGGCAGTTCGTCGCGCCGTGGGACATGCGCTACGCCGTCGAGAAGATTGCGGCGACGGGAAATCCGCGGGTCTTTTTGACGGAGCGCGGGTCGAGCTTTGGCTACAACAATCTTGTCGTGGACATGCGCTCGCTGGCCATCATGCGCGGCTTTGCGCCGGTGGTCTTCGACGGCACGCATTCGGTGCAGATTCCGTCGGGGTCGAACGGCGTGACGGGGGGGCAGCCGGAGTTCATTCCGCTGCTGCTGCGGGCAGCCGTGGCGGCCGGGGTGGATGGCATCTTTCTCGAAGTGCACGACAATCCGGCGGAGGCGAAGTCGGACGCGGCGAACGCGCTGCGGCTGGATTTGCTGAAGCCCCTGCTGGAGACGCTGCTGGCGATTCACCACGCGGCGGCCGGATCAGGGCTCAAAGCACAGAGCGCAGAGCTCAGGGCTTAGGGCCACCCATTCAAGCCAGCAGCTGGCTTGAATGGGCAACCGGATCGACTCAAATAGGCTTGCGGAGCAGGACGGCGTGATTGCCGGGGATGTGGGGGCAATCGGTTTCGTGCAGCCCCGCGTCGGTGGCCGCGGCTAGTTCCTTCAGGAACTTGTCGTTCTTTACGTGGCCTTTGGGCTCGACGAGGAGCAAGGCGGCGCTCGGCTTCATGACCGCGAAAGTCTCGCGGAAGAAGTGATCGGCGGACGGCATCTCGTGCACCATGGCGAAGGCGAGGACGAAATCGACGGCACCCGCGAGGTCGCCGATGCCGAGAGAATCGCGCTGGACGAGGCGCGTCTCAATGCGGCTGTCGAGAGCGGCTTTTTGGGCGCGGCGCTGCAGCGAATCGATCATCTTGGGCTGGATGTCGACGGCGATGACGCGGCCCTGTGCGCCCACGAGGCGCGCGAGGCGAAGGGTGAAGAATCCCATGCCGGGGCCGGGCTCGAGCACGGTCATGCCGCTGCGCACATAAGGGCTGAGCAGGCGGTCCGGTTTCACGCGCCAGCTGCGCAGCGGATTGAGCAGGAGGGGGCCCATCCACCAGGGGCATACCCGTTCGGCCATTGCGTTTGCGTCTCCCATGCGGAGGTATACGCAGGCGGTAGGGAGAGGTTCCGTGGAAAATGCAGGGTCTAGGGGGTAGGGGTAGGGGGTAGGGTGCAGGAAGCTGTGGCCGCTGATCGGCGGGGATTCTCATCTCGGCGTGGGTATTTTTCCCATGCGACAATGAAGGGGAACAGGCCATGAAAACTCCCACCGCAGTGGCGCCCCCGCCAGCCACCGTTACGCCGGAGCTTCTGGCGCAACACAGCATTACTCCCGACGAATACAAGCGCATCGAAGCCGCGCTGGGGCGGACGCCCTCGCTGACCGAGTTGGGCATTTACTCCGTCATGTGGAGCGAGCACTGCTCTTACAAATCGTCGAAGGTACACCTGAAGCGGCTGCCGACGCGCAGCAAGCTGGTGGTGCAGGGGCCGGGCGAGAACGCCGGCATTATCGACGTGGGCGACGGCTGGGCCTGCGCATTCAAGATTGAGTCGCACAATCATCCGTCATATATCGAGCCGTATCAGGGCGCGGCGACGGGCGTGGGCGGCATCCTGCGGGACATTTTCACCATGGGTGCGCGCCCGCTGGCGGTGATGGATTCGCTGCGCTTTGGACCGCTGGCGCCGGAACCGGGCGTGCCGGAAGATCTGGTCCGGAAGAATCACTCCGTCATGGAAGGCGTGGTGCACGGGATCGCCGGCTACGGCAACTGCTTTGGCGTGCCGAACCTGGGAGGCGAGACGCGGTTTGAGCCGTGCTACTCGGGCAATCCGCTGGTGAATGCGTTTGCGCTGGGGTTGGTGCGGCGGGACGAGATTTTCTATGCGAAGGCGACGGGCATCGGCAATCCGGTGATCTACGTGGGCGCGCGCACGGGGCGCGACGGCATCCACGGCGCCACGATGGCAAGCGAGGAATTCAAGGAAGGATCGGAGCAGAAGCGGCCCAATGTGCAGGTCGGCGATCCGTTCATGGAGAAGCTGCTGCTGGAGGCATGCCTCGAGGCGATGAAGACCGGGGCGGTGGTCGGCATTCAGGACATGGGCGCGGCGGGGCTGACGAGTTCCAGCTGCGAGATGGGCGCACGCGGCGGCGTGGGCATCGAGATGAATCTCGATCGCGTGCCACAGCGCGAAACCGGCATGACGGCCTACGAAATGATGCTGAGCGAGAGCCAGGAGCGCATGCTGCTGGTGGCCGAAAAGGGCCGCGAGCAGGAAGTGCTGCAGGTGTTTGACAAGTGGGGGCTCGAGGGCGTCATCGTCGGAGAAGTGATCCCGGAGAAGCGGCTGCGCGTGTGGCATCATGGCGAACTGCTCGCCGAGATTCCCAACGAATCGCTGACCGATCAGGCGCCGGTGTATCACCGGCCGGTCGGCACGTGGTCGCGTCCGGAGCAGATTAAGGTGCCGCTCGATCCGCCGGCGCACGTGCTGCAGGAGCTGAAAAAGCCGCGCGACTACAACGCGGACCTGAAGAAGCTGCTGGCATCGGCGAATATCTGCTCGAAGCGCTGGGTCTATGAGCAGTACGACTCCATGGTGCAGACGAACACGGTGCAGGGTCCGGGCGGCGAAGCGGGCGTGATGCGGATCAAGGGCACCGGCTCGCCTGGACATGAGCGCGGGCTGGCCATGGCACTGGCGGGGAATGGACGCTGGTGCTACCTCGACCCGAA
>DASYYN010000183.1:0-11687 GCA_035933815.1 Acidobacteriaceae bacterium
GTATAGCGATACACGATGGGGAAACATGTGTTTCCCCGCTTCCGGTCGAAATTCATGCAGGAGGTCCTGCATGAATTTCCCCGCCGGCGGGGAGCGGTTTTCGGGCCTTCGTGTAACCACTCAGTAAACGGCGGAGCGACGGCGTTCAGCGCCGGAGCGGCGGGCCTGAACAAAGGACGGCAGCCGACCCTGAACCCAGGTTGTTCTCTCTGACTCTGCTGCACTCCTGACATGACGCTCTCACGATGCTGATCCTGTTCTCCTGAACCGGAACAGTTCTTCCGCTCTGTCTGCATGCAGCTTCGCGTCCTGAGAAGCAAATGACGAAATGAAAGTACATCAACTGCCTTGTGCCGAAGGAGCAGCTGTCTGGCTGCTGTTCTCCGCGAGTGTCAGCGAACAGAGTCCTGATCAGGATCAGGACAGCGGCTTTGAGCCAGCCTCGAGCAGCGGGTAGTTCCTGGCCGCAGCGCCGGCACGAGGCGGGCCGGGGCGGCTCGCCCGCGCGCGCGAACCTGTATTAGGTTGCGGCCAGGAAGGCACGTGGTCTGTGAACGAAAATGTCCGACCGGCCGCGGTGCTCCGGATCCCGGGCAGCCTGGCGCAGGTCGCGCAGGTAGTTCAGCATGTCGGCCAGGGTATCGAGGTCGCGGCGGTGCCGGACCTCGGCCGGAATGATGTTCTCCCCGGTGATGCGGGAGACGGCGCCGCGCAGGTAGGGCATCAGGAAGTCGTGGATGGGCCGCTCCCAGCGGCGCATGCGGGTGCCTACGGCTTCCTGCTGGATGTACTGGCTGAGAGCAGTTCCTTGCTGAGCCAGCCTGGTGTGGAAGGGAGTGGGGATGCCGGGCTTCTTCCTATCTGAGATACTTGTGCTATCCTGGGACTCCTATGAAGCGCGCCGCCCTCTACATGAGGGTCTCGACCGTCGATCAGCACCCCGAGACCCAGCTTCTCGATCTGCGCCAGCTCGCCGCCCAACGTGGTTTCGAGATCCTTGCCGAGTACACCGACCGGATCTCCGGAGCAAAGGCCCGCCGGCCGGGGCTCGACCAGATGATGAAGGAAGCCCGCCGTGGCCGCTTCGACGTCATCCTGGTCTGGGCGTCGGACCGGATCGCCCGCTCTACCCGGCACTTCCTCGAGGTACTCGATGAGCTGAACCGCCTGAATGTCGAGTTCGTCAGCTTCCGCGAGCAGATCGACACCGGCGGTCCACTGGGCCGGGCCATCGTCGTGATCATCGGCGCCATCGCCGAGCTCGAACGCAACCTGATCGTCGAGCGGGTGCGCGCCGGCATGCGGCGCGCCCGCCTCGAAGGACGTTCCATCGGCCGGCCCTCACTCGAGATCGACCGGGCCGCGATCATCCGTGACCGCCAGCTCGGCCGCAGCCTCGGTCAGCTGGCAAAGACCTACGCCGTCTCCCGGGCCACCATCCATCGCGCGTGCTTCAGGAACAGCCGGATCGCGCACCCGCCGCCTGATCAGACCTGTTTCAAAAGGCCTCTGAAAACAGCGCTCACAAACCCCACAAAATCAATGGCCGGATCTCCTCGATCCGGCCGTTCCAAAAGGTGTGGATTCGGAAACAGGAGATCACTATCTCAGTTGCCATCGCCGACCAGCACAAAAGGTCCCCAAAAATACGGGTTGCGCCACGCAGGATTTGATCCACTGACTAGACCCAGCTTCGCCTGTCGAAGGGCATCCGCCTTCGGTACACCGTGATTCAAGTCGCTATAGAACGCTTTCATCAGTGAAGAGGTCGCTGAGTCGTTTACGTTCCACAGGCTTACGGTGAGGTTCCGTGCTCCGGCATAAAAGAATGCGCGGGTCAGGCCGAGGACCCCCTCACCGTTCACCATTTGTCCCAGTCCAGTGCTGCATGCCGAGAGAGTCACCAGATCGGCATGCATGCTCAGGCGCATGATCTCACTGGCCTGCAGAACTCCGGGTTCCTGCGAGGCAGGGTCGCGGGAGAACAGGATTCCTGAGCGCCCGGGCGCGCCCTCATCGAGAAGGCCGTGGGTGGCGAAGTGAATATACCGATATTGAGCCAGATCCTCGCTGGTGACTGCTTGCTTTGTAGCCGCGGTGCCCAAATAGAGCTGCCGCTGCGGAACTGTAAAGAGTCCGCCGATGCTGAGCACTTCCTCGCGCGTGAATGGAAGCCTGGACAGCGAGAAGCCGCGTTCGGCATAGCTGTCGTATGCGCTGCGCACCTCGGCCGGATCCGTGCCCTCGGGTGAAGATCCCGCGGCTGAACGAATCAACCTCCCATGGGCCGCGCCTCTCGATCCCGATGATTGCAACACTGGGTCGCCAAACGCCAGCAGCGACCTGTTCCACTTCTCTGGAGGCTGGTTCATTTCGCGAACGGTCAGCAGCGCCGATGCTGACGGTCCGTAGCTGATGGTGAACTGTTCCAGCGCATATGCTGGCCAGCGTGCGCCGCTGGCATCGCGCCTCGTGCCGGTCACCACGGTCTCAAATGGCAAATAATTGAGCGCTCCGTCCGGCACAACGATCAGCCGGTCGCCAGGGGGAATATCGTGCCGGATGGGTTGCAGGAGTGCAAGGTAGAGACCGTGCCCCAGCAAGTTGATTTTGTCGAGTGAGGAATGCAGCGTTAGAACGGAAGCTCTCTCGCCCAGGAGCCTGCGGTACTCGGCAACCTGCCGCTCAACCTCTTTCCGGACGGGAAGAGTGGCGACGGTGAGCTTATCTTTCGAGAGGACCCACACCAGCGAGCGCTTTTCCCCGAGCAGATACTCCACAAGGGTCGTGTGGTCATCGAGCAACTGGCGCTGAATCTGCGTTGCATCCGCAGGCTCGGGATAATGGAGGCTGGCATATCTTGGATTGGAGCGCCGCACGTCGACCTGAAACGTGTCCAGGTCCTCTTCAGCCGACCGAAGCTTCGCTTTGCGCTGCTGAAGTTCGCTCGCGGACAAGCCCTCTCTCCAGAGCCCCTTCTGCGCCGAAGACACCCGCGCCAGGAGCGCCTGTTCCCGCGTCTTTTGCTCCGGGCTCAGATCCTCCGGCAGTCCGCCGCGCGTGACCGCCAGCGTGTCAAGGAACGCTCGGGCGCGGCCGCGCTCGGCCATGGCAAAAGCATCGCCCGCGCGATGCATTTCCACCAGAAGGTCGGCAGCTTCTGCATAGGTGTCGTGGCTGATGGCCAGCACCTCGGCATGTCCCTGTTCAGTGCTGAGAGCCACCAGGCGAAGCCTCTCCAGATCGCTGATGGAGTCCATATAGTGCTGCAGGGCTTCGTCGTTGTGTCCCATGGCGCGGAGCACATGCCCGATATGGCTCTCGATCGGCCATTCGTACTCGGGAATTCCGCCGCCTGCGCGCAGCAAGTTCAGGGCCCGATATTGCGAGGCCAGAGCCGCATCCATCTGTCCCGTTGCTTCCTGGCTCAGTCCAAGATTGCTGGTGGTCGTGGCGAGCTGGAAGCTGCCGCCCGGTGATTTTTCCGCCAGCGCGATCGCCTGTTCGAGCAGCGGAATCGCGTCCTGCGGCTTGCCCAGGGCCTGATCGGCATTGCCCATTCCCTGCAAAGCTGCGATAGCCCACAACGGCGTTCCCGGTTTGCTTTCATGAACCCGCTGGTAATATCTGAAGGCGGCAGCATAGTGGCCGCGCGCCATCTCCATCCCGCCGAGGTTCAGCAGCGCCATCTCCGTTCCTTTCTTCGATTTGGCTTTGCTGACGGGATCTCCATGGTCCAACTCGGCGGCCAGCTTCAGCGCCTTCATCAGCGGGTCTTCGGCGCGATCCGGATCTCCTGAGTCTGAATACGCTTCGCCCAGATTCAGCAGCGACATGTATTGCATCACCGGATCGTTGAATTCCCGGGCGAGAGCGAGCAGGGCATAGAAGTAACCGACGGATTCTTCATAGCGTCCCATGGCTCCCGTAGTCGCCCCAAGACTATTAAGGGCCTGTTCGATTTCCTTTTTGTCTCCCGACTCGCGCGCCACCACCAGCGTCTGCTGCTCAACTTCGAGGGCCTCGTTCGCTCGACCCTGATAGCCCACGGCAGCCGCCAGGTAGATCATGGCGGCGGCCTCGGTGCGTTTGTCCCCCGCTTTCTGGCTCAGCTCGCGTGCCTGCCGGGCCAGTTGTTCTGCCCGCACGAGGTCACCATGCGCGTTGAGCGCGGCGTCGCACCGGCTCAGTAAGTCTTTAATCTGGCCGGATGCGGTCTGCGGGGCGATCGTGCTAACAGAGGAACTGGCGCCGCTGTCCTGCGGCAGGATGCGCGGACAGAGCGCGATGGTGGCAGCACACAGCGCTGCGATGCAGATCGGGATGCGATACGTCATTCATCACCCGTACCGACTGGACTGATTTCAGGGCTTGAGGATCCGCAGTCGGTACTCGCTGACGAGGGAGGCTGGAGGAGGAGTTTGGCCAACGAGTTTAACCCGATAAACGCCCGGTTGCAAAGATTTTGTGGGGATGCTGGCCGCGAGCGCTCCATAAGGGCCGCGGCTCAGCCCGTCAATCGTCAAAAGCTTCTGACCTTTTGGCGAGTCGATCTCCATGCGGTAGCTGCGATATCGCGTCGCTCCCAATTCAACCCACAAGATCAGTTGTCGGGCATCGGCCGGCAGCGCTGCCGTCGTGGATTGCTCCCCGCGCGTCGCCTGCAGCATCGCCAGCGGCACATTGGCCTCCGGCATCGGCCCTAGCGAGATTGTCACGATGCTGGACTGTTGCGGCGGGGGCGTGGCGCCGTATGCAATCAGCGTGCGCTTCAGCGTTGGGATCTCATAGAGGAACGCCCACCCGGTTGCCACTGCCAGGGCCATCATCGCCAAAGATGTCCCGGCAAACGCCCACCAAAGCCAGCCGTACGGCGCTCGTGACTGCCGTTCTGTATCGCCCAATTCGCCGCGCCTCGCCAGTTCCTGAACTCCGGCAACGAGCCGTTCCATCGCCTCGACCTTTTCGAAGCACTCGTCGCAGGTGAAGTAGTGCTCCTCGAAGGCCTGACGGTCCTCCGGCGCCAGCTGATTCCTGACGTAGCGCTCTACAACTTCCTCGTGTTCGATCTGCGTATGCAGCATAAAAGTAGTGAGTTCCGAACCTGCTTTGTATCAGGACGAAGTGAGCCTCCGGTGCAGTTCCCTGAAATGCTTCAATGCCCTGGACTTGACCAGCCGCACCCGCTCCGGCGCAATCGATGCCTGGCGCGCCACTTCCTCGGTTCCTAATTCCTCATAAAAAAGCATGCAGAGCACGCGCCGTTCGCGCGGTTTCAGCCGATCCATTGTTCTCCGGACCGCAACCCGCACTTCTTGATCGAGAAAATTACGTTCATGCGAGGGGGTGGTGAGATCTGCCTCTTCCGCCGGAACGGCATCGCCCATCTGGCGGCGGCGGGCATACAGTTCGCGGATGACATTCCGCGCGACGCCCAGAATGAAGGCCGGCAATGCCTCCGCCGACCTTACCTGGCCTTTCCGGATCGCCTGCAGCACGCGCAGAAAGGTCTCCGCCCGGATGTCCTCTGCGTCCTGCCGCGACTTCGCCTCGCGCAGCGCCAGATAGTACACCCTGGCCGAATACTTTTCGTACAGAGCCGCTTCCGAGTCGGCCCCTCCCCGCTGAATTCCCGCAAGGACTTCGGACTCTGTTGCCCCAGGCACACCGTTCCCCGTGCGTCACCCACAACTGTCCTGAAAGTGGCCCGATTGTACAACGGCTCCGGGCAGGTCGCCCACAATTCCCACCGATCAACTTTTGTTGATACATCTCGCGGCCTTCTCTCACTTCATGGCACGCAAACGTTCCCCTGCGGCGTGCCAACAACAACTCTTTCCGCGATCGAAAGGGAAGGTGAACCATGAAGAAACGAATCTGGCTGATCCTGGCGACTTGCGCGACGCTGCCGTTCGCAGCTTCCGTTCAGGCCCAGAGCACGTACACGTTTACCTCGTTCGATGTCCCATTCGCCAGTGCGAGCAATACACGAGCTTTTGACATCAATGCTCGCGGCGACATCGTGGGCCGTTTCTTCGACAGCAGCATGAATGGGATTCCGCGCACTTTCCACCGCTATAACGATGGCACCTACGCAACGCCGATCGATGCGCCCGTGCCAAATACCGGAACCGTGGCGCGGGGCATTAATAGCCGCGGCGATATCGCCGGCAAGTACTTCGATCCCAAATACCCGAGTGAGGCCCATGGCTTTCTGCTGACGGCAGCAGGAGCGTTCTCCGGATTCGACGTGAACCTCCCCGACGCAATTCCCGGACAGTTCGGATCAACCATTGCGAACGGGATCAACAATCTCGGCATGGTTGTGGGAGACTACACGGCTTATGCAGCCGTGCCGGGCTGTGTGGGAATCTTTGGCCTGCCGCGTGGCTTCCTTCGCAACACGAATGGGACCTACACCGAACTCAGTTTTCCTGGAGCGATTGCGACGATCCCGGCCGGGATTGACGATGCAGGCAATATCGTGGGGACCTACATTACCGTTCCCAATCCCCCGAGTGCCTGCAACGCCACAGCGCTGGCGACGGCCAATGGCTTTATTCGCGACGCGAATGGGAACTACACGACGGTCGATCCCCCGGCATCTGCGGGCGCCCTGGAGACCGTGGTGACCCGAATCAGCGATGCCGGCGACATCATCGGGGTCTACTCCACCGTGCAAACGACGCTCGGTCAGGTCTTCGGCGATTCCGCTATCCCTGCCGGCGTTGCCGGTGCCTATTTTGTGCGGTCGGCGGATGGCAGTTTCAACACCGTGCCTTCTCCGTTTTCCGTTCCCGGCCAGCAGGGGCCGCTCGGCATTAATCCTCGGTCGACGCTCGTGGGGTTCTATACCGACGGCACCGGCGATCACGGCTTCATTGCGACGAAGTAGTGCCGGAAGAAACTCGCAGGCCCCCGGCAATGACTAACTCAGGTTCGGGCGTCCTCTGAGCGTCTGGATCTCACACCTGTAACACGAACCCGTCCCAGGGAGGTTCAGCATGTCCGCCATTCGTTGCTTGCTCCAGCAGCCTGAAGGTACGCTCCACCGCTATGCCTCCCAGGAGGAGTCGATAAAGTCCGCCGCTGCTTTCGCTGCTGCCAGGGTCCGCGCACGCGCGGGCGGTGCTCTGTTCCTGCTTGCGGTGGTTGTGGTGCTCAGCGGCTGCTTCTCTGGTGGCGGCGGAAAACATAACGGGACTGGAGTCAACAATCAGATCATCGATCTGAACGGCGATGTGACGGTCGATAACCAGCCCGCGGGTCCTAATCTGAATTTCACCGCTGGTACGAACGCCACGCTGCACTTCACCGTCGGCAACGTTGGCGACAAGCCCTCGGACCAGACGATCACCGTGACGGCGGCATTGCCGAGCGGGCTCTCGTATGCTTCCTACACTTCCATCACGTCGGGCACCTGGAGTTGCAGCGCCTCGGGACAGAACGTGACCTGCACCAGCTCCGCCTCGATTGCCGGCCTCGCCAATGCGATCCCCGCATTCGACGTTACCGTTAAGGTGGCCGGCACCGCGTCGGGAAACGCGCAACTGCCGGTCACCATCTCGACTCCGGACGGCACCCCAAGTTCCAATTCAGGCGCCAAGGGCGTCATCTTTACCGCGGCCAAACCGAATATCAGCAGCTTGAGTCCGACTTCCGGCACGGGCGGCACGGCGGTCACTATCACGGGCTCGAGCTTTGGATCTTCGCAGGGATCCAGCACGGTCACCTTCAATGGAACGAAGGCAACCGCCACCAGCTGGAGCGACACGAGCATTGTGGCCAATGTTCCCGCAGGCACTCCCGAGGGAGCCGGTCCGGTGATCGTGACTGTGAACGGCGTCGCCAGCAACAGCGTGGCCTTTACCGTGACTGGTCCTCAGATCACCAGCCTCAGCCCCACATCCGGAGCCATCGGAACGGCAGTAACGATTGCAGGCTCTCACTTCGGCGCATCTCAGGGGACCAGTACGGTCAGCTTCAACGGCACGAACGCAACGGCCATCACGACCTGGAGTGATACGAGCATCGTCGCGAATGTGCCGTCGCTCGCGACCACTGGCAACGTTGTGGTCACGGTTGCCGGGATATCCAGCCCAATCACCAGCAGCACGGTCTTCACTGTGACCGGGGCAGGTGGCTGTGCCAGCGGCGGAAATGCGGCCAGTCTGCTGACCGGCGATTACGCATTCGGCGGGCAGGGGTTCGCCGGAGGTACTACATTCAGCGCAGTCATCGGCAGGTTCCATGCCGACGGCCTCAACACGATCTCGAATGGTCTGATTCAGAAGAACAGCATTGGCAGCGGCGCGGCGAGCGGAAATCCGTCCGCCTTCACCGGTTGCTTCACGCTGACTACGCCTGCCGCGGCTTCGGGAGTTGCTCTGGGAACCCTGACCTTCAACACGTCCCCGGTGATGACGATGTCCATTGCAATCCGGTCGAACGGCAACGGAAATTTCATCACCTATGACGCAAGTTCACCCCAGTTGGCCGGTGTCCTCGAGAAGCAATGCCCCAATGCAGCGAACGGCACGTGTGGGGCGTTCGCCAATTCCAATATTTCCGGCGGTTACGGTTTCGGATTCGACGGAATCGTTCCCGGCAACGCCACGGCGAATTTCGGCGTTGCGGGACAGATCACAGCGGGCAACGGCGGCGCGAACGGTATGGTGGATATCGCCAGTTATGCCGGCGTCATCGCGGTCAACGATCCGATTGCGGTGTCCGGGGGAGTGACCGACACGGCAAACGGACAGGCGCAGCTGGATCTGAACGTCACCTATAACAACGGCGGGCAGAACCAGGCCGTGACCCTCATCATGGATTGCTATCTCGCGAACCTCAGCAGTTCAGGCGTCGCCGGTGCGATGTACTGCATGAGCGCCTATGCTGCCTCGCAGGGTCCGCCATCCATGCCGCTGCTGAGTGGCCGGTTCGTTACCCAAAACACCCCGGCTGGCGGGTGGACGAACGGGAACCTGGCTCCGGCGTCGAACGCCTCCGTGAGTTGGTCAACCGGCATCACCGGTACCGGCAATCCCCGAATCGATGTCGGCCAGCTGGCCTACAACACGAGCGCCAATCCCGCGACCATTACTATCAGCCAGGATCAGAACCATGGGGGGTCTTATTCATTCCAGCAGATCCCGGAGAGCGTCAGCGTCGCTACCAATGGTCGCGTGCAGGCAACGGTGAATGGGACGCTGGTGGGCGTCTGCTACATGCTCAGTCCCGGACAGGGAATTTGCATCAATGAGGCCAATAACGCGGCGCTCATCTGGCTCGTTCCTCAGGAGGCGCAGCCGGCAGGCGGGTTCACCATCGCTGGGTTGAGCAATTCTTTTGCTCTGGGCACGCTGGATCCTGCGACAGGAGGCGTCAGCGATATCGACGGAGTGCTCACTGCGACGGGCGCCACGGGTGCCCTGAGCGGGCAGGAGAACATCAACACCACCGCAGGGTTGTCAGCGCCATCGTTTGCAGCGACATACAGCATCATGTCCGCCGCGGATGCCGCGATCGGGCGTTACACGGTGATGGAGACGAGCCCTGCGACCGACACATTGATCCTGTACCTGATCGATGCCAACACCGCTGTCGCCGTCTCGACCACCAGCACTCAACCGGCCGTTCTATACCTGAGACACTGACGGGGTCAATTGACAACAGCATCTTGCTGGCTACCGCGCAACGAAAGCGAGACACATCGACTTGTTCACGATGCCATGATGAAATTGCCTGATGAGAACAAGCCGTGTTGCAGCTGTTTCCGAACCCACACCTTTTGGAACAGCCGGATCGGGGAGATCCGGCCATTGATTTTGTGGGGTTTGTGAGGGCCGTCTTCCGAAGCCTTTTGAAACAGGTCCGATCAGGCAGCGGTTGCGCGATCCGGCCGTTCCTGAAGCACGCGATAGATGGTGGCCCGGGAGACCGAGTATGCCTTCGCCAGCTGACCGAGGCTGCGGCCGAGCTGGCGGTCACGGATGATCGCGGCACGATCGATCTCAAGCGACGGCCTGCCGATGGAACGTCCTTCAAGGCGGGCGCGCCGCATGCCGGCGCGCACTCGCTCGACGATCAGGTTGCGCTCGAGTTCGGCGATGGCGCCGATGATCACGACGATGGCGCGGCCCAGCGGCCCACCGGTGTCGATCTGTTCGCGGAAGCTGACGAACTCAACGTTCAGGCGGTTCAGCTCGTCCAGTACCTCGAGGAAGTGGCGGGTGGAGCGGGCGATGCGGTCGCAGGCCCAGACCAGAACCACATCGAAGCGTCCGCGGCGGGCTTCCTTCATTAACTGATCGAGCCCCGGCCGGCGGGCCTTTGCTCCGGAGATTCGGTCGGTGTACTCGGCGAGGATCTGGAAGCCACGCTGGGCGGCGAGCTGGCGCAGATCGTGCAGCTGGGTCTCGGGGTGCTGATCGACGGTCGAGACCCTCATATAGAGTGCGGCGCGCTTCATAGGAGCACCAGGATAGCACAAGTATCTCAGATAGGAAGAAGCCCGGCATCCCCACTCCCTTCCACACCAGGCTGGCTCAGCAAAGAACCGCTCTCAGCCAGTACATCCAGCAGGAAGCCGTCGGCACCCGCATGCGCCGCTGGGAGCGGCCCATCCACGACTTCCTGATGCCCTACCTGCGCGGCGCCGTCTCCCGCGTCACCGGGGAGAACATCATTCCGGCCGAGGTCCGGCACCGCCGCGACCTCGATACCCTGGCCGACATGCTGAACTACCTCCGGGACCTGCGCCAGGCTGCCCGGGATCCGGAGCACCGCGGCCGGTCGGACATTTTTCGTTCACAGACCACGTGCCTTCCTGGCCGCAACATATATATGTTCGCGCGCGCGGACGAGCCGCCCCGGCCCGCCCGTGCCGCCGCCGCCGGCCAGGAACTACCCGCTGCTCGAGCCGGCTCACAGCTGCTTCCCAGATCCTGATCAGGGCTCTGTTCGCTGACACCGCGGAGAACAGCAGCCAGACAGCTGCCCCTCCGGCATCGGGCTGTTGATGTACTTTCATTTCCGTCATTTGCTTCTCAGGACGCCAAGCTGGCATTCAGGCAGAGCGGAAGAACTGTTCCGGTTCAGGAGAACAGGATCAGCATCGTGAGAGCGTCATGTCAGGAGTGCAGCAGAGTCAGAGAGGACAACCTGGGTTCAGGGTCGGCTGTGGCCCTGTGTTCAGCCTCGCCGCTCCGGCGCCGAACGCCGTCGCTCCTCCTGTTTACTGAGTGGTTACAGTAAGGCCCAAAAAACGCTCCCCGCCGGCGGGGAAATTCATGCAGGACCTCCTGCATGAATTTCGACAGGAAGCGGGGAAACACATGTTTCCCCATCGTGTATCGCTATACAGGTGTTAATTTTCTGGTTAACCTTGCTCGCAAATGCACTACAAACAGGGCGTTTCAACCTTCACGAAGTGCCTGCGACGCCTTTACTAACCAGTACACTTTTTGAACAGAAGATCGCCCGGCTCCCACCCCCAACAGCACCCTCTGCCTCATCCCGGGGCGAGTCCATTGGACATTTTGTCCAATCTCTAATCCCGCTCACCTGACACCGACACGCACGCGGATCGTAATGTCCGAGTCACGCATGGGTCTTTCGACCCACCTATATGCATGAAAATTCGGGACTTCTGAGACGATTTTCGACGGAGTGGCCGACCACTCGCC
>DASYYN010000197.1:0-8716 GCA_035933815.1 Acidobacteriaceae bacterium
CTCCGCTGGCCAGCAGGTTGTCGACGATCGTGCGGGAAGCACGGATGCCGGGCCCCGCGGCAGGATCGAGAGCGACGCTGCGTCCGTCGAGGACGACGGCGCAAATTTCATCGAGAGTGAGCGGCTGGCCTGCAAGCAAAAGGGCTTCGGACATAACAAATGAGGGTATCGCAAAGACCGAAAGGTCCGAGTTACGCATGGATCGGTTCGATCCACCCATATGAATGAAAATCAGGTACTTCTGAGATGATTTTCGACGGAGCTGCCGGTCACTCACCCACTTATGTGACGTCGTCCGTTAAACTCTAGCGACAAGTACTCAGGCATGCTTGGGCAGGTTCGTGCCAGTCACGGGGGCTGCAATGGTGTTCGTTAACTGGTGGCTCGTGGGCGAGACAACGCTGGCTGTGCTCTTGATTGCAGCGGGAAGCGTCGGCTTTGCGAAAGCAACGATTTTACCTCAACGAATCTTGACGCTTGGAGTGAGAGCAGTATGCGTGCCGGTCGCCGGATTGGGGACTATCTTAGGGCTGTTGCTCCTGCTCGAGACGGTGTCCGGATGTAAGACCGTTTCTGCACCGATCTACTCACCGTCCGGACGGACCGCAGCCCGCTTGTACTACTTCGACGTAGGCGCTACCGGAGGAGGTACGTATGTCAGATTGTTCTGGGCGAGAGGCTTCAGGCAGCAGAAGGTCTTTTCGGCTCCGTGGAGGGCCGCAGGCGCGAGCGAAATCCGTTGGATCAGCGACTCAGAGATGACCATTGAGTACAGCGGGGGCGCAGCAGCGCATGACATTTATTGCGCAAGTACCAGCGCAGTGAAGATCGTTTGCACGCCAAAATGAGCGAACTTGCCGGTTCGTCGGCTACTCTTCCATTTCAATGGACCGCACTACTCATTCATCTCAGCCGCCGGCTGCTCCAGTATCTCCCGCGCGGCTTCCGCATCAGCAGCATCCACCTGCAGACGGATGCCGCCGATCGCATTCGAGTAGAACCAGTCCATGCGCACCAGATTGTCGTCCTGGATCCAGGCCGGAATGCCGGCAGACTCGAGCGCGGCCCGCGCAATATCCGCATTGGGCAGGTCTCGATAGCTGGCGACCGTCACCAGATCGCGCGACGTAACCTCCGCCGGCTCCTCGATCAGCGACGGCTCCAGGTTCCGCTTCGCAAACTCCGCGCGCAAGGCGGTCTGCGCCGGTTCGACAAGCGAGTCGTACCCGCGCGCCAGTTCCATCAGTTCCGGCTCGCTCATCGCTGCATAACGCCGAGCAAAGTCCTGCGGCTCATGACTCATCGAGGCACATCGTACCAAAGCACGTCAGGGTGCGGGTGCCCCATGTCTCCTGACGTTGGAGACATGGGACTGACAACTGATCACTGACAACCGATCACTGATGACTGTCCTGCTCCGGCCATCCCCGCCGCTCGGCGCGCGCACGAGCGAAGCGCCCTTTGTGCGGCTGCCACACGAAGAGGTCGTAGAGCAGTGCAGCGATGGCCAGGAACACCGCCGGAATCGCGATCCACCAGAAGTCCGCGCTGAAGCCGAAGGCGCGCAGCACAACCATGAACGCGGTCGCGAAGCCGAGATAGACGCCGGCGACCCGCGCCGGAACGGTGGCCGCCAGCCAGCGCCGGCCGAGCGCCAGAACCGCCGCGCTCCCGGCCAGAGCAAGCCACGGCGCGAACCGGCCCGGGCCCGCAGAAAGGTACAGAAGCCCGAGCGAGAGCAGAACCGGGATCAGCGCCAATCCGGGGCGCCTGCGCCGAACCGCAGCAGTCTTCATCTGGAAACAGTTTGACGCAGCCGAGGGGAGAGATGCTATTTCAGGTCGGTCGTATAGATCAGGTAGAGGACGATGCAGCCGGCGGTAGCGAGGAAGAGATAGGAGAGCCGCGTGGCCATCCACACCGCCGACTTCACGTTGCCGCGGAAGTTCAGCAGGTCGTAGCCGTGCAGCAGCCATGACTTAATGTAGCCGGTAAGCATATATCCAGGCAGCAGCAGCAGGACGAACATGGCCAGCATGATCCATACCGAGCGCTGCAGGCCGGTCCAGTCAGGAAAGACCTGGATGGTCATGAACATCGGCACCCAGCCCAGCCGGTCCATCGCAGGGCCGAGGCCCTCAGGGAAGTGCAGCATCTGATCGAGGCCGACGTAGAGGAAGTACATCAGTGGATAGCCGATGCCGGTTGTGACGATATTGATCCCGGTGACGGCCAGAAAGGTGCGGCGGACATTGGTGTTCAGATGATGTTGCAGATACAGCGTCTCGATCAGGATGACCGGCAGCAGATAGACGAGGATCACCGGGTAGCGCACCGGCAGCATAGGGATGGCGGCATCGGCGTGGGCGCACGCCGGGAAAGCCATCACGAGCACTGCCGCAATCAAAGCGGCAGAAAGCCGGTTCCTGGGGGGGAGCATGCCGGGACTATATCACCTTGCGTTTGTGCAATGAACTACTTCGCACGCCCGGCGTGCCATCTTTGGTAATGGCTCAACAGTGTAGTGGGATTGACTTTCTCGCTAATCCCTGCCGCGTTTCCTGATCTCGATATTGAGCCGCTTGATCTTCTGGTTCAGTGTGGAGAGCGGGATGCGGAACTGCTCGGCAGCCTCGGTCTGATTCCAGTTGGAGCGCTCCAGCTTATCGACGATGATGCGGCGCTCGATGTCTTCCATGATGTCAAACAGCGAGGCGTCGGGACTGTGCTCGAGCAGGCTGCTTGAGTAGCTGGAGCCGGTGAGGTGTCCGGGAAGAAGATCGGCGCCGATCACCGGGCCGGAGGACAGCACCACTCCGCGCTCCACCACGTTTTCGAGTTCCCGCACGTTGCCGGGCCACTCGTAATCGACGAGGGCGCGCATCGCGTCGGGAGTGAACTGCCGTGGCGGCAGCCCGTTCTCTTCTGAGTATCGCCGGAGGAAATGGGTGGCGAGCAGCGGAATGTCCTCACGGCGGGCGCGCAGCGGCGGCAGCTCGATGGCGATTACGTTCAGGCGGTAGAAGAGGTCCTCGCGGAACTTGCCTTCGCGTACCGCCTGGCGCAGATCGACGTTGGTGGCGGTGATGATGCGCACGTCCACCTGGATTTCCTGCACGCCGCCCAGGTGCATGAAGCGCCGGTCCTGCAGCACGCGCAGGATCTTCGCCTGCGTATCGAGGCCCATGGTGCCGATCTCGTCGAGGAAGAGCGTGCCGCCGTTGGCGACTTCGAAGAGTCCCTTCTTCGCCGCAATGGCGGAGGTGAACGCGCCCTTGACGTGACCGAAGAGTGTCGACTCGAGCAGATCGGTGGGCATGGAGCCGGTATTCACCGGGACAAAAGGCTTGTCCTTGCGCGGGGAGTTCGCGTGCAGCGCTTTGGCGATGAGTTCCTTGCCGGTGCCGCTCTCGCCCTGGATGAGCACGGTCGAGCGCGTGGGCGCGACCTGCGCCACCAGGTCGAAGATGCGCAGCATGACCTCGCTCTTGCCGACGATGTTGGGGAAGTTGTACCGCTGCCGCAGAGCGCGCTTGAGCTGGACGTTCTCTTCTTCGGCGCGGTAGCGGGCGATGGCCGCGCGAATATCGGCCAGCAGCTTCTCGTTGTCCCAGGGCTTCTGCACGAAGTTCTGCGCGCCGCCGCGAATGGCATCGACGACGTTGCCGACCGTGCCGTACGCGGTGATCATGATGACCGGCAGCGATGGCTGGCGGTCGCGGATCGAGCCGAGGATCTCGATCCCGTTGCGCCCGGGCAGCGCCAGATCGAGCAGCACCAGATCGAATGGCTGCTCGGCAATGCGCTCCAGTCCCTGTTCGCCGTTTTCGGCCGACTCGACCGCGTAGCCTTCGAGCGAGAGCAGCGTCTCCAGCGATTCGCGAATCGCCGCCTCGTCGTCGATGATCAGGATCCGCTGCCTCGCGTCCGGACCCGAAGCCTGAGCGTTGCTGGGGGCGACGAGTGTGCCTTCAGACATGCGCGGGTTTCCTTAACATCGGAAACTCGAGATAGAACGTGGTCCCCTGTCCGACCTGGCTCTCCACGTGAATCTTGCCCGAGTGCTCCTGAATGATTCCATAGGTCACAGCCAGCCCGAGGCCGGTGCCGCGCGGCTGACCATTCGTGCGTGATGTCTTGGTCGTGAAGAACGGATCGTAGATCCGGCGGAGATGCTCCGGCGCAATGCCGGCGCCGTTGTCGGCAATGGAAACGCTCACGTGGCCGTTGACTTCGGTTGCGACGCGCAGCGACCGCGCCTCGCCCGGAGCACGCGCCGCCGCCATGGCATCCTTGGCGTTCAGAAACAGGTTGAGGAAGACCTGCTGCAGCTTGCCCGAGTTGCCGAGGATCGGCGGCAGACCTGCCATCAGATTCATTTCCACCTTGATCTGCGCGGTCTTGAACTGATGCTCCAGCAGCACCAGGGTCTCGCGGATGATGGCGTTCAGATCGGTCTCGCGGTACTCCGCTCCGCTGGTGCGGGAGAAATTCAGCAGACCGTTGACGATCTCCGAAGCGCGGAAGGTCTGCTGCGTGATCTTTTCGAGCAGCGGGCCCATGCGCTCATCGCCGCGCAGCTGGCGCGCCAGCATCTGCGTGTACGACGAGATCACCGCCAGCGGAGTATTCACTTCGTGCGCGACGCCGGCCGCGAGGAGGCCGATGGAGGAAAGCTTCTCCGCCTGCGCCAGCTGCGATTCCATCTGCGTCTGGTCGGTGATGTCGTCGATGAGAATGATGCGGCCGACGGTCCGGAAATCGCGCGAGATGAGCGGCGCAATGGCCACGTTCGCGATCCGGGTTTCCTCAGCGCGCGTCTCCAGCCGGAACTTATACAGGTTGTGTACCCCCGGCTGATCCTTCACCTTCTGATACTCGGCGACCAGCTCCGGCGGGAAGACGGCCGAGAGCGGCTGGCGCAGCGCCTCTTTGCGGGCCAGGGCGAACAGCACTTCCATCTGCGAGTTCCAGCTCTCGATCCGCTCTTCGGGATCGACCGCCAGAATGCCCACGTTGATGGACTCGACGATGTTCTCGTTGAATTCCTTCAGCCGCTCGTACTCGCTGATCTTCTCTTCGAGGCTGGCGTAGAGCCGCGCATTTTGGAGCGCGATACCGATGTAGCCGGCCAGCGACTCCAGCAGCTCCATGTCTTCGCTCGAAAGGAATTCGCCCTCTTCGCGACGCCCAAGGCCGATCACCGCGATGGTGCGGTCCTGGACTTCCCAGTCGCGCGCGCCGGGAACGCCGACACGGCACGGCAGGAAGTAGTTCATGTCGAGCGCTGCCACAGTTCTCTGCTGCGAAGCGGTCAGATGCGGCGCATGCTGCGGATTCTCGAGGAACAAATGCGTGCCGGCATGCGGACCGTCGAAATCGAGGAAGCCGAGGTCGAAGTCCTGCGCCGGAATACCGGCCAGGCCGTGCTCGGCCGCCATGCGGTATTGCCCCGGCGCTTCAGCGAGGAAGACGGCGACGCGATGCACCAGCAGGGTGCGCGGCAGCCGATCGACAATGGCGTGCAGCAGCGCATCCAGATTCGTAAACGAGCTGAGGCCGCGGCCAAAATCGATCAGCGTGGTGCGGTAGTCGTAGCTCTGCCGGTCAAAAACCTTGTCGACCTGCGCCTGAATGGTTCGCTTCAGCGGGTCGAAGAGCAGGGCGACGATGATGATGGCCGCCATCAGGCCCCATACTCCGGCGCTGGGCAGGTGCGCATGCACCACCTCGGCCAGCACCGCGACCAGAGCGAAATAGACGCCGACCAGCGTCGCCGTGGCCAGCGTGTAGGTCACGCCGCGCTTGAAGATCAGATCGACGTCCATCATGCGGTAGCGCACGATGGCCCAGCTGAACGTCAGCGGCAGAAACAGCATGCAGATGGTGACCAGCTTGGTGATCACATCCGGCATGGCGACGTCGGCCAGGTACGGGATCGCGTAAAGCAGGGTGAACGGCGCAACGGCGATGATGGTTCCGCGGGTGAGCCACTTCAGCTGCTGGCGTTCCAGTGGCGCATCGGCGCGGCTGTACTTGTAATAAAAGACCGCACCGGCCACGACGTAGAAGAGCGCCTGATGCGCGGTCGCCAGCTGATCGAGGAAGTGGCGCAGCCGCTCGGTTGCCGAGAAGGACTCGATCGCGACCACCTGCAGCGCGATGAGCAGGGCCGCGGGAATGTAAATCAGCGGAGACAGCCAGCGGCGCCGCTCGCGCCTTTCCGGGGCGAAGGCCAGCGCAAAATGCAGGAACAGGGCCGGCTGCAGCGCGTTCGCGCCAATTTTCGCCCAGTAGACGAGCTGGTCAAACGCATTCTGCTTCCCCGTGTCCCAGAAGGAGTACAGAACGAACGAGACGAGGCAGAAGATGTAGAAGTGGGTCGAATGCGGGGCGGTCCACCGTCGCAGCAGAACGTAGAGGCCGATGCACAGATACGCCAGTGCGATCAGCCGGAATCCCTGGTGCAGGCTGTTGTCCTGCACGTCGAGCGCTACCGGCACGTCGTTCAGCCGGACACCACCGCGAACCAGCGTGTAGTGGATGTTGTTGTACGCCCGCGTCCGCCACATTTGCCGCACCAGCGCTCCCCAGCGGGGGACGGGCTGGTTGTTGGCGGCCACCAGCAGGTCACCCTGCTTGACGCCCGCCCGCTCACCCGGCGTATTGCTGGGCACGCGTGCCGCCCGCAAACCACCCGGAGCCTCGATCCACCACACCCCGTCGGTGGGCTTCTGATACCGGTTTTCCTGGTAGAGGTTGAAGCCCGCGCACACCACCGCGGCGCCGGTAAACAGCGCCAGCAGGACGGCGGTTATGCGGGTTTGGAAGGACCTTTCCATGGTGCGGGGCACGACCCCTTGCGAATCCTGCTCCTGATTCGGGCGTGCCTGGTCATATTGCGAGCGGTCGAATTCCGATCAAGTGGCCATGGTGCAAGTAGACTGCCAGCGTGCCTCCAGTTTCCCGGATTTTTTCCGGCGCCGGCAAACCGCAGATTACCCGCCACATAGGAGCGCAGAGCGACACCATCCAACATGGCTCTCCACAGCGATGCGTGTGCAATCTTTCGAATCCTGTTGGGAGCTATGAAAAATAATAGGCCAATGAGAGAACTGGGGTTATCCAGTTAGACGAAGCAATTTCAGTGGTGTTCGCCGGCCTTCCTGCTGGTCGCCCAGAGTATCCCGGTTAGAAACACGACGCCAAATCCCACGATCACCACAACGACCACAGTCGTTCTCCTTGCTGGAAAGCTGTCGCTCCAGCATAACGCGGCGGGGCACCGTCCGTCCTCAGCAATCGGGATTTTGTGCATTTCGACCGGCGTCGCACCGCGTTAGAGTAAGGCTAACCCCATGACAGTTTTCCTCACCCTTGCCTTCCTGCTGAGCCCTGCTTTTACCCCTGCCGGCCAGAACCCCCCGACCCCGACCGTCGATCAGGGCCTCGCGGAGCTGCGCGCCGGTCAGCCCGGACCGGCCCTGGCCACCTTTCAGCAGATCCTGGCGGCGGACCCGCACAACGCCGTTGCCGACCTTTACGCCTCCACCGCGGCGCTCGAGCAGTACAACGGCCAGCTGGCCGTTGAATACGCAGAGAAGGCCCGGCAGCTCGATCCGCAAAGCTGGAAGATTCACACTACCCTGGTCGCTGCCTATGCCGCGGCCGGAATGAAAGCGCAGCGCGACCAGGAGAGGGAGACCCTGGCGAAGCTGCACACGACCGGCGCCCCGGATGCCCGGGACGCGAATGGTTTCCTGGTCGAGATGTTCCCGGTGGGATCGGCGCGCGTCGATGCCGTCCAGTACTTCGAACCGGTGGGCAAGTTCCACACGTACTACCGGTTCATCGTCCATGAGCCGGGTTCACAGTCCGCTCGCGAGATCGAAGTGCAGAGCAACGACTTCGATGAGAGGTCCTGGGCTCAGGCGCACCCCGACCGCGCTGCCGCCGGCGAGCGCCAGTTCCAGATCACCGACGCGAACGGCACAGCGGACTACCGGATGTTTTCCGGCAAGCCGGACTACGACGCGATTCGGGCGATGGTGGTGCAGATTCTGCAGTCGCGCTCAGAGCAGCACTGAGTCCACCCGTTGCGGCGGGCTGAGCGACGGCGGAGATGGATGAGCCGGCCCGATATGAATCAGGCGACCTCGTACAGGTGGGCCTGGCGTTCCTCTTCCCGCAAGTCTGCGAGGACAACAAGAAGCCAGCGGCGAAGTTCCACCGCATCAGGTTTTGAAGCGAACTGGGGACTGTCTTCGAGCCGTTTCAGTGCGTTTTGCAGAACCTGCCGGAGTGAAGGATTGGAGCGCATACGAGTGTCCGACCATACGATGCGGAGAATGCCTGAGCGGGTGGCCATTCGGCCGGGTGTGGCAGCGGAAGTGGCCGAGTGACCTGCATCCCGCAACTTTGGCCACAGGTCGCGATCCAGCCGCCCATCGCGCGTTTCGGCCAGTCAGCCCATCCTGTTGGCTACTGCCTATTGCCTGTTGCCTGTTGCCTGCCTCTAGGCCCCATGCGCGTCGCACTGCATCACGCCGAGATACGCGCGGAAAGGGCCGATATCGTCCCGGTACTGATGGGCCAGAACGCGGGCCATCTGGTGCAGATGGTTCAGATCGTGCGCGGCCCACGTGGCCAGCAGCTCAGAGAGGGTTACCGGTCCCAGGGCGGGATGCCGTCCGCGCTTCGCGAGTTCCGCCGGGCC
>DASYYN010000222.1:0-11185 GCA_035933815.1 Acidobacteriaceae bacterium
AAGAGTGAGAGGTACGCGAGCGGCGGGATTGGTATTGCCCCCGGCCGGCTCCTCATGGGCGGGCATGCCGACCTTGTCGCCGGTCCAGAAGTCATACCAGTCCGTCGAAGGGAACTCGACGGAATACGTGTCTACCAGATCGGAAAAGGGTGACGGAGCGACGAGAATATCGGGACCGAATAGAAACTCTGCCGACGCCGGAATATCGAGGTCGATGGGATGGCGGTCGGGCATCGCGTCGGGGAAGTCAAGAAACAGCGGCCGCACGATGGGCAGCCCTGTGCGGCTAGCCTCTTCGGCGACCGTGTACAGGTACGGCATCAGCCGGTAGCGCGTCTCGATGAAACGCCGGCGAATCGCCTCCTGCACGGGACCGTTCACCCACGGCTCCTGCATCGCACTGCCTTTCTCCGTGTGGTCACGATCGATGGGCTGGAACGCCGCGATCTCGAACCAGTTCGTCAGCAGGTCCTCTGTCGGCGATCCGGCGTAACCGCCTACATCGGCTCCTGAGAAAACGAAGCCGCTGAGGCCGAGGTTCTCCAGCATGGGCGTGGTCATCCGCAGATGGTTCCAGGTGCTGCTGTTGTCGCCGGTCCACGTGGCCGCGTAGCGCTGCCCGCCGGCGTACGAGGCGCGAGTCAGCACGAACGGGCGCTGATCGGGTTTGAGCGCGAGCAGTCCCTCGAACGTGCCGCGAGAATTCTGCATTCCGAAAATGTTGTGAATTTCAGCGTGCGTCGCGGTGCGGCTGACGAAACCGGGTTCATCGATGCAGTGCACGACATCGAGAGGCATGGTTTTTGTGGGCGAGTTGAAGATGGAAGGCTCGTTCATGTCGTTCCAAAAGCCCGCGATTCCCATACCGTAGAAATTGCGATACAGATTGCCCCACCACGCCCGCGTCTGCTGCCGGGTGAAATCCGGAAACACGCTGGGTCCGGGCCAAACGACGCCCGTGTAGACGCTGCCGTCGGGATTCTTCACGAACTCATCGTTCGCCATGCCACTGTCATAGGGCACGTAGCCGTGATCGGGATATTTCGCGACGTGCAGATCGGTGATCGCGATGACGTGAAAGCTCTCCGCGTTGAGTTTGGAAATCATTCCCGCGAAATCGGGGAATCGCTCCCGGTCTACCGTGAACGGCCGATTGTGGTCCTGATAGTCGATGTCAAGATAAATGGCGTCGACCGGGATGTGATCGGCCCGCAGGTGGGCGGCAATGTCGAGCACCTGCGACTGCGGATAATAGCTGTAGCGGGATTGCTGGTATCCAAGTGACCAGAGCGGCGGCAGCGGAGGCTTCCCGGTGAGCCAGGCATACGTCTCCACCACCTGCTTCGGCGCAGGGCCGTAAAAAATGTAGTAATCGACAGGGCCGTCTTCCGCGCCAAAGGAGTAGCTGTCGCGCGATTCCTTGCCGAAATCGAAGCTCGTGCGCCATGTATTGTCGAGCAGAACGCCGGCGGCAACGCCGCCACGGAAGGTCATAAAGAAGGGAATCGATTTGTAGAGAGGATCCGTGGATTCCTGAAAGCGGTACGCGTCGGTGTTCCACAGATCGAATGCTTCCTCGCGGCGATCGAGCGGGCCGGTTTTGTCTCCCAGACCGAAGAAATGCTCGTCCGGCGGCATTGCTTCCGTGATGCGGAAGGAGTCGCCGGAATACTGAATGGGCTGAGTATCCTGCAGGACGACGTTGCCGGCGGAGTCACGGACGGTGAGTTGGAGCGTTTGGCGATCGACGGACACGCGCAGGAGCTTCGTCGAGAACCCGACAGCGGAATCCGCTGCCGGCGTAACTGAAATGCTGCTGTGCCTAGCTTCCGGCAGCACCGCCCATGATGCGTCCTCCGGTAGAGTGTGGCTCCGGCTGAAGCGGATGCGGATCACGTCATCTCGCAGGGCGACGATTTGCTCGTGCGCGGAACCGGCCTGGATATCGACGCCATTTGGCAACGGGGTGGAGTTTGTGATGGCCGGTGGAGTGAAGACGACCGTCGATTGCGCCTGCAGGGGTGTCACAGTGAGGCAGAGGAGAAGAACAGAGGACAACCAACCAAACTGCCGCTCAGCATAGCCGTTGCGCACACTCCCTCCTGTATGACCAAAGGATCGAATTCTACACGTAAATAAACTCAAAGGCTGCGCTCGTTATCCGGAGCGCGCGCGGGAGAGTTCTACTATCTTGCCGATCATGTCGGTATACGAATATCCGGCCTTTTTCGCGGCCATGGTGAATTCTGCGGCGCTGGCGAGCCACGGATTTGGGTTCGCCTCGATGACGTAGACCTCGCCCTTCTTGTTCACGCGCATATCGATGCGGCCGTAATCACGCAGCTTCAGCGCGCGGTAAGCGGCGAGCGCGGTGTCCTGCAATTTCTTCGTGGTCTCCTCGTCGAGGTCTTCAGCGGGCGCGGATTTCGTCACCTTATACGCTTCGGTCTCGTGATCAAACTTGACATCCTGGCCTGCGATCCGCGGAGTTCCTTTCGGGAGCTTCGAGAGGTCGAGTTCAATCAGCGGGAGCACCTCGGCGTTTTCGTTGCCGAGGATGGCGGCATAGATTTCGCGGCCTTCGATGTACTCCTCAATTAGCGCCGGGCTGTCGAATTCTTCGTGGATATAGTGGATGCGCTCCATCAGCTCCTTGACGCTCTCCACTACAGAGCCGCTGTCGATGCCGATAGATCCATCTTCGGAGACTGGCTTAACGATGAGCGGAAACTCAATGTCGTGCGAGTGCTCAGTGAGCCCTTTGTAGGATGTGGCGAAGTCCGGCGTCTTGACTTTGTGGAAGTCGAAAATCTTCTTGGCGATCGATTTGTCCTGCGCCAGATACAGAGCCTCCGGGCCGCTGCCGGTGTACGGAATGTGCAGCAGATCCAGATAGGCGGCGATGTTCTTGTCGCAGGTGTCGTCGCCGGCGTAAGACTCGGTGAGATTCACCACGAGATCCGTATTGCACCGGGCCAGCGCCAGCAGCGACTGGTTTTTTCCGTCGAGTACATGGTACGAAGGCTCGTGCCCAAGCTTGGTCAGCGCGTCAAAGATCTCTTCGCGGTCGTGCTGCGGGTCCTTTTTCTTCCTGCGCTTGCCATTCTTGCTGCGTGACGCTTTCGCCGGCTCAGGTTCCGGCTCCGGAGGCCCTTCTTCCCAGACGTCGTGCAGAATCGTGATTTTCAGGTTTGCCATGAGCCCTCTGCTTCGTTTCCCCGCATCCGTCGTCAGTTGCGGATGCGATCCATCCCTCAGGGCAGAATGAATTTGCCCCGCGTGATGAAATTCATCGCCAGTGCCGTCGCATACACCGTGATTTCCGTCAGGTATTCTGCTTCACATTTTATGTCGGCGCGCAGGCCGAGGTCGCGCACTTTTGTTTCAATTGTCTCGATCAGCCTTTTCACCAGCGGACGCTGAACGCCCGTCCAGTAAGTCACCTTGTCGATAAGGGTTTTGCGGTTCTGGCGAAGAAGATCGACGGCCGCGCGCACGTTTTTCCGGCGGCGCTTCGATACGTTGAAGATGTCGCGCAGATCGGCGTCTAGTGGAAGCTCGCCTGGGGTGAGCTGCTGGTCGAGCGCGCGCTGGTAAAACTCGCCGACCGTCACATCCATTTCATCCACGGTGATGTCGGTGTCTCCGTGCGCGACGACAGGGTCGGTATCGCGGAGCTTGCGGCCGATCCGATCCATGTAGAGCAGCTTCTTCATTGCGCCCCAGCCCTTGTACCGCTGCCTCCAGTTGGAACGGGGCGTCAGCCATACGGCGAACGTCTCGGCGAAGTCTTCGTCGGGGTGTTTTTGCGCATACCAGCCCTCCATGTGACGCACGAACTGGCGCGAGAAGGGAACCGGCTTGTAGTTGTCGCGGTACGGCCGGCGAAAAGGCCCGAAGAGTTCGCGCCACTCCGGGGTTTTGTAAAGCGCGTATGCGTAGTTGAAGGCGTGCCCCGCTTCGTGACGCATGTACATCATGATCTGCCGCGCGTCTTCGATGTCGTTCATCTCCGATTCGAGGCGCTGCAGTTTGGGATCGGCGAGATAGAAGGGGATTCCGATGACGGGCTCCATGTTCGGGCAGCCCCACTCATCGGTGAGATAGCACCTGGGCCGGAACTTCCGGACTCCCTTGGCATCCAGCTCTTTGTAGAGTTGCTGGACAAAGCGCTCGAGGGGAGAACCTTCCAGTTTCAGGCCGAGTTGCTGAATCGGCTTGGAAAGGATCTCCTGCACTTCCGCCGGCGCTTTTTCGAAATTGGCCACCGATGGCCGAAGCGTAGCACAGGAAGGTGTGCTACGACCGAAGCGCTAGTCACCTTCCGGGTACCGTGGGGCTGCGGGGCTGTGTCCCGATGCCGCGATCCGTAACTCGCGGTGGCACTTCGCGCCCTATCATGGATGTGCGAATCTGAATGAACGTGCAGCCCTCTTCCACTTCTGGCCAGTTCGACATCACGATTGCCGGCGAGATCAACCTCGATTTGATCCTTTATGGCCTGCCTGAACAGCTGCCGTTCGAACGAGAGCTGCTGGCCACCGGCTTTGAGGCGACGCTGGGCAGCTCGTCAGCGATTCTGGCGCACAACCTCGCGGTGCTCGGGGCCAGGATGGGCTTGATCACGCGGACCGGAAACGATCCGCTCGGGAGGATTGCTCTCGAACGCCTGCGCGATGCCGGTGTGGACACATCGAAATCTACGCAGGACCCCGAGCGGACGACCGGCCTGACCGTGCTGCTTCATCATGGCGATACTCGGCGGATTCTGACGTGGCCAGGGACGATGAGCGAGATGAGCATCCGGCACCTCGATGAGGCCTATCTTGCCAGGTCGCGGCACTTCCACCTGTCGTCGCTGTTCCTGCAGCGAGCGCTCGCGCCGGACTTGCCGACCCTGTTTCGCACGCTGAAAAGCGCTGGGCTGACACTCTCGCTTGATACGAACGACGATCCGGAAGACCGCTGGTGCGGCGTGCTGGACGAGTTGCTTGACCTGGTCGATGTGCTGCTGCCGAATGAGGCCGAGGCGTGCCGCATCGCAAAGCGGACGACTCTCAGCGAGGCGCTGGAGGCGCTCGGGGCGCGGGTGCCGTGCGTCGCGGTGAAATGCGGAAAGCGCGGCTGTGTGGTGCAAGGGGCAGGGAAGCGGTTCGAGGTACCCGCCGTGAGGGTGGCTGCGGTGGACACGATTGGCGCGGGAGACAGCTTCAATGCCGGATTCCTGCTGGCGTGGACCAGAGGGCTCCCGCCGGAGGAATGTGGAAGGGCAGGGAACATCACTGGCGCGCTCTCGACGCTGCGGCCCGGGGGAACGGAGGCGTTCCGAGACCGGAAACTCGTCGCGTCTTTTCTGGCAGAACATCGGTTCCCCATCGCGGCCACGCTTGCGTCTGGAGCAGCTTCGCGCCCAGATTCGGAGCCCGTACGCGACGCTGACCCGTTTGTCGCTCTGGTGACGGCTCATGCAGAAGTGAACCTTCCTCTGGGACGATTCCAGCCGATTTCTACGCTGATGACGCCGGAACACGTCGTTGAGAAGCCCTGCGTCCCCGCCATCGATTATCACAACCATCTGGATGCGCTGGAGCCGCAGGAGGTTCTGCGCGTGATGGATGCGTGCGGGGTCGAGCAGATCGTGAACATCACGATGAAGACCGGCGACGACGCTTTGCGGATGATCGACAAGTTTCGGGCTGCCGACCCGAAGCGGTTTGCGACGATCGCCTGGATGGACTGGTGCGGCCTCGAGCGGCCGGACTTTGTGGCGAAGACGTGTGCGTGGCTGGAGCGGGCAGTGGAACGCGGTGCTAAGGGCATTAAGTTTTGGAAGGATCTCGGCCTCCGTGTGCGCGATGCAACGGGTCGTCTGCTTCGGATCGACGATGAGCGGCTCGCGCCGATATTCGACAAGGCTGCCGCGCTGCGCATTCCCGTGATGTTTCATACCGCCGATCCGGATGCATTCTTCCTTCCGGTCGATGAGCATAACGAACGCTATGAGGAGTTGGCGGCGCATCCGAACTGGAGCTTTTATCCCTCGGAGTACCCGAAGGCGGAGCTGCTCGATCAGCGCGATCGTGTGATTGCGCGACACCCGGCCACTACGTTCGTAGCCGCGCATGTTGCCGAGAGCAGCGAAAACCTGAACCGCGTCATGCGGCTCCTCGACTCCTGCCCGAACGCCTTTGTGGATATCAGCGCGCGGGCCTCGGAGTTAGGCAGGCAGCCCTATCGTGCACGGGAGTTCTTTCTCCGCTACTCTGATCGCATCGTCTTTGGAACCGATCTGCTGCCCGAAGAGAAGATGTACCGGCTGTATTTCCGTTTTCTTGAGACTGATGACGAGTATTTCGAGTATCCGTCGCACGCCTCGCGGCAGGGACGCTGGAACATCTACGGGTTGAAGCTGCCCGATGATGTTCTTCGTCGCGTCTACCGCGAGAATGCAGTGCGGCTGCTGAACCTGTGATCGCGCATGCTGAAAACTGAGAAGACAACGGACCTCCACAAAGTAACGTTCTATGGCCGGTATCTGCTGGTGATCGCCGGACTGGGCGGGCTGCTGTATGGCGCTGACATCGGCATTATCGCTGCGGCGCTGCTGTACGTCGGCAAGACCATCGAGCTGACGCTGGAGCAGACCTCTCTGATCGTCGCCGCAGTTCTGGGCGGCAGCATGATTTCGTCGCTGCTGGCCGGAGTGCTGGCCGACTGGCTGGGCCGCCGCTGGATGATGATCCTCAGCGGGCTGATGTTTGTGGTGAGTGTGGCGATGATTGTCCTCTCGCAGGGCTTCGTCTCGCTCTTCGCCGGGCGGCTGCTGCAGGGGATGAGCGGCGGCGTGATTGCCGTTGTGGTGCCGCTGTATCTGGCTGAATGCCTCAGCGCCGATTATCGGGGCCGCGGGACAGCCATTTTCCAGTTCTTCCTCACCTTCGGTATTGCGGCGGCTGCGTTCGTCGGCTGGTATTACACGCGGCAGGCGGAGACTGCGATGTCGCTGGCCGCGGGCAATGCCGTCCTGCTGCGCGCTATTGAGAATCACGCGTGGCGTTCCATGTTTCTGGCGGTTGTTTACCCGGGCGCATTGTTTTTCGCCGGCACGTTTCCGCTGAGCGAGACGCCACGCTGGCTGGCCCGCAAGGGCCGCATCGCGGAGGCACGCAAGGCGCTGGAGCGCTCGGTTTCAGCCGAAGAAGCGGAACGGGAACTCGCGGAGATGCAGAGTTTGCAGAAGCCCGAGGCCGCGTCCAGCGGACTCGGGAAATCCCTGCTGCAGCGGAAATATGTCGTGCCGTTCGTCCTGGCGTGCGTCGTTCTCAGCCTCAATCAGACGACAGGGATCAACTCCATTCTGAGCTTTCTCGTCCTCATTCTGAGGCAGGCGGGCATGAGCGCCGGTCATGCGACGCAGGGCGATGTGTTCGTGAAGGTGATGAATGTCGTCATGACCCTGGTAGCGGTTTTCTTTGTTGATCGAAAGGGGCGACGTTTTCTGCTGCGAATGGGGACGGCGGGTGTGGTGATCGCGCTCGCTTGCGGGGGATTTCTCTTCCTGCGGGCGGAAGCTGCCCGTATCAATGTTCGGAACAGGATCGTCGCGGCGGAAACCGGCAACACGGTGCATCTGCCGATCAACGAGGCGACGACGCTCGGCTCCGCGGCGCCGGGCCGGGTGATGGCGCTCACGGTTGTGTATTCCTACGGAGGCGGCGAGCAGGTGGCGACGGTGCTCAGCGACAACCCGCATCCAGTGCTCGATATCGCGCCGGAGGCGAAGCAGCAAAGTGCGCCGCTCACGATTCGGCGCGCCATGTATGGCCCTGTTCCATCGAGAGAAACAGGATGGCTGGTGGCCGCCTGCCTGGCCGTTTTCATCATGGCCTATGCGGTTGGGCCGGGTGTGGTGGTATGGCTGATGCTGTCGGAGTTGATGCCGACGCGCATCCGATCGACCGGCATGGGCATTGCTCTGTTGCTAAATCAGGGAATCTCGACACTGATCGCGGGTGTTTTTCTGCCGGTGGTGGGCAACTACGGATATGCCGTGATGTTCTTTGGCTGGGCAGCGTGCACGCTGCTCTACTTCGCCACTGCGATATGGTGGCTGCCGGAGACAAAGGGCAAATCGCTCGAGGAGATCGAGATGTTCTTCGAGCGGCCTGGCGCAACTCAATCCGCCTGAGGGCCGCTGCTATTCGTATTGCGAATATATCTTCACGTGCGACACCACGCGGCTGATCGCGCCTGTGCTGGGGGTGTCGGGGTGAACGCCGTTCTCAATCGAGAGGAAAAGCGCGAGGAGCTGACCGACGATTACATCGACGGGAGAGCGGCATTCGTCCGGGAAGTCAGCCGGCGCGTTGAGCTCGAGCACATCCGGCGTCAGCTGCCGGACTTCGTCCGACGCCCCCGGCGAGAGCACCAGTAAATCTTTACCCAGACTCTTGCTTTGGATTTCCTGGAGAAGATCAAGCTCGTACCGGGCTCGGCCGGAGTTCCCGGAGAGGAACGCGCACACTAATGTTTCGCCGTCGAGGAATGACATCGGTCCATGGCGCAGGCCAAGAAAGGTTTCCGGCAGCGTGGCGATGCGGCCGGCATTCAGCTCGAGCACTTTGAGCGCACACTCGCGCGCGACTCCGTGGAGCGCGGCGGAACCGAGGAAACAGACGCGGCGATAGCCTCGCTTTGCCAAATTCGAGGCCAGGTTCGCTGCAGGTATGAGTAGCGACCGGCCCATCGCGGTGAGCGCCTCCAGAATTGGCTCATACGGGTGCAACCCACCCAGGAAAGCCAGGTATTGTCCAGCAATAAGCATGTTGGTGAATGAACTGGTCATCGCCAGACCGCGGTCATTGACACTGTCGTCGAGAACGACAGGAAAGACGCCCGGCATGTGCGCCATGGCGCCTGCCTCATTGCAGGTGATGACAATATGGCGGATCTGCTGCGGGAATTTTTGCAGGGCCATCGCGAGCACGGCCACGCCTTCAGAGCTGTCGCCGGACCGGGAAAACGAAATGAGGACGTAGCGCCGCTCGGGAAGGACAGCCTCAGTGAGGCCGGTGAGGAGATCCGTGCTGGGAATGCTGCGCACGTTGCAACCCCAGTGTGTCTGGAGCAAGCTCTGCAGGCAACGCCCGATGTAGTCGGAAGTACCGGCCCCGGCGAGAATGATGTCGGGACGATTCGGCGAGTCCTGGTGAATGCCGCACTCCGCCAGCACGCCCGTCAGAGAGAATTCCATGGACTGCAACAAGCGGAAAGTGCCGATCCAGGTGTCCGGCTGCTGATGAATCTCGCGAGGCGTGTGGGTCAGACCGCGGGCATTCTTTTCCTGCTCGGACAGGACGAGCAGTGCCGATAATGGATCTGGCACGGAGGCGTTCACCACAGCGCGATCCGCATGTCATCCCACTGCATCTTCATCAGCCCTCCGTTTGATTTATGCGAGTCGGCGCACGCGTTTTCTCGCCTCGCGGAACCATGGACGCTCCCGGCGCCGCTGATAGCTGGGCATGGCGGGGGCTTTCTCGAGGACCTTGGCTGCCCATTCGCGGGCCTCGGCGGTTCGGCCCTCGGAAGCCAACAGGTCAGAGAAGTTGAGATAGGTTTCCGACAGCGTGGAGCGCTCCGTCGCCTTCCGGAATTGCGCCTCCGCCCTCTCCTTCTGCCCGGTCATCGCACAGGCCTGTGCGAGGAGCCCGGCAGCACGGTGAAAATCGTAGTCCGGTTCTTTGGCGACGACGCGCTCCAGATCGGGGATTGCAGCTGCGCCATCGCCGAGCAGCACCGCACACGCGCCGCGGCGGTAAAAAGGGTCGAGGGTCATCGATCCGGCGGTGATCGCCTGGTTGAATGCAGCGCGTGCCTGGGTGAGGCGGCCTTCATCCATGTAAAGATCGCCGAGTTCTTCGATGTTGCCGACCGCGGGATTCACCCGGACCACCGATTCCAGTTCGCGAATGCGGGAACGGCGGGAGAATCCGCGGAACGAGTCGCCGACAAGGCTGAGGTCGGGAATGCCTTCGACAACGAGATAGATCGCGGCGCCGAGCGGGCCGAGGAAGATGATGACGAAAATCCACCAGGTGTCGGGGCGCCGGCGAATGAAGTGGATGATGGCGAGGGCCTCCAGCAAAAGGCCCCACGGAAAAAAGAAGGAGCTGAACATTCCCATGCAGTGCATTCCTGGCGCTGGTTGGGCGGGAGGAAGCTTCAGTGTATACCGGTAGTGTCAGGGTCCGAATGGCTCAGAACGGGGAGACTGCCCGTGGATGAAGAAGAACGGTTCTTCCGTGAGATTTATGAGTGCTTCAACTCACGGGACGTCGAGCGCGTGCTGGCGGCGATGCACGAAGATGTGGAGTGGGCGAACGGGATGGAAGGTGGACACGTGCACGGACGAGCGGCGGTGCGGGACTACTGGACGCGGCAATGGCGCATGGTGAGTCCGCACGTGGATCCGGTCGCGTTCTCGCGCGGTCCGAAGGGCGAGACCATTATCGAAGTGCATCAGGTGGTGCACGACAACAGTGGACACCTGCTGGCGGATCGGATGGTCGGGCACATTTTCCGGCTGGAAGACGGGCTAATCCGGAGATTCGACATTCGAGAAGACTAGCGGTGCAGGCGGTCGTCCATCTCTCGACAAATCCGAGACAGGAGGCACCGGCGTTCTTAAGACCGTCATGTGTTCAGCCCGCGGATGAGATCGGTGACTCGGCTGACGTGGTGGCGCGCGCACCACTGGGAGAGCCCCTGAGCGATGCGTTCGACGGCGCGGGGATCGGCATAGCTCGCCGTCCCCACCTGTACTGCGCTTGCTCCGGCGAGCAGAAATTCGACAGCATCCTCGGGCGTGCTAATGCCGCCGAGTCCAATGACAGGAATCTTCACCGCACGCGCGGCTTCCCAGACCATACGTACGGCAATGGGCTTGATGGCCGGACCGGAGAGGCCGCCGGTGATGTTTGCCAGGCGCGAGCGCCGCGTCTCCACGTCAATAGGCAGGGCGAGGAACGTGTTGACGAGCGAGAGCGCGTCGGCGCCGGCCTGCTCGGCAGCCCGGGCCATCGTCGAGATCGAGGTCACGTTGGGCGACAGCTTCACGATCAAAGGCCGCCTGGACGCGCGCTTTGCGTGTGTGACCAGTTCGTACAGCACGGCCGGATCGGCA
>DASYYN010000009.1:0-47815 GCA_035933815.1 Acidobacteriaceae bacterium
GACTTCTGGTCGGTTTTGCGAAGCGCCTGAATCAGGTGGTACACAGCGGCCTGGTCGGCGGGGTCGATCTCGAGCGCCTTGCGGCACTGCTCGGCAGCCGCCTGATACTGATGGTCCTCGAGGTAGAGTTTCGCCAGCACCTCGCGCGCCGGTCCGAGGCCGGGACGGAGAAGAACCGCGCGTTTTGCCGAGCGCATGGCTCGCTGGAACTCGCGGCTGCTGGGGGTTGCGCCCTGCTGAAGGAGAATGTCGGCCTCGAGGTAGAGCAGGATGGGATCGTCGGGCCGGCGCTCGAGGTTGCGTTCGACGCCGGCCAGCGCGCGCGTCAGGTCATTCTGCTGCACGGCGGCCAGGCCCTGCGCCGCCACGCTGAGGGACTGGCTGGGATCGAGGGCATAGGCTTTTTCGAAGTCCTGCTCGGCCTGGGCGTACTGGGCGATCTGCACGTATAACATGCCGCGCGCGAAGTAGAGAGGCGCGGCATTGGGCTCGAGGTGAATGCCGTCGTTCACGGCGTCGATTCCCACCTGAAACGACTGGTGCGCCGCCGAGAGCGCGGCGAAATCGACATAGAGATGCACGTCGTGCGGGGCGAGAAGGATCGCCTGGCGGAGAGCATCGACGGCCTTGTCGGTCTCGTGGAGGTCTTCGTCGGCGGAAGAAGCCAGCTCCAGCGTGGCGGCATCGGGACTGGCCTGGAGCAGCGGGGCGAGGGTGGCGAGAGCCTGCTCGGGCTGGTGCGCCATGATCTGGACGGAGGCGAGGATCTGGCGCTCGCGCGGATCGGTTGTGGCGCCGAACGCGGGGCCGCTGAGAGCCACGCTCTGCTGGAAGACTCCAGCCGCCTGCTCAAAGCGGCGCAGCCGGACGAGACAGACTCCCCAGGCGTGCAGGGCGGGGAGCTTCGATGCAAAGAGCGTGGCGGCCTTCTCAAAATGAGGAACGGCGGCGGCACAGTTGCCCTGCTGGTATTCGAGCACGGCGAGCATGCCGTGGCTGGTGAGATCGTCGGGGCGCAGGCGGAGCAAATGCTCGAGAAGCGGGATGCCGGCCGGGCTGCTGCGGTCGTACTCGATCTGAGCCGCGTTCTGCAGCGCCAGGGCGTCGTCGGGCGCCAGCGCGAGCGCCTGGCGGAAGGCTGCCAGAGCTTCTTTGGTGTTGCCTTGTCCGACGAAGGCGACGCCCTGCATGGTTCGCAGGCGGTGATCGCGGGGCGACTGCTCGATGGCGGGCCGCAGCAGAGCCAGAGCCTGCGCGTACTGCTGATTGCGCAAGGCGGCGACGATCTGCGCAACGCGATCGTCTCTGACCTGGGCTGTCAGGCTGGAGAACAGCAGGAGGGTGGCCGCAATTCCGGCCAGTGTTCGCGAGAAACGCATGCAGAGCCTAAGAAAAGATAACAGCCGGCGAGGCACTGGCCCCGCCGGCCGCAGTTACTGCCGAACCGCTGGGCGGAGGGTCAGAAAGACAGCCTTCCACCCAGTTGCCAGAACCTCGGCGCGTGCGAACCTCTGGCCTGTCCGAAGCTTCCGTCGGGCAGGTTGGTATCGACATTGGAATAGTTGGCCCGGTTGAAGATGTTGAAGAATTCGAACCGGACCTGGAAGGTGACGTGTTCGCCGAGGTTCGAATCCTTATAGAAGTTGGCGTCCGATTGGATGAAGTTCGGCTGCCGGAAGTGCATCGGCTTCTCGTTACCCTCCGATCCGAAGGCCGGCACGGCAAAATCAGACTTGGGAATGGCGCCGGTCAGCCAGGCTTTGTTGTTCGACAGCTCGTTGTAGCTGAGCGCATCGGGATAGTCGAGGTTATTGCCGTCTGCGTTGTAGTCGCCGCTGCCGGTTGCGTATCCAACGGCGGGATTGGCCGGCGACGGGCAGGCCGGCGCGCCCTTCGCAGTGTTCTGGCAGACCGGGATGTAGGAGTTGGTGTTCTGCGCGGTCAGCGGATAGCCGGACTGGACGATGGACGTGCCGCTGAGTCCCCAGCCGTGCGTCAGGAACTTCACAGCGCTGCCGTGATTCTCCAGGCCGCCCAGCTCGTAGTCCAGGCTGAGGGAGAAGCGATTGGGAACGTCAAAGATGGACGGCCCGTAGTATTGCCCGGGGTTGGTGGGAGTGGGATACGCCAGGCCATCGTCCTTCGAACTGGAGCGCGTATAGGAGGCGTCGATGAATCCTCGGGTGAAGCGGCCCTTCAGGCCGAAGTAGACGCCGTTGTAATTGGCGTAGCGGTCGTTTTGCGCATAGGCGATGGAGCCGAAGCTGGGGTTGAGGCGGGTCGGCACGCGGCTCTCGTGGGTGATCAGGTCTCCGGGCAGAACGTTGATGTTGACGCCGTAGGAGACGTTCCCGATCGAATTGCCGTTGCCGACAATGTTGTACGAGTGCGATCCGTTGTAGCCGACGCTGGCTGCGAAAACGGAAGTGAGCTTGCGCTGCACGGAAATCGACCAGATGTCCACCATGGGGGACTTGAGGTGGGGATCGATGCCGCCGATCGAGAAGTTCGCGCCGACTACGCCGCCCTGCGCGTTCAGGCCGCCGGGGAATGTAGGAAAGACAAACCCGAACGGGGGCTTGCTGCTGTTGCCCAGGACGAAGATTGGCGGATTGGCAGTGCCGGCGAAGAACACCGGTTCGACGAGGCCAGGCGGACTGCCGCGGAACTCCTCCTGCACGTTGGCGGACGTGAGCCAGTTCTCATAAATGCCAACGCCGCCGCGTACTACCCAGTTACCGTTGCGGCCGGGGTCCCACGCCACGCCGACGCGGGGGCTCCACAGATTATTGACCGAGCTCAGCAGCGCGTTATGCGTTGCTTTGGCGAAGCCGGTCGCAACCCGCTGCTGCTCCGTGGTGCCGGTGCCGAGGTAGAAATTGCCAAAGACGGTCGAAGCGTTCTTCGACCAGGGATTTCCGCCGTCGTCATACCGCAGGCCGAGCGTGAGCGTCAGGTTGGGCTTGGCCTTCCAGACGTCCTCAGCAAAGGCGCCCCAGGTTCTGGATGCGGCATCCCAGCTCCACAACTGCTGCTTGCCGGTTGACGGGTTGTACATGATGCCGTTCTCGTTCGTCGGCGCGTCCTGAGCCAGCTTGAGCAGGTTGTCGAAGACAAATTTGGGCTGGGACCAGGGGCCCTGGAATGGCTCCACGTCATCGCCGTACCAGCCTTCATAGCCGAACTTCAGCGTGTGCGTGCCGCGGACGTGCGTCAGCACATCGCGCCAGTGGTAGTTGTGCTGGATGAAATCGCCCTGCGCAAAGCCAACGCCATACGCCTGTCCCGCGTCGGCATTGATGCCGTTCACGGAGATGGACGGCACCGTGTAGTCTTTGGCCCCGCTGCCCAGCACGCCCTCGACGCGGCTCTGCCCGGCGGTTACTTCGTTCAGCGTGTTCGCCGAGAACGTGTGCGTCCAGCCCACCTGCCCGGCAACTTGCCAGGTGTTGTTCAGCGCGGAGAACTGCGGCATGGGCGAAGCTGCGCCGGTGAGCAGCAGGGTGCGGAAGAGGCTGACGTAGATACGCTCTTTTTTGAAGCCCTGATCGATGCGCGCAAAGTACTGCGTTCCGTTGCGGATTTGGGTGGCGCCGAACGAGCCCTGATCGATCATCGGCAAGGTGCAGGGGACTCCGTTGCCGCCGCACGCTGACCCGAAGACCTGCTGAGCTGTTTGCTGCACGCTGACGGCACCCACGCCGGTCGGTTTGTAGGTGGTGAGAATGTGCGTGCCCACCGTGTTGGGGTAGTTGGCCTGCGCGAAGGAGATAAACTGCGGATCCGCAAAGGTCACCGACCCGCCGGCGCTCGCCGAGCTACGCAGCGGCTCCACTGCGAAATAGAAGAAGCTATTGTGGTGGGGAATAATGGGCCCGCCGATGGCGAAGTCCATGTTGTTCGAGTGGAAGGGCTTGTAATGGTTTTTGGCGGAACTGACGAAATGCTGGTTGGCAAACATGCCCTGGTAGTTAAACCAGTCTGCCGCCGATCCGTGGAACTTGTCGGTGCCCGAGCGGGTGGTGAAGATGGTTTGTATTCCGGCGGCCCGGCTGTGCTCGACGGAGAAGGTGTTCACCTGAACGCTGGTTTCCTGAATGGAAGCAGGCTGCGGCGTCAGGTTCAGCACGCCCTGGCGAATACCGCTCGTGACATCGAGTCCGTCGATGACGTACTGGTTGTTGTTCTGGCCCTGGCCGTTCGCGCTGGCATCCACCTGCTCTTCTGTGGAGTAGTTGTCAACGCCGGAAGCCGGGCTACCCGATGTGCTCGTCCCCAGCCCGGAAACGCCCGGCGCCAACGTCACCAGTGTGACGAGGTTCCGGCCGACGATGGGCAGCTGCGCCACTGCTTCATTCTCCAGGGTCATTTGCGTTCGGCTGTCGGCTGTGTCGATGATCGGCGCCTGCGTGGTCACAACTACCTGCTCGCTCACTGAGCCGACCTTGAGCGAAATGGGCACGTTCAGGTTCTGCTCGGTGAGGAGCGTAACCTGAGCCACGGACTTCGAGAAGCCGGGCGCCTCTGCCGTGATGTCGTACGGCCCCGGCGCCACGCTGACGAAGCGATAGTTTCCCGAAGCGTCCGATGTGGTGACCTGCGAGACGCCGGTAGCGGTATTGCGCAGGGTGAGATTCGCTTTGGGGATTGCGGCTCCGCTCGGATCCTGGACAATGCCCTGAATGCTGGCCGTGAATTGTGCAAAAGCGGTTGCGCTGAGCAGCAGAACCGAAGCGCAGAAGGCAGCGATGTGACGAGACAATCTCGCTGATGTCATGGGATGCCCCCTGTGAGAGGTGTTACAGCCGGATTTCCATGGAACTGGGTTGGGCCTGGAGACCCGAGAAAACGTTTACTTGGCGAACACTTTTACGCGCTCCGCATCATGCTTGTCAAGAGCTTCGTCCCCCTCCGCCATCGGCTCGCGCCCTCAGCGGCTCCATCCCCGGTTGGGCACCACTCCGGCTCCCTCGCGAATGGTGACGAGTTGATTCGCGCCGATGCGGTGGATCACCTCGCGCATTCCGCTGGGCCAGAAGATCTCGAGCTCCGCTTGCTTTGCCGCCCCAAGACCGAAATGCAGCCGCGGATCATTGCAGGAGTAGTAACTGGACTGGCTCACTACCGTCTGGGCCTGGACGTGAGCTCCGTAGCGCGCGAGCACCCGGGCGCCAATCGCGCTCCGGTTTGACTTGACGCCGTCCAGTTTCACCTTGAGCCAGTTTTGGGCCGGCTTCAGGTCATTGCGCAGCAGTGAAGGCGGCTCGTTCATGTTGACGATGAGGACATCGAGATCACCGTCGTTGTCGAAATCGCCGAAGGCGCAGCCGCGGCTGCTGTGCGGCGTGGTGATGCCGGCGCCGGCCGCCTCAATTTCCTCGAAGGTGCCGTTGCCGAGATTGCGAAAGAGGACCCGCGGTGTTTTGTAGGGATACTGCGGAAGCTTCCGTTCGACCTCGGGGTAGACGCTGCCCGTGACAAAAAGAAGATCCGGATATCCGTCGTTGTCCAGATCGACCATACCTGCGCCCCAGCTGGTGAAGCGGGTCTCAACGCCAATCTTTGCAGTGCGCGTCACCTCGTCGAAATTCGCCTTGCCATCGTTTCGATAAAGCCCGCAGGTGTCGCCGATGAAGTGCGTCTTAAAGAGATCCAGATGCCCGTCGAGATTGTAGTCGCCAATGCCGACGCCCATGCCCGCCTGTTCCATGCCGTCGTCGCTGAGGGCCACGCCGCGCATCACGCCTTCCTCGCGGAAGGTGCCGTCGTGGTTGTTCATGAAGAGCAGGCTGGGGGTTGAATCGCAGGCGACAAAGATGTCGGGCCAGCCGTCTTCATCGAAGTCTGCTGTAACCACGGTCATGCCGTAGCTCTCTGTGGCGCGGCCGATTCCGGCCTGCTCCGTCACATCGGTGAAGGTGCCGTCGCCGTTGTTGCGGTACAGGAGATGGCGTCCGGTCGGCAGTCCACGCGGACCACAGTTCACCGGGACGCCTTTCCAGTTGCAGGTGGAGTTCGCGCCGGGAACGGGCGCATGCTCGAGTGAAAAGCGAATGTAGTTGGAAACGAAAAGATCGAGATGGCCGTCCCGGTTGTAGTCCACGAAGGCACAGCCGGCGCCCCACCGTGCGGGGCCGGGCTGCAACAGGCCTGCCTCGCGGGTCACGTCGGTGAATGTACCGTCACCATTGTTGCGGTAAAGACGATTCTGGCCGAAATATGTGCAGAAGATGTCGTCGAAGCCGTCGTTGTTGTAGTCGCCCACGCAGACGCCGTTCGCCCAGCCGGCCGCCTGCAGTCCGGCCTTCTCCGTCACATCGGTAAAGGTGCCATCGCGATTGTTTTTGTACAGCCGATTCGTCGCGCCAGGCGGAGCGCCCTCCAGCCGCGTGCCGGAAAGCAGGAAAATATCCATCCACCCGTCGTTGTCGTAATCGATAAACGCGCAGCCACATCCGTTCGCTTCCAGGATGTATTTCTTGGATTCGACGCCACCGTAAATAACGGGCGCATGCAGCCCCGCCGCTGCCGCGACGTCGGTGAAGTGCGCATAAAAGGGCCGGCCTGAAGGCGCGGGTTTTTGTTGCGCCTTCACATCGCGGCTGGCGATTCCCTGGTCCTGTGCCAGAAGCTGATCAGCAGATGCGCAGAGAGACAGCAGAACAAAAGAACGGCGGGAGATGGTCATCTGAGTCCCTGGTGAATGTGCCTCTGATTATCTTTAGCGCCACCAGAGGAGTAAAGGATTCTCACGGGGCGGAGGGAGCCGGCGTTCCCGCTGAAGAAACCACCAGCTTGTACCGGTTGCGCTCTGCCTCCTGCCGCGCGGCATCCTGGCGCGCTCGCGCCAGCCGCTTCAGCACATCCGGAATCTCCGACTGCTGGTGCGTTTTGCGCAACGCGATCACCAGATGGTAAAGCGCCGTTTGATCTGCGGGATTGCGATCGAGCGCGAGCCGGCACTCCTTTGCTGCCAATGCATTCTGCCCGGCATCGAGGTAATACTTGGCCAGCACATTGTGCGCGGCGGTCAGCGAGGAGTCCAGCGACACTGCTTTCTTCGCTGAGGCAAGCCCCTGCGCAAATTCGCTCGAACCCGGATCAGGCGCTTTCTGCGACAAAATCGCCGCCTGCAGATACCAGAGGAACGCATCGCCCGGCTTTCTGCGGAGCCGCATACGCACCGCGGCCAGGGCCTTATCCGGATCGCTCTGATCGCGCTCCTCGGCGACAAGCCCCTCCGCTACCGCACTGAGTCCCTGGCGCGGATCCAGTTGCTCGGCCTTGTCGAAATCTGCCTCGGCCTTGTCATACTGCGCCATCTGCACGTACAGAACGCCGCGAGCCAGATAGAGTTGCGCCGAAGCGGGCTGCAGGCGAAGTCCGGAATCGATCATGTCAATCCCTGCCTGGAAGGACTGATGATCCATCGCCAGATCGGCGAAATCCGCGTAGAGCGCCGTGTCTTTTGGATCCTGCACAATGGCCTCACGCAGGACCTTCACCGCATTCGGCGTGTCGTGGTTAGCTTCGTAAATCGCGGAGGCCAGCCGCATCGTGTCCACGTCCGGGCTGGACTGCAGGAGAGGCTGCAACGTCGCGAGAGCGTTCTGCGGCTGATCTGCGCTGAGTTGAACGGCGGCCAGTGCCCGCCGCGCGCGAGCATCCTCCGGATGGGTATCCAACAGGCCGCGAAATATCTGCAGCGCCTTTTCCGTTTGCTTCAATTTGAGGAGACAGAAGCCGTATTCCTGCAGCGCGCCGGGCTGCGAGCCAAGCGCCGGCTCGCTCTGCGAGAAATGCTTCACCGCTCTGGCACAATCTCCATTCCGGTAATCCAGAACCGCCAGCATTGCATGGCTCGTCACATCGCCGGGCCGCAGGCGAAGAACGTGCTGGAGCAGCGGCGCCGCAGCGGGATTGCCGACTTCATACTGCAACTGAGCAGCGCCTTCGAGCGCGGGCAGATAATCGGGAGAAACCCTGAGCGCGGCCTGATAGGAAGCCAGAGCCGATTTCCGGTCGCCCTTTCCGGATTCAGCGAGACCCTGCAGCATCCAGAGCTGCGGGTTGCGCGGAGACTGCTGGATTGCCGGCCGAAGCAAAGCGAGCGCCTTGTCGAATTCACCGCTCTCGAGAGCAGCGGTTGTGGACGCTACCACGTCACGCGCGCTCTGCCCGAGTGCGGGCAGGCACAGGGCCAACACTGCCAGGACCAGCAGAGCCAGAATCAGCCGTGTGGCGCTCGCTACGCCGGCATCTCCGACTCCATATTTTCTGGGCGTCCACACAATAGGAAATTCGCGGTTACGTGTTGAATCTTACTCCCCAGCGAGTTCGCTAATGGAGCTTGCGCGCAGATCGTGGAAACGTTCTCTTGACGGCGCTGACGCAGGGAATTTACAAACACAGGCGATGATCACAGATCTGACGCGCAGGTCCGTGCTGTGTGGCCTGGGCTCTGGTTTGGCGCAGTTGCTGCTGCGCACTCCCATCGATGCGGCGACTTCGCTTGTCGCGAAGACCGGCAGCCCGGGAAAGCTCGACCTGAGTTTGACAGCCGTCAGCGCCACTGTGCTGCGCATCAGCATCGCTCCGGCCGTTGCACCGCCACCGACGGAGGAACTCGGCGTGATCGACGCGGGGCATCGGGCCGTGCTGGGCTCCGCGCCTGGCTCCGGAGCCCAGGTGCAGTGGGGCCGGTACAGCATCCGCGTACAGCAGGAGCCGCTGCGGATCACAGTAGTGGACGGCGGGGAACGCGTGCGGCAGGAAATCCAGTTCGACATGGACAGCACGGCGGTGCGGTTCCGAGTGGGCCAGCAGCCGCTCTTCGGCCTGGGCGAGGGCTTGATGGGCATCGATCGCCGAGGAACACGGGATGCCATGCGCAACGGCGAGGGCTCACCAAACCTGCGTACCGCCGGATCGCGCGTGCCGATTCCCTGGCTGATCAGTCCGGAAGGATGGGGCCTTTTCGTGGGTCAGCCGTTTGGGAGCTTCGACATGACCGGCGAGATGGGCGTCGTGCGCTCGCCTGTCGCTACGTCGACCCGCAACGTGTATCTGATCCTGGGAGACACGCCGGCGGAGATCCTGCGCGGCTATGCCGAGTTGACGGGCTATCCGCACCTGCCGCCGCTGTGGGCCTTCGGCTACATGCAGTCCCACCGCACGCTGGCAAGCCGCGATGAGGTGCTTGGGATTGCAAAGAGCTTTCGCGAGAAGAAGCTTCCCTGCGATGCGCTGATCTATCTGGGGACGGGTTTTTGCCCCTCGGGCTGGAATACGGGACACGGCTCGTTCACCTTCAATGCCGACGTTTTTCCGGATCCGGAGGCGATGCTCCGTGAATTTCACGAGCAGCACTTCAAGGTGGTGCTGCACGTCGTGCCCCCGTATGACTTCCACGGGAAAATCACCGACACGGGGTCAGAGGCCCACGCCCCGGGAGATGCCGCCGCTTACTGGACCGAGCACGAGTCTGCGGAAAAGATCGGCGTGGATGGCTGGTGGCCGGATGAAGGCGACATGCTTCCAGTAGAAGCTCGGCTCGAACGCAACGCAATGTACTGGGAGGGTCAGGTGCAGGCGCACCCGGAGCGAAGACCGTTTGCCCTGCACCGCAACGGGTATGCAGGACTGCAGCGCTATGGGTGGCTGTGGTCCGGGGACATCGATTCAACATGGGAAGCGCTCGCGGCTCAGGTGAAGAACGGCATCAACGTGGGACTATGCGGGATTTCGTGGTGGGGAACGGATACGGGGGGATTTTTTGCGACGCGCGAACTGACACCCGAGCTTTATGTGCGGTGGTTTCAGTTCAGCACGTTTTGTCCGCTGTTTCGGTCTCATGGCCGCGCCTGGAAGCTGCGGTTGCCGTGGGGCTGGAATATGGGAGATCCGGGTCCGCTGGAAGGGTCGGAAGCGATCGCCGGCTGGCCGCGGCCGCAGGACCTGCACGATACCGAAGTGGAGCCGATCTGCCGTAAGTACCTTGAGCTGAGATATCGGATGTTGCCGTACATCTACTCGTCGGCAGAGCAGACACACAGAACGGGGTTGCCACTGATGCGCGCGTTATGGATCGGCTGGCCGCACGAGGCAAGGGCAGCGCTGGTCGCCGATGGGTATTTGTGGGGAGATCATTTTCTCGTTGCGCCAGTACTCGAACCGGGTGCGAAACAGAGGAGAGTCTGGCTTCCCGACGGGACGTGGTGGGATTACTGGAGCAATCAGCGCGTCAGGGGTGGTAATGAGATCAACCGCGAAGTGGACTTGGCTACCATTCCCGTGTACGTGCGCGCCGGAGCCATCGTTCCGACGGGACCGGTGCGGCAATTCGCGATGGAACCGAGCGATGAACCCATCACGCTGCACATTTATCCCGGGGCAGACGGACGCTTCAACTGGTATGAGGACGATGGAACCAGCTTCGGCTATCGCCGCGGCGAGTTTACGCGGATCGAGTGCACCTGGGAGGATTCATCGAGAACGCTAAGGCTGGTCTCGGCCGCGCCGATCCCTGCGTCGCGCCGAAAGAGGGTTAGAATCCAGACCATCGACAACGGGACGACGAAGCTGATGACCATCGCTGACCGGTCTGCGTCCCTTCAACTGTAGGGATCGGCCACAGGAACTCAGATTTGCCCGGAGGCAATTATGACCCGAGATTTTTCCCGCAGATCATTTCTCAAGACGGGCAGTGCAGCGGCGGGGCTTGCTGCGCTGGGGCGGCGTGGATGGGCGGAGAGTGTCGCCGAAGCGCAGGGCGGTGGCGCAACGAAGCTGAGCCAGTTCGACTACGCCGAGGTTGAGCTGCTGGAAGGGCCGATGCGGGAGCAGTTTCGCGCCAATCATGCCTTTTTCCTGGCCCTGAGCGAGGATTCGCTGCTGAAGCCATACAGGCAGGCCGCCGGCCTTCCCGCTCCCGGCGAAGATATGGGCGGTTGGTACAGCTGGTCGGACGAATTCGATCCGCCTAATAACATGACCGGCTATATTCCGGGGCACACCTTCGGGCAATATCTCTCGGGGCTGGCGCGGGCCTATGCGGCAACAGGAGACAAGGCGACACAGGCCAAAATCAATCGCCTGGTGCGCGGCTTTGGAGAGGCCATCAGTCCAAAGTTCTGGGTCAACTATCCGCTGCCGGCCTACACCTTCGACAAGAGCAACTGCGGGCTGATTGACGCGCAGGCATTCGCGCACGATCCTGACGCGCTGCGCGTGCTCTCTCACCTTACGGATTCGGTGCTGCCTTACCTGCCGCCGAAGGCGCTCACGCGGCCGGAGATGGCGGAGCGTCCGCACAAGAACATCTCCTGGACGTGGGATGAAAGCTACACGCTGCCGGAGAATTTCTTTCTCGCGTACAAGAGGAGCGGCGACCGCCGCTACCTGGAGCTGGCCCAGCGTTTCCTGCAGGACCAGGACTACTTCGATCCGCTGGCGGAGGGGCAGAATGCGCTGCCTCACCAGCACGCCTACAGTCACGTGAACGCGCTGAGCTCGGCTGCCCAGGCGTACCTGGTGCTCGACAGCGAGAAGCATCTGCGCGCCGCGCGCAACGGCTTTGGATTTGTTGAGGCGCAGAGCTTTGCGACCGGCGGCTGGGGTCCGAATGAAACCTTCAGTGAGCCGGGCAGCGGCGCGCTGGGCGAGAGCCTGAAGACGACGCACGCCAGCTTTGAAACGCCATGCGGATCATACGGGCACTTCAAGATCACGCGCTACCTGATGCGTATCACCGGCGACAGCCGATATGGCGACAGCATGGAGAAGGTGCTCTACAACACGATCCTCGGCGCAAAGCCGCTGCAGCCGGGCGGATTCAGCTTCTACTACTCGGACTACAACAACCACGGTTCGAGGGTGTATTACCCGGAGCAGTGGCCGTGCTGTTCGGGGACGTTTCCGCAGATCACGGCGGATTATGGCATCAGCTCGTACTTTCATTCGCCCGATGGGATCTATGTGAATCTCTTCGTGCCGTCGCGCGTGACGTGGAGACGCGGCGCAGGCCGGATCGCGCTGGAGCAGAAGACGGATTATCCCTACACGGGGGATGTCACCATCCGGGTGAGCACAGAGCGGCCGGAGACGTTCGCCGTCGCGCTGCGTGTTCCGGAGTGGGCCGGAGCCGGTACCGCTGTTTCCGTGAATGGACGCAGCGCCGGGCAGCCGGTCGAGCCGATCAAGCCGGGGAGTTTCTGTTCCGTGCGGCGCGAATGGAAAGACGGCGACGTGATCGAGTACTCGATCGAGCGGCCGCTGCGAGTGGAGGCGGTCGACGCACAGCACCCGAATACCGTGGCGCTGCTGGCCGGCCCGCTGACGCTGCTCGCGATCAATGCGCCGGAGAGCCGCTTCACCCGGGCACAACTGCTCAGGGCGTCTCAGCAGGGGAAGGCGGGACGCGCGTGGCGTGTCGAATCTGCTGTTGCGCCGGTGGCCTTTCGCGCCTTTCCGGATATTCGCGATGAGGAATACCGGCTGTATCACGAAGTGTGACGTTCTTTAGTGAAAGAGGCTGCCGAGGTTGTTCCTCAGCATGTCGGCTTTCAACGTTTCGCCGTCCTTTTCATAGAGGACGATCAACTGGTCAGCGGCGCTGAGATTCACGGGATCCAAATGCAGCGCCTGCTCGAGGTGGATTTTCGCATCTGCAGTTTTACCGAGTGCAGCGTAGGCTGAACCCAGACTATTTTCGATGGACGACGATTCGGGGTCGCACCGCTCTGCCATTTCGAAGGCAATCACGGCCTCAGAAAACTGCCCGCCGATGAACAATGCATTCCCCATCGACTGGTACATTTCGCAATCGGCCGGGAACTGATGCTGAACCTCGGTGAGGGTGCGATAGCCGTTCACAATCTGGGGCCACGATCGCTCTTCCGTGCCCGCCTGAATCAGGCCGATGCCAAGATTCCGCTTCGCCAGTTCTGCGGGAGGATTCCTCCACGGTACGATCCCGGTGGGTTCGCCGGCAGCTTTGTCATTGGGTATGCGCTGAATCCTGTGGTCGGTGAAGACGGTGTGGCCGCCGTCGTTGGGCGCCCTCTTCGGCATGTGGCAGCCGACACAGTTGCTGGTTCGAGGCGGGTGGCTCGGCGCAAAGTGAGTCGTCGCATGGCAAGTGAGACATTTTGCGCGATAGTAGGCGACGGTTTCGGCATCGTTCGGCTCATGGTGGGGATCGTGGCAGGTACCGCACCACATGCGATTGCCACTAACGCGTTTGCATCGGCTGAGCGCCAATTCTTCAGAGTGGCTGATGACTTTGAATGGCGGTTGCTCGCCGCTCGGCATGGAGTCGATGTAGGTCGTGAATGCCGTCTCAAGGGGCTGGCCCACCACATAGTCCGAAAACTTCCTGCCCGGGTTCAGGACTCGCGCCACGCCCTTTAAATGGCACTGTTCGCAAACACTGTCGCGCGCGGCCGAATCCAGGTGGGCGGGATTGATGATGTTCGACGCAGTTGGGTGATCGAGATGAGCGCTCACGGGACCATGGCAGCGACTGCAGCTGATGGAAAGCTGTGAAAATGGCTGCGCGGCGTACTCATTCACGGTGCCATCCACCGGCGCGAAAGTGCCTGCATGACAGAAGAGACATCCGGGCTTGATGGGACGCGTGAAATCCGGATCCGACTCGGTCTCGTATCCCGGCGCCAGACCATAAGCAGCTTTGCGCGTGTACCAGGCCACCGGCGACTGAAACAGATGATTGGCGACGGAAATGATGTAGCCACTCGCGTGTGTTCCCGATCCGATTACGTAACGGACGCGATACGTTTCCGGAACACCATGGCTCTCCAAAGTCTGCCACGCGCCTTCTCGATTCGAAGCCATGCGGAGAGTGGCCTGCGGGGTATGTACGATGCCTTCGGGTTCGTGGGCCGGCAGGCGCATGGATTGGGCCATGGCCGACCGCTCATAACCCTCAACGGCATCCTTGTGGCAGAAGTAGCAGGCCTCCTCATCGTCCGCTGCGCTCACGGTCGCAGCAGCCCCGACCACAGGAGTTCGCCTGACCGGCGTCAGGCCGGCAACAGTCAATATGCCCGCCAGACTGCACACGACCGTTGCACGAATGGGGAATGGCATGCCCTCCAGCTCCGAAGGACTGGATATCTGACCTTACACGGCAGAGTCGATGAGTCCGACTAGCCGGTGTGGCATCAACCCAGAGGCGATCGCCGGAGTATACCAGCCGGTCTGTTTCCGGCACACCGCGGCTTCGTCCGGACGACAGGCCGACAACTTCGCCATTCAATCACTGCGCAGGAAACGGAGTACTCGCCACCTTGGGCCGGTGCGCCAGAGCCTGCTGCACAGCCGCGCGCATGTCGTCCAGTTCCGTCCCGGTGAGTTCGAGCCGGGGCGGACGCACGCGGGCGTTGCCTGTTCCGGTCTCCGCCTGGACGTGATGGATGAGCTGGATAAATTTCGGCACGGTATCCATGCGCAGCAGCGGCAGGAACCAGCGGTAGAGCGCAAAGGCTTCGTCGCGCTTGCCGACGCTGGCCAGATCGAACAGTGCGACGGATTCGGCGGGAAACGCATTCACGAGGCCGGCGACCCATCCGACGGCGCCGGCGGCGATGCCCTCGAGGATGGCATCGTCGACGCCGACGAAGATCCGCAGGCGATCGCCCGTGAGCGCGCGGATCGCGGTGACGCGGCGCACGTCGGCGCTCGACTCCTTCACCGCAGCCAGGTTGTCGTGTTCGGCGGCCAGCTCGCGAATCTGCTCGGCGAGGAAATCCGTGCCATAGGAGATGGGATTGTTGTAGAGCATGCATTCGAGCTTCGTCGCGCGAAAGACCGCCGTGACGTGCGCCTTCATCTCGCGCCAGTCGCCGCGATAAACATAGGGCGGCAGCACCATGAGCCCGCTGCATCCGGCCTGCTCGGCGTTTTTTGCCTGGACGACTGCTTCCTGCGTGGAAAGCGCGGAGATGGCCGCGACGACAGGAGCGCGCTTCCCCACAGCATTGACCATGTTGCGCAGCAGGGCCTGCTTTTCTTCCAGAGAGAGCGTCGCCGCCTCGCCCAGCGAGCCGAGCATGATCAGGCCGGTGCATCCGTTGTCGAGCAGCCAGCGGCCGTGACGCGCCATGAAGCCGTGGTCGATGTTGAGCTGCTCATCAAAGCAGGTGGTCATCGCCGGCATTACACCTTGCCAGTTCATCGAGTCTCCTTAGGTTGCTGAAGTGAATCGCCTGCGGCGCCGCATGCGCTGAGGCTGGACATGCGCGCGGGCAGCAGCGGAGGACGGATGGAATCGGGCGTCCAGCCGAAGAGAAACGTTGTTGCCGCTCCGCAGATGCGTCCCTGGCACGGGCCCATGCCGCAGCGCGAGAGCAGTTTTGCTTCGCGCCAGGAGCGATGCTCGCGGAGTGCGGCCAGCGGAACGTCTTCGCAGCGGCAGACGAAGGTGCCGTCGTGCGGAAGGTTGCGCAATTCCGGGTTGAGCGCGCAGGCGCGGTCGAGCGCGCGCGCAAAGCTTTGCATCGCCGGCCGTGTGCGGCCGAGGCGGCGTGCTTCCTCTGTGCGGCCGGTTGCGGCCAGCCCGGCGATTTGGCCCTCGAAAATCGCCCGCTCCACGCCGCCGATTCCGGTGGGCTCACCCGCGCAGTACACGTTGGCGATGGAGGTTTGCTGAAGATCATCTGCGGTGACGAAGCCCTGGTCGATGCGACAGCCGAGAAGCATCGGCAACTCGAGATTCGGGACGAGATGAAATCCGCAGGCCAGGTAATCGCAGGCGATTTCCCAGTGGCGCGTTCCGCGCTGGACAACAACGGATTCAAGCTTGTCTCTGCCCTTCGCTTCGACGGGCCAACAGCCGGTGAACATTGGCACATTGCGGCTGGAGAATCTCAGTCGCGCGCCCTGCAGCAGCTTGCCGGGCTGCTTCAGCAATTGCAGGCCGAGAGGGATGAGTTGGGGCAGCGATGCCTGCTCGCAGAGGCCGACGACATGCGCGCCACGTTCGGTCAGTTCTGCAGCCACCGCGAGCAGCAGCGGACCGGTCCCGGCGACGAGCACGCGCTTGCCGGCGATGGGAAGGCCGCCGCGGACCAGGGCGTCGAGACCGCCGACGCCCATTACGTTGGGCAGCGTCCATCCGGGAAAGGGCAGGAAGCGCTCGCGCGCTCCGGTGGCGAGGATCAGCTTGCCGAAGCGCAACTCGGCACACTCGTCAGCGCCGAAGCCGCTGCGCTCGGCCAGCAGCAGCCCCGGCTGCGGCGCATCGAAGACACGCCAGCCCTGCAGCCGCTGCGCGCCCGATGCATCGAGGCGCGTGAGCCAGCTGCGCGCGGCTTCCGGCTGCGGCGCGCCCTTCCGCCAGATCTGTCCGCCGGGCGCGGGGTTGTCATCCACGAGCCCTACACGCCGGCCGTTCTCGGACGCGCGCACGGCAGCAGCGATCCCGGCGGGACCGGCGCCAACCACGAGCACATCGAAGCGCGCGTTCATGGCGTTCGCACGTCCATGCCCGGCTGGCAGAGAATCTGGCAGCTCTTCTGGTGCGGGATGCCGTTGATGGTGACGCGGCACTCATAGCAGATGCCCATGCCGCAGAGTGGAGCGCGCGGCTCTCCCGTGACCGAGATGCGGGCATGCGATGCGGCGAGCAGCAGTGCCGCCGCGACCGTCGTGCCAGGCGCAACGCGCAGCGCTTCGCCGTTGAGGGTGAGGGTGAGCGCCTCCGCCGCATCAGGCATGAGCCACCGTTCCCGCGAAGCGTCGCGGCAAGTACGGATCGAGCGGGATGGCCGGCGTGGCGCCGGTCAGTGCGTCGGCGAGCAGCTTCGCCGTGCCGAGTGACGTGGTGATGCCGAGCCCCTCGTGTCCCGCTGCGAGCCACAGCGTCTCGTCGTCAGGCCAGACGCCGATGAGCGGCAGCTTGTCCGGCGTAGCGGCACGAAAGCCGGTCCACACGCGGATCGACTGCAGGTCGCCAATGTTGGGCATGTAGAGGCGGGCGCGCTCGATCATGGCGGTCAGGATGCGGTGGTCCACGGCAGAATCTTCAGCGTCAAATTGCCGCGAGGAGCCAACGATGATCTGCCCCGTCCGGCGCGGCTGCACGTTGAATGCAACGGAATCGGCGGTGAGCGAATGCGCGCTCTTCAGGTAGCCGAGTTCCACGAGCTGGTGGCGTACGAATCCCGGATAGCGATCGGTTACGACAAGATGGCCTTTGCGCTTGCGGATCGGCAGGCCGGGGGTGAGGCGCGGCGCATCGGCTCCTGCAGCGTTGACGATGTGCGCGGCATGCAGCTCAGTTCCGTCGTCCAGCCGGACCGTGCCCTTGCCGGCTATGCCCACTGTGCGCGGGCTGTGAAGCTGTGCACTGGCACGCAGAGCTTCCTGCATCAGCCACGCCGCGGCTGCCGGGGGATAGAGCACCGCATCTTCCGACGCCAGGAGCCCTCCGGGCAAGGGGCGCCTCAGATGGGGTTCCGCCTCGGCAAGCGCCTGCGCGTCGAGGATTTCGGTGGGAACGCCGGCCGCTGTATATACCGCGTGCTTGCGACGTACCTCGTCCATCTCTTCTTCATCGGCGGCGACCCAGATGGTGCCGCAGGGATCGAACTCGACGGTGGCGGGAAGACGGTCCGCCAGCGATCGCCATAACTGCTGCGAGTAGCGAGTCAGCGACATCTGCGCAGGCGAGTCGTCCATCACGACAATGTGGCCCATGCCCGCCGCGGTCGTGCCCCCGCCGACGCCGCTCTGTTCCACAATGATCGTGCGCAGGCCGCGCTCGGCGCACTCGAGCGCGCACGCCGCACCGACAATGCCGGCTCCGACGATCACGACATCCGCGCTGCGAGTCATCCGTGGATTCCCGCGCGAAAAGGATCGTCAGGATCGAAGAGCAGGCGCGCTTCCCCGGTGATCCAGGCCTGGCCGGTGATGCTCGGGATTACCGCACCATCACTGCCCAGTTCATAGGAGCCTTCGAAAATCGTGCCGAGGATGCCCTCCTGCCGCCAGAGCTGACCCGGAGCGAGCCGGCCCGCAGCCGCCAGACAGGCGAGCTTCGCGCTGGTTCCCGTTCCGCAGGGAGAGCGGTCGTAGGCCTTGCCCGGGCACAGGACAAAGTTCCGGCTGTGCGCACCCGGAGTCGGAGAGGCCGCGGACAGCTCGATGTGGTCGATCTCCTCGCCTCCGGCCCCGGTGATGCTCGCCGCATTCAGCGCCTGACGAATATTCCAGGCGTATTCGGTGAGACGATCGACATTGCCCTGCATGAGGGGAACAGGCGGGTCTTCCGCCAGGAAAAACCAGTTCCCTCCCCATGCAATGTCACCCGTAACGGCGCCGGTTCCGGGCACAGCGACCGTGACATCCGCACGATAGCGATAAGCAGGAACGTTCTCGATGGTGACGCGGCCGTCAGCATGCAGCGTCGCGCGGATGGTGCCGACCGGCGTCTCGATACGATGATTGCCGGTTCCGATGCGGCCCAGGTGCGCCAGGGTGGCGATGAGGCCGATGGTGCCGTGACCGCACATGCCCAGATAGCCGACGTTGTTAAAGAAGATGACGCCCGCGGTCGATGCCGGATCTTCCGGTTCGCACAGCAGCGCGCCCACCAGGACATCGGAGCCGCGCGGCTCATTGATCACCGCCGAGCGGAAGGCGTCATGCCTTGTCGCCAGGCGACGGGCACGGTGCGCGAGCGAGTGATTGCCAAGGTCGGGCCCGCCGGCAATCACGACGCGCGTGGGCTCGCCTGCGGTATGCGAATCAATGACCTGGATGGATGCAAGGGACACGATTTTGATACACCGAAACGTCTACAATATTGAATACTAAAGTACACCTGATCAAAGTACCAGGCTGCGGCGCCCCGGCCGCAGCCCCAAGTCGGGCCTGGTTGAACATCCTGATCGTAAATGGAGACACAGATGATCGGAAGCTGGCGTGCAGCAGGTCTGTTTCTGGCGGCATCGATCGGAATGGGCGGAGCATTCGCCTCCGCGCAGCTGACGCGGGCGGATTTCGACCGCGCCCTGAATCTGCAGGAGAAGTACAGGGGCCTGGTGGTCGACTTGCCGGACGCGCCCGCATGGGAGGAGAAATCAGACCTCTTCGTCTACCGGAAGACGGTTCCCGGGGGCGCGGAGTTCATCGAGGTGGATGCGGCCTCGTCGAAGAAGCAGCCGGCCTTTGACCAGGAAAAGCTGGCGGCGGCGCTTTCTGCAGCGAGCGGCGAGCCCGTGAAACCTCTGGATCTGCCTTTCATGCGCTTTCGCTTTACCGATCAGCACGCGGCCATCGAGTTTCGCGTGCAGAACACGGGCTGGCGCTGCGATCTGAAAGCGTACAGCTGCGCGAAACAGCAGCGGGATTCCGGGGAGGATGAGTACGGTTACGACGACACGCCGCACGCGGTGAACAGCCTGGAAAAGACGAAGGATTCGCCCGACGGGAAATGGAAAGCCTTTGTCGAGAACTACAACGTGTGGGTACGCTCGGCCGATGGCAAGCAGAAACTTGCTCTGAGCGAGGACGGCTCTGAGGACAACTATTACTCGCTGGGAACGGTCGTCTGGTCGCCGGATTCAGCCCGGCTGGTCGCTTACCGAATCCGGCCAGGCTACCGGCGGCTGGTCCGCTACGTGGAGTCGTCGCCCAAGGATCAGCTCCAGCCCGAGTATTCGACGATGGTGTACCCCAAGGCCGGCGATGTGCTCGCTCTGCAGCAGCCGGTGCTCTTTGTCGTCGCGGAGAAGCACGAGATCCTTATCGAGAACGCGCTGTTTCCGAATCCGTATGACCTGACGCATGCGGTGTGGTGGAAGGACAGCCGCGGCTTCACCTTCGAATACAACCAGCGCGGGCATCAGATGTACCGCATCATCGAAGTCGATGCGAAAAGCGGTCAGGCGCGCGCGCTGATCACCGAGCAAAGCAATACGTTTATCGATTACCGGCCGCTGGTGATGAATCAGTTCGACACGGGCAAGAGGTACCGGCACGATATCAACGACGGGAGGGAGATCATCTGGGCCTCGGAGCGCGATGGATGGGAGCACCTGTACCTGATCGACGGAACCACGGGTGCGGTAAAGAACCAGATCACGAAGGGCGACTGGGTTGTGCGCGCGGTGAACCACGTGGACGACGAGAAACGGCAGATCTGGTTTGAAGCCAGCGGCATGAATCCTGGCGAAGATCCGTATTTCGTTCATGCTTACCGCATCAATTTCGACGGCACCGGCCTGACGCCGCTCACACCGTCGGAGGCGAATCATCACGTGGAGTTCTCCGACGACGGGAAGTACTCCGTGGACCTGAGCTCGCGGATCGATCTGGCGCCGACGCTCACGCTCTATCGCACAGAGGACAACAAGGAGCTGATGACGGTGGAGCACGCGGACATCAGCAAGCTGGTTGCGGCCGGCTGGCATGCTCCGGAGGTCTTCAAAGCCAAAGGGCGCGACGGCAAGACCGACATCTGGGGCGTCATCTATCGCCCGGCAAATTTCGACGCGAAGAAAAAGTATCCGGTCATCGAGGATATCTATGCCGGGCCGCAGGGCTCGTTTGTGCCGAAGTCGTTCAGCGCGCGCGCCGAGCCGCTCACCGAGCTGGGCTTTGTTGTCGTGCAAGTCGACGGCATGGGCACGAACAACCGCTCGAAGGCCTTTCACGATGTTGCGTGGCACAACCTGAAGGACGCGGGATTCCCGGATCGCATCCTCTGGCACAAGGCGGTCGCGGCCAAATATCCGTGGTACGACATCTCCCGCGTAGGCGTTTTCGGCACATCGGCGGGCGGGCAAAGCGCGATGGGCGCGCTGCTGTTTCATCCTGAGTTTTACAAGGTGGCCGTCTCCAACAGCGGCTGCCACGACAATCGCATGGACAAGATCTGGTGGAACGAGCAGTGGATGGGCTGGCCGGTCGGACCGCAGTATTCCGAGTCATCCAATGTGGATAATGCCTGGCGGCTACAGGGGAAGCTGATGCTGGTGTGGGGCGAGATGGACCACAACGTGGATCCGTCGTCGACCCCGCAGGTGGTCAACGCGCTGATCAAGGCGCACAAAGTTTTTTCGATGCTCGAAATTCCCGGAGCGGATCACGGAACGCGCGGTCCATGGGCGCGCTACACGGAGCGCAACCTGGACGATTTCTTCGTACAGAACCTGCTGGGGCAGCAGATTCCGGACTGGAATGCGGAGCCGGCGCAGGCCGGTCAGTAGCAACCCTTACCAGCTGCCGCGTTCGCCGAAGATATCGATGACCTGACCGAGGCGGGCGCGGCCATTCTCCCAGTTCACCTGCAGAGCGCGCTCCATGCGGTCCGCGTCGCCGGCCACCAGCGCGGAAATAATCGCATTGTGCTCGTCAATGGAGAGCTGCAGGTTGCCGATGATCGAGCTGGCATAGAGGCGCCAGTAGCGCTCCACCTGCGGCTCAACGGTGTTGTGCAGACTGCGCAGACGAGGACCGGCGCCGGATTTCACGATGAGGCGATGGAAGTCGCGGTCGATGTCGAAGATAGCTGCCTGCTGGCTGGGATGATCCTTGATGTCGGCAAGCTTCTGGTTCAGCTCGCGCAGTTTTTCCGCCATGGCGAGTCGATCCGCCCGCGGTAACTGCGCGGTGGTGCGCCCCGCAAGGCCCTCGAGGCGTCCAATCACAGCGTAGAGTTCGTTGGCATCTTCTTTGGTCAGCGGACTCACCACCATTCGCGATTTATTGGCGGTGCGGTGGACCTGTACATAGCCTTCCTGCTGCAGCCACTGCAACGCCGCTCGCGCCGGAGTGCGGCTGAGATGCAGGCGTTTGGCCAGTTCGCCTTCAACAATCCAGGTTCCCGGCGAGAGCTTGCCCTCGACGATGAGCTGCCGAACCTGGTGCAGCGCCGTCAAAACCGTGCTGCCGTGCTCGCGCTTCGGCCTGCCCTCTCGCGCACTCCTGGTCCCTCTGGTTGTCATGCTTCTTCGTTCCAATCCTCGGCTCATGCGGCAAGTATGGGCTGAAATGTGTCCGTATCTATATTAATGTGGCTCCGCCGGGACCAGATGATTCGATCTGTTCCCCGACGGTGCCTCCGAACGCTTCGATCGGCAGCCCACTCCTTTCTGGTCCTGGCTGGTCGTGGCTTTCAGTCCGGCCGTTCCTCTTCTCCTGACTGCTCCGCTGCCTGACTTTCCGGATGCAACGGCATTGCCTGGAACTTGTGATCGGCCATGGCCTTTTCGAAAGCGGAGAAATCCTTCGTCATCACCCGGTCAAAGTCCGTCTTGCGGGCAGAGAGTTCCTGCTCCAGTTGCCGCGCTTCCGCGACTTCCTCATCCGTTGGCCGGTAATCGCCGCCGCCCGCGACGTCGCCTGCTCCGGGACCGATCTCCGCCGCAAGCCAGAGGAGGTTGTAATAAATCTTCCAGGCGGAGATATACGTCTTGTCATCGCTCGCGGTCAGCGGCTGCGAAACCATCTCGTACTCTACGTGCTGCAGGGCATCGTCGGTTTTCAGGGCCTGCTGTTCGAGCGCGGTCTCCGCGGGATCGGCTTTGAGCATCTTCTCCTGAACGGCAAGCTGCTCACGCACCCACTCGATGCGGTTCACCATCGCGGAAAGCTGGCTCACATCGTCGCGCAGACCAAGCTGCAGCTTCACCGAAGCGGCTATGTCCGCTTCGGATCCGGCGCTGTGCGGATCCATGAGAATCGTGACCGGCTCGTTGAAGGTTTTGCCGTCGACCGTGAGCCGCGCCTCGTACTTGCCAGGAACGGCCATCGCGCTGGGCACCCGCTCCATGCCCCAGTGCGTGATCGGCCGCCAGTCCCTGCCGCGGAAGCGCGTTTCTTCCCAGATGTGCGGATCCTGCGGTGGAATGGTGCGCAACTGAATTTGCTCGGGTGGATCGTAGCGCATGTCCCACGCGATGCGGTTCATGCCCGCATGCGCGGGCGCCGTGAGCTTGCGCACCGGGTGCCCTGCGGCGTCAACGATCTGCACTTCAACGCGCTTAGCCGGAGCGGTCTTGAGGTTGAAGGTGAGAAGGACCTGCTCGCTGTGCAGGAGACGGTACGTCGGGCGCGGCGCAAAGAAGCGCACGGGAGCGTCATCCTTCTTCGCGGCCATCTGCTCCAGCGGTGAGATGTCGTCGAGGATATAGAATCCACGGCCGTAGGTAGAGATGACCAGGTCGTGGAAACGCTTCTGCACGACGGTCCAGGTGACCGGTGAGGGCGGTAGTCCGTTCTTCAGCTGCGTCCAGCTTCCACCGTCGTCCAGCGAGTAATAGAGCGCATTGCCGGTTCCCGCAAAAAGCAGCCCGCGGCAGTTCGGATCTTCGGAGACATTGCGGACGTAGGCAAGCGGGCCTTTTGGCAGGTTGCCGGTAATCTTCGTCCACGTTTTCCCGAAGTCGGTCGTGCGGTAGATGTAAGGATCGCGATCGTCCTCGAGGTGCAGGTCGACGGAGACATAAGCGGTGGCGGCATCGAAGAACGATGGCTGGATGCTGGTCACGGTGCCCCATGCCGGCAATCCCGTGATGTTGGCGGTGACGTCATTCCAGTGCTGTCCGGCATCGCGCGTGTACCAGACCTTGCCATCGTTGGTGCCCGCCCAGAGCAAGCCCTTCTGCACAGTGGAAGGCGCGAGCGCAAAGACGACTTCGCCGTAGAACTGGCCGAGATTATCGGGCATCAGACCGCCGGACGAGACGATCCGCGAGGGATCGTTCCTCGAGAGGTCCGGGCTGATCACCTTCCAGCTTTGCCCGCCGTCGCTGGTTTTGAAGACGACCTGACAGCCGTAATAGACAGTCTTCGGATCGAAAGGATCGATGGCGAGAGGCGGCGTCCAGTGGCAGCGATACTTCACCTGATTGGGCGCCGCGTCCAGTGTGTGCATCCACGGACTGACGGAACGAGCCTGGTGCGTGCGCGCATCCCACCGCGTTACTTCGTCTCCGTAGCAGGACGCCCAGACAATATTTGGATCAGCGGGATCGGGCAGCGTGAATCCTGACTCGCATCCGCCGAGGCCATGTTCCCAGCCGGGCTCGCGTCCTTCGCCGGGCATGCGAATGCTCGGACCGCGCATGGTCGAGTCGTCCTGCATGTTGCCGTAAACGTAGTACGGAATCTGATCGTCCACGGCGACGTGGTACATCTGCCCAATGGGCAGATGTACGTCATTGAACCCGCGGCCGTCGGTGGTGGTGATGGCGAGTCCGCCGTCATAGGAGATCGCGAAACGACCGGCGTCTTTCGGGTCGATCCAGATGTCGTGGTTATCGCCGCCCCAGGGCCGCGACTCAAATGTGAGCCCGCCATCGAGCGAGACTTTGAAGTCGCTGTTCGAGACGAGCACCTTGTTTTCGTCCGCCGGAGATACAGCGATGCGGATGTAGTACCCGGCGCGTCCGATGAGCGTACGATCCCAGCTTACGACCCGCCAGTTTGTGCCGCCATTATCCGAGCGCCACACTGAGCCCTGCTTATCGGTCTCAATCAGCGCATAGACGCGATTCGAATCCGTCGGCGCGACCGCCACGTCGATCTTGCCCACGGGAGAATGCGGCAGGCCGTGACCCTCGAGGTGCGTCCACGTTGAGCCCTGATCGTGCGAAACCCAGAGGCCGCTTCCCGGTCCGCCGCTGAACTCGCCCCAGGTGTGCATCGACACCTGCCACATGCCGGCAAAGAGCGTGCGCGGGTTCTCCGGGTCCATGCCGATTCCCGAGCAGCCTGTGTCCGGATTCACGAACAAAACCCGCTGCCAGGTCTTGCCGCCGTCTTCGGTGCGATAAACTCCGCGCTCCTGCTGCGGTCCGGTGAGGCGGCCCAGCGCACAAACGTAGACGCGGTTCTCGTCCTGAGGATCGATGACGACCCGTCCAATGCGGCCTGTCTGCTCGAGTCCCATGTGCTGCCAGGTCTTGCCCGCATCGCTGGACTTGTACACGCCGTCGCCGGCCACATCGATGTCGCGAATCGCCCAGGCTTCGCCGGTTCCCGCCCAGATCGTGGTTGGATCGGAGGGCGCAACGGCGAGCGCGCCAATGGCGGCGGCATCCTCTTTGTCGAAGATCGGCTGCCAGCGATTGCCGCCATCGACGGACTTCCAGACTCCACCCGACGCTGCGCCCGCATACCAGGTGCTCGGGTCGCCGGGGATACCCGCAACCGCCGAAACGCGATTTCCCTGGATCGGACCGAGAAAGCGGAACGCAAATCCTTCCGGCGCCGGCGCACCCCTTCTCTGCGCCGATGCGGGAGCAAGAGCGACAAGACCAGTTGCAATGAGGAGCAGCGGCCAGGCGACTGCCGGCGTTCTCAGGTTCATCGTTTCAGAACTCCTGGAGAAGACTGATCTGTGCAGAGCGGGAATTGTACCGAAATTGTATGTTATTTTGTGTACATTTTTGCGAGATCTGTGCACTCTTTCACTGGCCGGCCAGGAGCACTACCCCACGCGCATCGGAGCGCGGCGGCTGACGGGCTGCACACGTTGATTATTTCCAGCCCGCTTTGCCTTCCGTGATGGTGATGTAGCGGTCAATGGGCAGATCGGTGAGACGCTGCACGGCGCCGCCGGGCTGCGGCCACTGCACTTCGAGCCAGTCGATATGCGTGCGGGATCCAAGGCCCAGCACCATACGCGGATCATGCGCGGACATATAGCTGCCGCCGCCGACTTTTGTCCGATAACGTTTGAGGTCGCCGCTCTGCCAGGCCACGCGAGCGCCGACAGCATCGATGTTTGAGCGGGTGCCAACCAGCCTGAGTCCAAGCCAGTGGTTCCTACGGCCCACTGCGTTCCGCAGCAAGACAGGGGCGCCGTTGTTCGTTGCGATGAGAACGTCAACCGCGCCGTCGTTGTCGAAATCGCCCAGCGCCAGACCGCGCCCGGCGAGTTTCTGCGTGAACGCCGGACCGCCGCGCGCGCTCACGTCGCGCCACGCTCCGCCGTGGTTCTCGAACAGGAGCAGCGGCTGCAGGTAGCGCAGTTCGGCATGATGCGCCTGGATCATCAGGTCAGGATGGCCATTGGCGATGATCAGCTCGAGGTCGCCGTCATTGTCGTAGTCGAAGAACTTCACGCCCCATCCGCTCATCAGGCGCGTCGTCGAGCCGATCGCTGACTGCACGGCCACGTCCTCGAAGCTGCCGTCATGACCGTTGTGATACAGCGAGTACATTTCATGGTCGACATTGTCCACGAAGAGGTCCAGCCATCCATCCTGGTCGTAGTCGGCTGCGTCGACACCCATGCCGGAACGCGCGACACCGAACGGGTTGTAGGCCACTCCGGCGAGAAATCCGTTGTTCGTGAAGCGTCCGCTGGCCTGGTTGATGAAAAGCGCGTTAGGCGCCGTGTCGCTGCTGACAAACAGGTCCATTCGGCCGTCGTTGTTCACGTCGGCGGCGACAACGCCCCACGCCTTTCCCATCACCTCCGCAATGCCCGACTCGCCGCTCACGTCGGTAAAGGTGCCGTCGCCATTGTTGTGAAAGATGCGGCTCGGCATCGGTGCAAAGGCATTCGGCTTGCAGTAGTAGCGTTCGCCGGGAGCGTGTCCGCCGCAGAACACGTTCTTCACTTTGCTGAAGTCCGCGAAACGACAGACGAAAAGGTCGAGGCGCCCATCGTTGTTGTAATCGAACCAGACGGCGCTGGTCGCCCATCCGGGCGCGCTGACGCCGGCCTTCGCAGTGACGTCGGTGAAGGTGCCGTCGCCGTTGTTGTGATACAGGATGCTGTTCGGATATTGCGTGACGTACAGATCCGGCAGGCCATCACCGTCATAATCGCCAACGGCGACTCCCATGCCGTAAGCAGTGCCGGGAACCCCGGCCTTCGCGGTGACGTCGGTGAAGGTGCCGTCGCGGTTATTACGGTAGAGTGCGTTGCGCAGCGGCATCGCAGGCTTGTAGAAGTCACAGGGACCGCTGTTGACGAGGTAGATGTCCATCCACCCATCGTTGTCGTAATCGAGAAAGGCGCACCCCGGACCAACCGTTTCCGGCAGATACATCTCCGGCGAGAGGCCTGCGGTGTGGGTCCAGTGAATGCCGCTGCGCGACGGAGGTATCTCCTCGAAATAAGCGCCGGCAGCAGCCAGTTCCTGCGCACCGAAGCCACGGCCGCAGGCGAGGGAAAGCGCGGAGCCGGCCGCTCCGCGAAGAAAGCTGCGGCGGGAGAGGACGCACCTGGGGCGGGAACACATCATTGGTGGACGGCGTGTCCCTCGGTATTGTCGGTCGCGCCTTTGGCGCGGGCGGCCTCGGCCTGCAGCGCCATTTCGCGAGCGGCGCCCTGCTGGTTGCCGGTGTGTGCATACGCCATCGCCAGTTGATAGTGCCCTGCGGGATCTTCGGGCTCCATCTTCACGTAAGTCTCCAGTGGAGGAACAGCTTCGGCGTACTTGCCGGCCGCGGCGAGCGTCATGCCAAGGGCAAGGCGGGCTTCGGAGAATCCTTCATCGAGCTGCGCAGCGCGCGAGAAGTGGCGGATCGCGGGCTCCCAGTTGCCGGCGCGGCGGTCCAGTTCGCCGAGAACGAATTCCGCGGAAGCATTTGTCGGATCGATCTGCGTCTCGGCTTCGAATTCTTTGCGGGCTTCATCGGTCGGTCCGCTATCGCCGGCGATGGCGAGGTCGATTTGGCCGAGGCGATAGTGGATGCCGGGAGTCTTCGGATGTTCGGCGAGGATCTTGCGGTAGATCGCCGCGGCGTCGGCGTTCCTGCCCTGGGATTCCAGCGCTTCGGCCTGGACACGTTGCGCCTGAACCGAATTCGGGTCGCGTCGCTGGAGTTCGTCGGAGAATTGCGCGCCCAGTTCCGAGAAGATATGCGCCGCCATGTAGAGCACTTCCGGATCGTTGGGGGCGAGGCGCTCGAGCATCAGCAGAGTATCCACTGCTGTTTGTTGATCATTGAGGGCCATGGCGCAGCGCACTGTGGCCATGCCGCCGTCGTAGCGGAGAGTCTTATCCGCGGTTTCAGCGAGGCTATGCCGGAGCAGTGGCATCGCCTCTTTGCAGCGCCCGCTCTCGACCAGATGGATGCCGCGCTGGATGGACGCAGCGGGATCGGGCCTGGCCTGAGCATGAAGGCTGAGGGCGGAAACAAGACCCGTCGTACCGATGAGGAGGGCCGTGCCGATGGGGACTCGGGAAAACATCATGAACTCCCGCCTCGCGTGAAGTGCTCCGGGCGCAGGTGAACGGTGACCGGCTGCGCATGGAGCGGGATGGTGTACGCACCGCGTTCCAGGCGGAGAGAGCCGGAAGGGCGATACTCACCGACGCCGGGAAGGTTCGCGGGCCGGGCAATGCGCACGCGGGCCGCGGGCGTGTCCTGCGTTGCCGCATCGAAGGTCAGACTGATTTCGCCGGAATCTTCATCGAAGACAGCTTCGCGCAGGCGGCCCGCGTCGAGAGTGATCCAGAGCCCGGCGGGCGCGACATAAAGCCGGCTGCGGAAAGCATCGAGAGGCTGGATGCGAAGCGTGTGGCCGCGCTGCTGGAGATTCCCGCCGAAGCAGAGCCATCCCAGCGCCGAGTCATCGGCGACATAGGTGCCCGTGTTGGCGGCGAATCCCCAAAAGCCGGACCCGTAATCGCCCGAGTAAGGATCGAAGGCGAGCATGTCTGGAAAAGCGTGGAAGGCAGCAGAGGCGAATCCATCCTGATCGATATTGCTCAGTTCGCCCATTGTGCCCCCATAGCCCACGCGCAAAAGATACAGATCGCCGGGATGTTCGCGGTACTCCCCGAGCAGCGGCACGGCATTGATGCCGGAACCGTAATGGTGCAACTGGCGTTCGAGCCGCCGCACCTTGCCGCCAAAGATGAAATCCCAGTAGCGCCGCGCGCTTCCGTTGTAGCCCCAGCTGGGAATCGTCGGATCATAGCCCAGGATCGCGGCGATCGTCACCTCAGCTTTGTCGTCGTAATGGAAATACTTCGTCCAGGCGTAGACCTCTTCCTGGCCGGTGGAATCCCATGGCATTTCGCTGGCGAAGGGATATTTTTCCGCGCGCCAGCGACCGGCGCGCTTGCGCATCGCGGCTTCCAGCTGCGCGGCCTGCTCCGTCATCCCCTCATTCTTCAGATCGTCGAGGATGTAGACGTAAACATCGCCTTCCATCTGGCCGAAGCGTGAGTAGTAAGGAGCAAAGCGCGTCATCGCCAGCGCTGTCTCGCACGCCTGGTTCAGATACCACTGCCACGGGTGATGCGTTACCAGGCCGGGATGGTTCCGTGAAAGCCGGTAGAGCGCCCAGTACGCCGAGGCGACGTGCGGATAATCGAAGGAGCGGTCCACCGCCTCGGAGGCTTTCTGATTCCAGCTGGTCCAGGTGGTCCAGTTCTGGTCGCTGCGATAGAAGCCGGGCGGAAACTGGTCCGGCTGGTAGTAGAAGAGGCTCTTGCGCACACCATACTTTTCCGCGCCATCGCTGTATTGAAGCCGGCCCCAAAGAACGCCATCGACGAACTGCTCCAGCTTCGCAACCTCAGCGGAGTCAGGATCGCCGTATTCCTTCATCGCCAGCGCCAGCCATGAGTCCGCCCCGGCTTCGTCACTCAGGCCGGCGATCCAGACGCGGCTGTCCTGCGTGACCCACGCATTCGCCTGGCGATCGTAACTGATGGCCGACGGACTGCGATGAAACGGATCTGCGGTCTCGGTGAACCACTGCTTCGTCGTCAGAAAATGGCCCAGATCGGCGACCGTCTGATCCTCCGGCTTGATCACGCGATAGGCGATCGTCTGCACGAGCCCGTCGCGATAGCGGATGGTGAGCCGCGCGCGTCCCCACGCCATGCCCTGCACGCGATAGTCGCGCCAGCCGCCCGGCGTGCGCCCAACGGCGTGAATGGCGATGGCGCCTTTTGGCTCAACCGTCATCGATTGCACCGGCTCGCGGTAGTTCAGAAAAAGATGCGCGTCGAGGTTTGTCGGAAGGATGTAGCCGGGTACGCCGACCGCCACCGGGCGGCCGTGTCCAATAAGGGTTTTCTCAATATCGGGGATCGAGTCAGAAAGAACGAATCGCACGCCGAACACCCGCGACTCGCGCGGCTGCAGCGTGATGCTGGTCGCGGCATTCCACGGCTGCGCGTGCTTCCACTCATTCTCCTGCCAGGCGCGGCTGGCGACCATCCAATCGTAAAAGCCCTCGAAAGTGATGCCGCGCGGCGTGAGGTCGTGGAAGAGTTCCGGCGCGCGTGGTGCGTGCTGACCCTCGCGCGCATTCTGGCCGTGAACGTCAAGGATCGGCCGGTACGCTTCGAACGGCGTGCGTCCGTCGGGAAGCACGAGCAGCGCCGGACCGTGGCCGTTCAGCCGCGTGACCTGGAGATAGCCGGCATCTTCGCCGATGTAGGGATCGTAGAAGCTGCACTTCTCGTGCGACTGATCGAGCGTACGGCCCGTCATGTCGTTGTTGAAGATCATCGGGATGCCGAGACCGCCGATCTCCACCGGCTTATCACTCGTGTTCTTCAGCGTGAAGCGCAGTGCGAGCTCGCCGTCGCTCAGCATCCAGGTGCGAGTCACCTGCAGCGGAATGTTGGGCGGAAGCGTTGGACCCAGGTCGGCCGCAGCCAGGACATTGCCGCTCGCAGGCAGCGCCTTTACGGGGCCGCGGTGCAGCGCAGTTGAGTAGCCCTGCCAGGCGCCATCGCCTGTGCGGAGGCGCAGGTCAAGATCGCCGAGATGGTAGTAGCCATCGTGCCAGCGCTGCGCGAGCCGGTCGCCGGGTGTGAAGTCGAATCCGTCGGCGCCCCTGGGCAGCAGCGCAGCAACCGTCTGCGAGGGCTCAACGAGCTTCAGCGTGAAGTGGGGCGTCTCGACGGTGATGGTGGGCGGCGGCGCCGGTTCCGGCTGTGCTGCCCGCAAGGGCTGTACGCACATGGTTGCGAGAAGCGCGATCGGGGCGGCGGCGGCTCGCATGAGTTTCCGGTGCAACTTCGTTGGATCCCTTCTCGGCAAGTCTTTCACGTCCTGCACTGATCTGCTGCGCATCGCGCTGCTCAGACAAATTCGCCGGGCGCGGGATTAGCGCGCCCGGCGGGAGGAGACGTTGCGGGTATTCAACGTCAAAAGTCGATATTCGCGCGCAGCTCGATAATTCGCCCGAAGCCAGGCGTTTCACCCCCGCTCTCGTTCGTCGGCCCACCCGTGCCGAATCTGGTGTCCCGCACTCCGGAATCGAACGCTCCGGAGCCACTGGCGTTCCCAAACACCGGGTGGTTCCAGACGTTGATGAACGAGCTCTGCAGCCGAAGATTGATCTGCTCGTGGATGGGAATGAGCTTCGTGAGAGAGAGATCCTGGTAGAACTGGTGCGGTCCGTGGAGGTAAATCACCTGGCCGATGGTTCCGGGCGTGGTGTTAGCCGTGATGAATTGCGTGTTTGACCCGCCGCCGGTGGGCGCCTTGAGGTACTTCGGATCGATCAGGTCGGCGAAAGACTTGCCGCGTACTTCGTGAACGCCGACAGCCTTCTGCAGCTGCGCCGGCGTTATTCCATTGAGCACGATTCCGCCGTCACCATAGTCGTTGTAGGTACCGTACTTGCCGGTCAGCTGGGCCGGCTCTCCTGTCTGATACGTGGCGATGGTGCCAACGGTGAATCCGCCAACCAGCTTGTCGAGCGCGCCGTTGTGGCTGAGATATTCGCGCCCGCGGCCGAAGGGCAGATCGTAGGTACCGTTGACGTGGAACACGTGCCGCATGTCAAAGAGCGTCGGCCCGTAGCTGCGATGCAGGTTGCGGAGCGAAAAGGCGTTGAATGCGCCGGTCCACTGGTTGTTGGAGGCGACGCCCAGGCTGTGACTCAGCGTGTAGTTCGCGTCGTATTGCAGCCCGTGCCAGTTACCCTGCCGGACATCGACCTGCAGTCCGTTGTAGTTGGAATAGCCGGACGAAGCGAGTTCGCCGGTCACATTCGACACGTTGAAGAAGGTGTTGCTGGTCGGCGAGAAGCCGGGATTCGATCCGGCCGCATACGGATTGGCGACAAAGAAGTTGATCGGGTAACCGGCGCCGGCGCCGGTGTAACCCGCGTTGGTGGCGCAGGGAGAGAATCCGGAGCCGACCAGGTTGCAGAAGTACGGCACCGTGCCATTCACACCTGCGAGCGTCGCAGCCATGACGCCGGCCTGACCGGTTCTCAGATAGGTGATGAACTGCTGATTGGTAAAGTCCTTCGCATTCGCGCCCCCAAAGGCGGCGTCGAAGAGCGGCGTCGGGCTGCCATAGCTGCTGGCGAAGGATTTGCCACCGGAGGCCGTGAGGTTGGCCTGCGCATTCTTGAACTGCTGCAGGAATCCGTTCTCAAAGATGTTCACTTCGTTGGGATCGATGTCGATCCATTGATGAATGGTGCGGTTACCGGTGTAGCGGATCTCCAGCGCCATGGCGCGCCCAAAGCCGCGCTGGATGCCGAAGTTCCAGGATTCTGCGTACGGCTGCTTCACATTGGGGCTGAGGCCGTAGACCGGCGTGGATTGCTGGAACGTGAATTCCGATTCGGGCGCGGTGGCCTGGTACGACGTCGGCGAGAGACCGAAGGGTGGCAGGCTGCTGCCCAGCGCCAAACTGCCCGGGGCAAATGTACCAGGCTCCCCGGTATTGTTCGGGTTCAGGAAGAAGTACTGGTAGTAGAAGGATCCGTAGTCGGTGGCGAAGTCCCAGTAATACTGATACGGCTCCGTAAAGCGGCGAAGCGCGAAGCCGCCGCGGATCACGGTCTCATCGCCCCCGAGCAGGCCGTGCAATGCGCCCGTACCTCTGGGGTTCCAGGCAAATCCGAATGCAGGCTGCGGCGTCACCTTCCATGGCTTGTACGGCTCCGCCTGGCTGGTGATCATCGGATTCATCTCACCCTTGAGCGAGCCGGGATGAAAGATATTGCCGACGCCGGAGGGCCCCCAGATAGCCGCCTCTGACGCCGAGTGATAGAAGCCGGTCAGATCGCGCGAGGCGCCGACCAGATCCCAGCGCAGGCCGTAGTTCAGCGTCAGCCGGGGTGTCACTTTCCACGAATCTTCCGCGAACAGGCCCCAGGAAGAGACGAGTTCATCCAGTGGATACTCGCCGGTTTGGCCGGGGGTGTTGTAGGACTTCTTCTTGATGTTGTAGGGCGACTCGCCGCTGACCCCGTTCAGGCGACCCACGAGAATTGCGTAGAGCGCCTGGGCCGCGCTCAGTTCCGTATCGGTCGCGTTTGGCAGAGTTCCGGTCGGGCCGTTCGTGAAGGCGTTCAGTGCCGGATCGCCGGTGGCAAGTCCGAGACTGTAGTTGTTGAATCCTGCCGGAGCATTCCAGTAGTGGTCCTGTTCACGGTACCAGGTTACGCCGTACTGGAGGGTGTGATTCCGGCGCTGCCATGTCATGGAATCCGAGAACGTCAGGATCGGATAGAAAGTGCTGATGGGCAGATTGTAGGACTGACCAGACATGTCACCGACAGTCGCAGGCAGCCCGGGATAATTCCAGCTCACGCTTGGCTGGGAAACGTACAGCGGCGCTGCGTTGTAGGCGAAGGCGGTGGCGTCGTACAGATAGCCGAGTTTGAGCTGATTGATGAGCTGCTGAGTGAAGATGTAGTCGAAACCGAACGAGGAGGTGTAGTTCCTGGTGCGATTTCCGGCCGTCTGATTCGCAAAACCGGATCCCGGAAAATCGGGAGCAGTGTTGGCAGGCTGCCGCTGTAACGTCATCATCCAGGAGAGATACATCCTGGTTTTTTGCGACGGGTTATAGTCGACGCGAGCCACAGGGTAAAAGTATGTGGTCGGCGACGGCTGCTGCCAGGAGAGCTCCTGGACGTTGGGATCGGAGACGCCTGAAAGATTGCCGCTGCCCGCCGCGGAGTTGATGGCGGTGAACTGTTTGGCTGTATTCGCATTGACAGTGGATGGCAGGCCGTTCTGCTGGGCGATGGTGAGCAGATTGACAGTCTTGCCGCCGTCATAGGTGAAATTGCCGGCCTGGGCCGCTTTGGTGAAGACGAAATTGTTGGCCAGCTGGCTGCCGGGAATTTTGCGCATCGCGTAGGTGCCGAAGAAGAAAAGCTTGTCGTGAAGAATCGGTCCGCCGATGCTGCCGCCGAAGTCATTCATGATGAGCTTGTTCTTGCGTTGACGCAGGGCGTTGTTCAGCCAGCTGTTCGCGTTCAGGCCGCTGTTGCGAAAGTCTTCGTACGCCCTGCCATGAAACCGGTTTGTGCCGCGGCGGGAGACGAAGTTCAGCTGCGTGGTCGCCTGGCCGAATCCGTTGTTGAGGTCGAGCTGATCGGTCTGCACCGTCATCTGCTCGATGTCCTCGATACGCGGAGAGACGGAAGGCTGAAGGTTGCCGGTAAACTTCATCCGGCTTGCGCTGCCGATGACGCCGTCGATGTTGCTGCCCTGATCGGTGCCAGGCAGGCCGTTGTAGGTGCCTGTCCTTCCATTCCCCGAATAGCCGGCGACCAGGGATGCAAACGCGGTCAGGTCGCGACCGTTCAGCGGCAGGTTCTCGATTTGCTTCACGTCGACGACGGTGCCGATCTGGTTCGAAGTTGTCTCGAGAACCGGCGTGGCCTGGCCGTTGACCTGCACAGTCTGTTGCGTGGAGCCCACCGTAACTGTGGCGTTGACGGCCGTCGACTGAGAAGCCTGTACCAGGACGTCGGAATACACCTTCGTCTGGTATCCGCTGCGGGCAATGGTCAGGGTATATGTGCCGATCGGAAGGTTGACAAAGGTGTAGCTGCCATTGCTGATAGTTTCGGCGACACGCGTGTCGTTGGTGCTGTGATTCACCAGCGTCAGGTTGGCGTGCGGGACGAGACCGCCACTCGCATCCTGAACGGTGATCACGATCGTACCCTGCGTGCCGGCCTGGGCGAGCAGAGAGGAAGGCATGAGAATGGCCGCTGCGGCGACGAAAGCGGCGAGAAGGGTTCTGAGACGGTGGGTAGCAGACATCGAATACGCCTCCTGAGTCGGGAAAACGTTTACCGATTTTGTTGTCTTCTATCGGAGCAAGCCGCTGGCATGGCCACGGCACTCCCCCGGTCACGGTTGATACGGCGCATCAGGGAATCTGGAGACGGGGAATGCACCGTATGAGTCAATTCTTGTATGTCAAATTGTATTCATTGTCAAGACCGCCAAACCTGGGAAGGCGGAACAACGGATATATCAGGGATGAACCGGCGCTGGACTGGACGCCTCCCGGCTGAGCAGACGTCCCAGTTCCTCTGACATCTCTGTAGCCTTCTGCCGATCGCCGAGAGCTCGGTATGCAGTAGCCAGGCTGGTGTAAACAGCGGGGTTCTCTGGTTCCAGCGCGCGGCCGATCTGCAGATGCTCGACGGCTTCGCGGTAGCGCCGCTGCATCAGGTACATCTTGCCGAGAGCTATCTGCGTGGCGGAGAAATCGGGACGCTGGCGTGCAGATTCCTCCAGCGCGGATTCCGCTTCTTCGAAGGCGGGATCACCCGGCGCAGCGCCTTCGTGCAGCAGCACCGTTCCCAGCAGCGAGAGGATGCGGTAGTCGCGATGCCCGGCCTGGATGGCCTGATGCAACAGATCGTTGGCAGCGGAGAGCTTCCCGTCGTAGAGATCCTTCTGTACGCGCGCGAGGTAGCCGATGTAGCCGTCAGGCTCAAGCTGCGCCGCTCGATCAAATTCGGGCCGCGCGCCGTCGGTGTTGCCCAATTCCGCAAGAAACACGGCCTTTTCGTAGTGCAGGCGCGCCGAGGTGGGCAGCTTCCCGACACCGAGATCCATCATGCGCAGGCCCAGCGCGTACTGATGGTGATCCGTACAGGCATCGGCCGCGTAGGCGAACATCTTCTCGTCGGCGGGTGCGGATGCGACGGCCGACTCCAGCGTCGAAAAGGCGTCTGCGGAGCGGCTCACAGCGATGTACGCCTGCACCAGCAGAGTTGCTGTCGTCGGTGTGCGGTATCCGGAGGAGCGCAGGGATTCAAGCAGCGGTACGGCTCGGGCCGGCGCTCCTGTGCCGATGTAGCAGATGGACAGATTGACTCCCGTGGCGTACGGGTCAGCTCCGGCGGACTGGGCGGCGAGCAGGTGCGGGATAGCCTCCCCCAGCGCACCGGCGCGGGTGAGACGAGTCCCGGTTTCCAACTCTGTGCGAGCATCGTCGCGACCGGCGCTCTGCTGATTCGCCGCTGGCGGAGGGCCGGTCAGCGCCTGAGGAAACGCAGGGAGATTACAGACCAGGACCGATGCCATGATCGAAATCCACACCCCGTGCCCTCGATACCGCATGCGCCATTCTACTCAGTGGAAAGAGCGCGAAGCGACCACCGGACGCAGATCAGAGCACGCTTTCGTTCAGCGTAGCGGATACGGATTTGTATACATTCACACCTGTGCGGTATAACTCGAAAATCCGGGAACCGAGGCTGGATCCACGATGGAGCGACGACGCTTTCTTCAGGGCATGGCTGCCGGCACCCTCGCGCTCAGCCGCCTGCCGCTGGATGCGCAGCCCTCCGAAACCCTCGCCGCACCGCCGCCCGCGCCCGGATCCGTTCCAGCCGAAGAAATCTCGATCGCCGGGCACACGCTTCTGTGCACCTTCAGGCGCGGACCCGAAACCTGGAAAGCATACGAGGATCTGCGCACCCGGGACGGCGCCATCACCCTTCTGTCCTCCACAGGAAAGGCGCGTGTTCTGCCGAAAACAGCAGAAGCAGTCTTCGCCGAGGCCGGTCCGGCATATCTCGGCCTCGACCTGAAGACGATCTGCACCACCCCGCGCGACCTGCTGGCTGACAAATTGCTCGCCAAAGGGGATCCTGACGAAGACGAAGTGCGACGCGCGGCGCCTCCTATGGATTCCGCAACGCGGCCCGGGCGCGGCTTCCGCTACAACTGGAACACGATCGTCGGCACGCGCGAGTGCAGCGACACCATGCCCGTCTATCCGGCGGGCAACACGCGCACTTATCATCCCGCGCAGTATTTCCACGAGCTCACACCGGCACTGGCGACAAAGCGATACGAAGGCCTGGCCGGAGGCTGGATGCCGGCAGTGCGCAAGGTGTTCCCTGCCGACAACGGCTCATGGCTGGAAACGATCGCCTTCGGCGATGTGCTGGCGCATGACCGCTTCATCGTGCAGACCTGGCATCGGACCGCCGAGATCCGGGATGGGGCAATCGCACGCGTCGAATATGGCTATAGCTATCCCGCGTATACGCACCGGCGGCAGCCGCCCACGGCGGAGGATTTCTATCTCGGACTGCTGGAGTTCGCTGAGTATTGGGAGCGGTTGATGCAGGATGTAATTCCGCTCACGTTGCCCGACCGGAGCTGGAACGACATGGTGCGTTACGCCTTCGTGAAGGAGCAGATCGTGCGGCCACGCGGCGTTTATCCGAAGTATGGCGCGGTCGATCGCGACTATTACGGGCCGGAGTACGACGGCTTTCAGGACATTTTCACCATGTCGCTGTACGCGAACCTGGAATGCGGCCGGTTCGTCCAGGCACGCGATGTGCTCGACGAGTACTTCACGGATATGGTGAACGCAAAAGGCCTGGTGAACATGCGCGGGCCGGAGACGGCGCAGTATGGACTGACGCTGTCGCTGATGGCGCGTTATCACGACTATGTGGGCGAGGCCTCGCTGTTGGGCAAACACCGCGAGAAGATCGAGGCCATCGCTGCGCTGCTGGAGGAACTGCACGATGAATCGCTGAAGCTGCCGGCCGACGATCGCGGGCACGGGCTGATTCATGGCTGGTGCGAATCGGACTCCTGCCTGATGCCCGATCCGTCGGTATGGTGGAAGCCGTACTTCGCGAACAGCGCCTGGGCGATATGCGGTTGGCGGGACCTGGCGCGCATCTGGCCGGCGATTGTCCCGGGCAGCACGGATCGGGTGCAGTCCTGGATCCGACGCAGCAATGCGCTGCATGCGGCGTTGGCGAAAAGCATCGATGCCAATATCCAGCGCGACCGGACGCCCCCGTACGTAGGCCCGCTGCCCGGAACGAAGCTCACGGTTTGGGAATCGCTGGCGCAGGAACATCCCAGCGAGCAGCAGTGGGCGCATCGCTGCTACGCCGAACTGTTGCAGGCCGGAGTGCTCTCCGACGAGCAGACGAATACGGTGATCGACAGCATGCGTGCCAACGGCGGCACGACGCTGGGCGTGGTGGCCAACATGGAGCGGCCGCACCCAACCGGCCGCGACATCCTGGGCTTTATCTCCTACGGATATGCGGATGCTCTGCTGCGGCAGGATCGGATCGAAGAATACCTGCTCTTCCTCTACGCGCATCGCTGGCACGATCACTCGCGGGGTAGCTGGACGGCGGGCGAGGTTTCAGGAATCACCGGCGACGGCGCTCTGTTTTGCATTCCCGCCCAGCAGACCATCCCGCTGCTGGTGCGATGGATGCTGGTGAGCGAGGAGAACGGGACGTTGTGCCTCGGCCGCGCTCTGCCGAGGAAGTGGGTAGGCTCCGGGCAGCCGGTCGGCATCGAGCACGCGCCGACGCGCTGGGGCCGCGTCAGCTATCGGCTGATGCATCGCCATGAAAAACAAATCCAGGCCACAGTCACATTTCTGGATTCGCGCCGGCTGCCCGAGAAAGTCCAGGTGAGCTTTCGAATTCCTGAAGGAAGAGCCCTGGTTAGCGTGGCCGTGAATGGCAAGACCATTCCGCCTGGCGGACGTCACAAAGATGCAGCCCTTTTTTCGCCTGACGGCGCGCGCAGCTTCGAGGTGGTGGCCACGATGAGCTAACCTTCGATGCGAATGCGCAGAGGTGCCCCGCGTTCGGCCGGGGTCCGGGAATGGGTTTCAGACAACAAGTGAGGAATCATGGATCGCAATTTCACACGCAGAAAATTTCTGGGCGGAGCAGCAGCGGCAGGCGCGGCAGCGCTCATTCCGGCCTCGGCGAAAGCCGGCCAGCGCGGCGCTCACACTGCCGCAACGGGCGCGGCGGAGGATACCGCGAATCGCCTGCTGACGGGCTCAGCGGTGGAGAAGGTGGCGTGGAAGGCGAAGCCGTTTTCCATGACGGAAGTGCGTCTGTTGCCGAGCTTCTGGAAGGACACAGCGGAGCTGAACCGGAGTTGGCTGTATTCGCTGCCCAACGAGCGCCTTGCGTATAACTTCCGCGTGACAGCCGGCATTCCGACGGATGCCGATCCTCTGGGCGGGTGGGAAGCTCCGGAGGGCGAGCTGCGCGGGCACTATGTGGGGCATTACCTGTCGTCGTGCGCGCTGATGCACGCGAGCACCGGGGATGGGTTCATCAAAGCGAAGGCCGATGAGCTGGTGAGCATGCTGGCGGAGTGCCAGGCAAAAGACGGATACCTGGGCGCGTATCCCGCGACCTTCTACGACCGGCTGCGGAATCACCAGAGGGTTTGGGCGCCCTTCTACACCTACCACAAGATCATGGCCGGGCTGATCGATATGTATCAGCACACCGGAAACAAGCAGGCGCTCGACATGGCGCTGCGCATGGCGGCGTGGGCAGATACCTATTCGAAGTCCTTTGCGCCCGACGACTGGCAGCGCGTGCTGCTCGTCGAACAGGGCGGGATGAACGAGGCAGCGTTCAATCTCTACGCGATTACCGGAGATACCAGGTGGCGCGAGCTGGGCTATCGCTTCGAGCACCACAAGATTTTCGATCCACTGGCGGCCAACCAGGACATCCTCGATCACAATCATGCGAACACGAATATCCCCAAAGTGATTGGCGCCGTCCGCGGCTATGAGTTGACCGGAGACACGCGCTATCGCGACATCGCGGAGAACTTCTACCGCATCGTCACGCAGCACCACATCTACTGCACAGGCGGAACCAGCAACGGCGAGATGTGGCACGCGGCGGATGCCATCGCGACGCAGCTTGGCCCGGCTGCCGAGGAGTGCTGCTGCTCATACAACATGATGAAGCTGACACGGCACCTGTTTGGGCTGCAGCCGGATGCGCGCCATTTCGATTACTACGAGCGGCTGCTCTATAACGTGCGCTACGGCACCCAGGATCGCAACGGCATGCTGATGTATTACGTATCGCTGGAACCGGGCATGTACAAAACGTTCGGCACGCCCTTCGACGCCTTCTGGTGCTGCACGGGCACAGGCTCAGAGGAGTACTCGAAGCTGAACGATTCGATTTACTTCCACGATGACGACTCCGTCTACGTAAACCTGTTCATTCCCTCGACGCTGGACTGGAAGGAACGCGGGCTGAAGCTGCGGCAGACGACGAAGCTTCCATATGACAACCGGATCACGCTGGCCGTGGAAAGCGCGCCCACCGCGCCGACGGCGCTCGAAATCCGCGTGCCGTACTGGGCGACGAGCGGTTTCGCTGTGCAGATCAATGGCGAGGCGCAGAATGTGACGGCAACACCCTCGAGCTATTTGCGCCTCGAGCATGCCTGGAAGTCGGGCGATGTAGTGACGATCGACGTGCCGCTGACCCTGCATCTGGACACGACACCGGACGATAAGCAGGTGCAGGCGGCAATGTACGGGCCGCTGGTACTGGCAGCGCTGCAGGGCACCGAGGGGCTGACCACGGCGATGATTTACGGAGGCTCGGGACCGCGAGGGGGCGACGGCTATCCGATGCCCACCGTGGATCTCCGCCCGCGTATGCACCGCGATGCGAACGGGAATCTGGTGCAGGGGCCAGCCGTCGCCCCAGACGGCATCTGGTTCGAGCAGGCCGAGGCGACGCGTGAGTATCCTCTGGTCTTCCACACGAAGGGGCGTGGGCCGACGCACACTCTGGTACCGCTGAATCAAATCATGGACGAGCGATACTCCGTCTATCTGCGTCGCGTGGAAAGCTAGTGATGCTAGCGGCGTGGAGGAACCGCGGCGGGCTCATCCACCTGGACGTAGCGATCACCGCGCACATGCTCCAGGTGCTGCTCGATGCCGCTCGGCCAGCGGATCTCGACCGAGGCGGCTTCGGTATCTGTCCCAAGGCCGAAATGCGCGCGCACGTCGCCTGATGAGAGATAGCTCGACGCGGTCGTCACCGTGTACCACTGCGAGCCTTTCGAAGTGGTCACGCGGACGACCGCACCTATGCCATCGCGGTTGCTCCGATGGCCAACGAGCCTGAAACCGATCCAGTGATTGCCGGTCTTCGTCTCGTTGAACACGACGTGCGCCGGACCGTTGTTTTCCGTCACGACTGCATCGAGGAGTCCATCGTTGTTGATGTCACCCACCGCCATGCCGCGCGCCGGCCAGCGCTGCTGGAAGGCTTCGCCGGAGACGGAGGAGACATCCACGAACCGCTTGCCGTCGACGTTACGAGCCAGCAGCATCGGCTCGCGATAATGCACTTGCGGCGCGGTCAGCTCGACGTTGTCCATGTCGTGTCCCTGAGCGACGAGCAGATCCTTCCAGCCATCATTGTCGTAATCGAGGAAGCGCGCACCCCAGCCGGAATGCAGCAGCGTGATTCCCGCAATGCCGGTCATATAGCTCGCATAGCTGAACGAGCCGTCTCCGTTGTTGCGGTACATCGCGTATTTCTGCTGCGCCAGGTCATCCACAAAGATGTCCGGCCAGCCATCGTTGTTGTAGTCGGAAAAATCCGTGCCCATTCCGGCGTAGGTTCGCCCGTCGTCATCCACGGCAACGCCGGAATCGAGACCCGCCTCTTCAAACGTGCCATTTCCTTTGTTGTGGAACAGGTACTCGACCATCGAGTCGTTCGCGATAAAGAGGTCGGGATGGCCGTCGCGGTCGTAATCCGCAATCGCAATCCCCAGGCCTTTCACCGGCTTGTCGAGCCCTAGTTTGTGCGCCTCCTCGGTGAACGTCCCGTTGCCGTTGTTGTGGTACACCAGCATCGAGATCGACGGGAAGACATCAGGACGGCAATAAGCCCGGTAGCCAGGCCGACGCTCGCCGCACCAGACGTCGTCCCAGTTCCACGTGACGTAGCGCAGCACGACCAGATCGAGATAGCCGTCGCCGTCCAGATCGACCCACGCCGCTGACGTGGACCAGCCGCTGCCGCCCACGCCCGCCTTTGCGGTCACGTCGGTAAAAGTACCGTTGCCATTGTTGTGGTAGAGCTTGTTGCCTCCGTAGGCGGTGACGTAGAGGTCCTCGTAACCGTCGTTGTCGTAATCGCCGGCGGCGACGCCCATCCCGTAGCCGCTGCCCTTAAGCCCGGCTCTTTCGGTCACGTCTTCAAACGTGCCGTCCTGCTTCTGGTGATAGAGGCGGTTCCAGTACTCGGGTCCTGTCTTTTGCGGGATGGTGTCTTTGGGCGTTGGATCGCCGTGCTCCGCGCCGTTCACCAGGAAAATATCCAGCCGCCCGTCGTTGTCGTAATCGAGCAGGGCAACGCCGGAACCGATGGTTTCGATCAGGTACTTCTTCGTCGTGTGCGGTGCACGGTGCAGGAAATGCACACCGGTCTGCGCAGTGCGATCTGCAAAGTTGCCTGGCACCATCGCGGACCCAGACGGCGGAGACTGCGCCGGGCCCCGGGCCGCGCTCCAAAGAACAATCGCAGCGAACAGAGAAGACACTGCTACGATCGACGGTCCTCTTCTCATGGCGCTGTGATGCAGAGGCCGCGTCTCATCGCGGAAACGAGTGACATGAATAGCGGCAATTATACAGAGCGAAAGATGGCGTTTGGATTGACGGGATCACGCCGAGCGCGTATCTCTGGTTCCGTCGCAACATCCCGCGCCAGAATTCGCCGCCTTCAGGAGATTGTCATTCGTGGTCATCCGCTCCCGAGTCTTACGCTGCGAGAATCGGCAGACACAGGCCGCTCCGGTATTCAGGTTGGAACGGCGGAGACGATCTGAAGCAGCCGCTCTGCCGCTCGTCGAAGTGTTCGCTCTGGTCTGTCTGGTCTTCTTCAGCTTTGTTTTGGTGCGGCCGGCCTGTGCGCAGAGAACGAATTCCGCCGGCGTACCGGCTCCGCGTCCCGTAGCGGAACGCGAGCGGGGTCAAAATCCCAATGGCATGCATATTTACATCTGGGCTGGTTTGAAATCGCATCTGGCCGGGCAGCATGACTATCCGCAGTTTCTGGCGGACTGGAGCAAAATCCTCACCGAGCATGGCGCGATGGTCGATGGCGCTCTGCACGGACCGCGCGCGGCCGATCTGGCACACACCGACGTGGTCATCATCTACAAGGGCGATGCCGGCTATCTCAGTGACGAGGAGAAGGCCGCGCTCGAGGCATATATCCACCGCGGCGGGGGCCTGGTGAGCCTGCACGACTCGCTCTGTGGTCCTGATCCGGCGTACTTCGCCACGCTGGTGGGCGGCGGGAAGAAACATGGAGAAGTGAACTACACGCTCGGCGCGCCCATCGCTTACACCATTGCCGACTCCGCCGATCCCATCATGAAGGGCATGACGAACATCACGATTTGGGATGAAGCATTCTTCAACATGACCTGGGCGAAAGATCCCGGCATTCATGTGCTGGCGACGACGGTGATCCCCGGCACGCCGAGCGCCGCGAGCCACAAGGGCGAGGTGGTGCCGCAGATCTGGACGTACGAGCACACGCTGCCCGGCGGTCTGCCGGCGCGAGCGTTCGTCTGGATGCAGGGGCACGAGTACGCGAATTTCGCGAATTACCAGATCCAGCAGATGCTCCTGCGCGGGATCGCCTGGGCCGCGAAGAAGCCCGTCGATTCCCTGCTGAATACTGTGCCGCCTCATTTGCCGGGCAGCGAATCGACGCCAACACCCCGATAATCCCGGATCAGGAATTCGGCGTTTATCGAGCGGTCCAGCCGCCGTCGATCAGGATGTCCGTTCCAGTGATGAAGGCCGCGGCTTCCGAGCAGAGATAACATGCCAGCGAGCCAACTTCCTCCACCTTGCCCCAGCGCCCAACCGGCAGACCAGCGAGGAACTGTGCGTTGAGTTCGGGATTGTTCATCACTGCGGTGTTCATGTCGGTTCCGAAGGGGCCCGGACTGATTGCATTGACGGTGATGCCGTCGCCTGCGAGTTCGAGTGCCAGCGAACGAGTGAGACCGAGCAGCGCGGATTTCGCTGCGGAGTAGGCGGTGCGGCCGGGGAGCGAAACATGGGCCATGATGGATGCCATGTTCAGAATGCGCCCGTAGCCGGTGCCTTTCATGCCCGGCACAAAGGTCCGGCACATCAGGAAGGTTGACGTCAGGCTCGCATCCAGTACGCTGCGGAATTCCTCCAGCGTGAAATCCACCAGGTTCTTTCGGATGTTGATGCCGGCATTGTTGATCAGAATTTGCGGAGATCCGAACCGTTTCTGGATGGCTCGGGCGGCGCCGGCTACTTCATCCTCGCGCGTCACGTCGGCGGCAAAGCCCTCGGCGGTTCCGCCGTTCGCGGCGATGGAATGTCGCACCGCGTCCAGGCGTTTCGCGTCGCGGGCCACCAGCGCGATGGCTGCTCCGGCCGCGGCCAGCGCCCTGGCCATGGCCTCGCCCAGACCGCGGCTTCCGCCGGTAATGACTGCCGTGCGGCCTGTCAGATCAGCGTTCATCCACACTTCTCCTTGTGGGAGTTGCTCCCGGCTCACTCCGCCTTGCCGGGCGCTGCCTGCTCCGGCAGGCTCCATGCATAAAGACTGTCGCCCGCTCCGAAAACAATAAACTGTCTCCCATCCAGCATGTAGGTGATGATCCCGCCGGATTCCGGGGCGCCGAGTTCACGATGCCACAGGATCTGCCCGTTATCAGCGGAGTAGAAAATCAGATTGCCCTGGTCATCGCCGGTGATGACCAGATCGCTGGCGGTCGTCAGGATGCTCGGGCCGAAGGTGGTCGGGGCGTCATTCAGGTTCGGATACACATGCCGCCAGACGGTTCTGCCCGTCAGCGGATCGATCGCCTGCAGCACGCGCTCAAAAGGTCCAATGCCGGCGGCTGTGCCGCCATAGCCGGAGGGATTGGGGCTGTCGTCGGTGAGATAGTAGATCGCCTTCCCTTCCACCGAGTTGACATAGAACAACCCACTCCTGGGGCTGTACGCCGGAGCCTCCCAGTTGGTTGCGTTCACGATATTGATCGAGCCACCGACCGATGGGTCCTTGTCCGCTATGGGTATCGGCTCCCCCTGCGGCGACAGCCCGGAGAAATAGTCGAGGGGAACATAGGGTTTGACGACCAGATATTTCCCGGTAACTCGGTCGACCGTGACAAAGAAGCCGTTGCGCGCCGCCTGCACCAGGAGCTTGCGCGGATGGCCATTCACGACCTTATCGACCAGAACCGGAGCCGTCGTGTTATCGAAGTCGTGGGTATCGTGGGGCGAGACCTGAAAGTACCATTGCAGCTTCCCCGTATCTGCATCCAGAGCAACGATGGACTCCGTCCACAGATTGGCTCCAGGGCGGCCCTGCCCGGCAAAGACCGGGTTGGTGTTCCCAGTGGGCCAGTACAGCAGATTCAGTTCGGGATCGTACGTGCCGGGCATCCAGGTCATGCCGCCGCCGTGATCCGATGCCGTCTCGTTGGGCCAGGTCTTCAGCGCAGGATCACCTTTGCGCGGAGTGGACCACCATGTCCACTGGATATTGCCGGTCGCCGGATCGAAAGAATCCAGAAAGCCCGGCACATCCATGGCATCGCCGCCTACTCCCACGATGAGGTGGTTCCGGATGACGAGTGGCGCCGAGGTCGAGAAGTACTGCTTGCGCGCATCGGCATAGTGCCTGCGCCATAACTCCCGTCCGGTGTTCGCATCGAGAGCAATCAGCCAGTTATCCGGCGTCTGAAAGAAAACAGTCGTCTTCCAGATGCCAACGCCGCGCTGACCGATCAGGTGGCCGCCCTGATCGACCCAGTCGTAGTGCCACAATTCTTTCCCGGTGCGCGCATCGAGCGCCCACAGATGATCGGGAATGGTGATGTACAGCGTTCCATCGACCAGGAGCGGCGTGCATTTGATCACCGGAACGGGCGCGCCACGCTGCGCTCCAACGCTGGTGATCCGGTAGGTCCATGCGGGCGCAAGCTGATTCAGATTGCCGGGGCCGATCTGAGTCAGGGTGCTGTAGCGGCGTCCGCTGTAGTCGCCGTTGAAAGTGGGCCAGGCGCTGACCGGAGGCTTGCCGAGGTCGTTCGGATCGAGCGAGACGTGCGGCGTCGTCGGCGCGACCGTTGACAGCGCGGCCGTTGCCACCAATGCGCCGAATGCCTGGATCCACTTCACCGCAGCGTCTCCAGCCAGGCCGTCACGTCGTGCAGGTCGCTATTCGTCAGGCTCGTGATCATCGTCTGGTGCGCCGCGAGTGGATCGTGCAGGTCCACCTGTACGCCGGGAGTACGGTCGATTGCATGGGTGCGGCCCTTGTCATCGACCAGCGTGATGCGAAAATCGCTGACCTCGGTCACTCGCCCCGCGACCGTGCTGCCGTTCGGTAGCCTGACGGTCGCCGTCACGGCCAGCGCCGGATCTTTGGACCGCGAAGGCCAGACCCAGCCGCGCTGCAACTGCTCCGGCGAGCGAAAGCGTGCGGCGATGTGCGCGAAGCTGGTCGGACTGTGACACGAGACGCAGTGCGCCGCCGCATACGCCTGCCCGCGCACGGCATTGCCAACCACGATGTTCAGCACGTGATAGGCGCCGCGGTTGGCGACGTCCTCGACCTGCACGTGCAGAAACTCAGCAAGCTCTTTCAGTTGGTCGTCGGACACGTTGGCGAAGGCCGGCATCCCCTTCGCGGGACGGCCCTTCTTCAGAAACGGAACCAGGTCCTGGCCGTGGATATCGTCCAGCACCACGTCCGAGGTGATCAGGTTGGGACCCGTCGCGCCGCGCGCCCGCGGTCCATGGCAGAAGGCGCAGTCGCGCTGGAAGAGAGGCGCTCCCAGGGCAGCCGCTGCCCGGTCGGGCGGTGGCCCGAGTCCGAGAAAGGCGCGCGTGGCGGCCGCGCGCTGCTGGGGAGTCATCGCCGACCTGGACTTCTGTTGGGCTGTGGTTGCAGGCTCGGTTTCCATCTCCTGAGCTGCAGCGATGCCGCTGAAAATCAGGAGTGCCACCAGCACGCGTACGGCCCGCCCCTTCATCTCCCTCCCTTTCGTTCCGCCGGGCCGAACCGCGCGGGCGACGCCGCAGCCGGCCTCTTCTGCGTTAACCACTGTACTTGATCGAGGAGACGGCTTGCAGATGCGCTTTGGGACCAAAGCCGGCTGAGTGTCCGGCATCCCGCTCGATCGGCGCACTTTACGCGCGAGGGGGTACGGCAAGTTGTTGATCTTTGGTGGAGCAGCGAATACGGTGCGGCAACCGCATACAGCGGTAAAGAAAGAAGCCTCGCCGGGGCGAGGCTTTTGCTTTTGCGTGTTCCCTAATTTGCGGGTTATCGGCTACCGGCGGCTGACCGCTTCATCCGCGAGCGCGAAGGATGGATTCGAGCGGGAGTTTGTCTGGTATCTCGGGCGCGGGCGTGGCCCATGTCTCCCGCAGGGTGCGGGGCGGCTCCACGGGCTGCGGCGGCGCCTCGGCGCGATCGACTCCGGCAGCGGGAGCGGGTGCGAATGTGGGCTGGGTTGGCGCCATGCGCTCGGGCTTCAGCTGGAGGAGTTCCTGCGAGAGCTTGTCCAGCAGATTCCGTTTCGACTGCAGCTGCACCATCTGAACCTTGATTTGCTCCAGCTGCCCCCTGAGCTGCTCCAGCTGGGTATCGATCTCGTGCATTCCATAGCTGGCCTCGGCGGCAGCCTGTTCAAACGCGCTGAATCTCATGCTCTCTCCTGGTCTCCCGCAGCGTCAGCAACGTGGAAAAGTGTAGCAGCCGGGCGCG
>DASYYN010000015.1:0-39947 GCA_035933815.1 Acidobacteriaceae bacterium
CCGGAAATCGTTGTGCTGTTTACGATCAGCCGCACCGTATTCTCGATGGCGCGTCGGATTCTGTCCGTCATCACCAATGCCATCGCCCCGGAAATCACCTTCAGCTTCGGCAGCGGCGACATGGCGAAACTGCTCGACATCTTCCACTATTCTGAGCGGGTTGTCTTCTCCCTGATTCCGGTGGCGAACCTGGGCACATTTCTGTGCGCGCCGCTGCTCATTCGTGTGTGGCTGCACAAATCCGGCCTTTTCGATCCGTGGCCGTATGCGCTGATGGCTCTCGTTTCCGGCGTGATGAGCATGCGCGAGCACAAGCAGTTCTTCCAGTTCTCGACAAACACCCATTACCGGCTCGCGCACATCGTTTTCTGGGGCAACCTGCTCATGATCGCGATCAGCATCCCAATGACGCTGTGGTTTGGACTGAATGGATTCATGGTGACGTGGCTTGTCTCTGAGTCAATTCAGATGGCGCTTCTCTATTTCGAAAACAGAAAGCTCTTCCATGCCGACGCGTCCATAACCATGACTCCGGTGCTGAAGCTCGCCGGGGTGGTGGGCCTGGCTCTCCCGGCGTGTATGGAGGCGGTACAGTACTCGCGCCGCCACGGCTCGGTCGATCAGGCCGCGGTCGGTGTGGTGGGAACTCTGGTCATATTTGCGATCTGCTATTGGCTGTTTGGTCTGAACCTCGTGCAGCAGCGGCTGCTGGCCCGGTTCTCCGCTCGCGGCCACGCCAGCCTGGTCTAAGCGCCCGGTCCGAAGCGACCCTGCCGCACTTCAGACGACTGCCGCCAGCTAAGATAGAAGCAGCGGACATGCCCGGTTCAGAGCCCCAGACGAACCCGTCGACGCAGCCCGGCCAGTCCGGCCAGCCCAGTGCGCAGGCTGCAGCCGCTGCCGCAGCCGCCGCGCCGCCGCCCAAACCGAGCGCCCATCAGGAAGAAGAAGTCCTCGGCAAAGCCTATGACAGCCGTCTCATGCGGCGCCTCATCCGCTACCTCTTCCCCTACAAATGGGCCTGCATCACCTCGATCGTCGCGATCCTCATTAAGGCGGGTGCGGATGTTCTCGGCCCCTGGCTGACGATGGTGGCCGTGGACCTCTACCTGACTCCGGCCATCCAGAAAACGCCCCAGGCAGCTGCAGAACAGGCCGCGCGCGGCATCGCCGGACATCCCTGGATCGCCCACTGGCTGACCTCGTACTCGAGCGGCGGAGCAGCCACGGGAATCACCGAATTGGCGGCAATCTACTTTGGGGCGCTGCTGCTGAGCTATGCGCTCGAGGCGCTGCAGACCTGGCTCATGCAGTGGACCGGCCAGAAAGTCATGTTCGATCTGCGGAGCCAGATCTTCCGCCACCTGCAGCGGATGCATATCGCCTTCTACGACCGCAATCCCGTCGGCCGGCTGGTCACGCGCCTCACCACGGATGTCGATGCGCTGAACGACATGTTCACCTCCGGCGTCTTCGCGATCTTCGAAGACGTTTTCGTTCTGGCGGCGATCGTCTTCGTCATGCTGCGGATGAAATGGTGGCTGGCACTGACGGCGTTCTCCGTACTACCTCTGATCCTTGTGGTGACGCGCATCTTCCGCAAGTATGTTCGCGAGTCGTACCGGCGGATTCGCGTCGCCATTGCGCGGATCAACGCCTTCACGCAGGAATACGTGACGGGCATGTCGCTGGTGCAGCTGTTCAACCGGCAGCAGCGCGCCTTCCGCGACTTTTCGGCGATCAATCGCGTGCACCTCGAGGCGTTTAAGGACAACATCCTTGCCTACGCGCTCTACTATCCTGCCGTCGAACTGCTCAGCTCAGTCGCCATCGCACTGATCATCTGGCTGGGCGGCGGCGGAGTGCTGCGGAACACGGTCCTGCTTGGTACCCTAGTCGGCTTCATGCAGTATGCGCAGCGGTTCTTCCGGCCGATCCAGGACCTGAGCGAGAAGTACAACATCCTGCAGGCCGCCATGGCCGCCAGCGAGCGCATCTTCAAGCTGCTCGACACTGCTCCGGAGATCGTTTCGCCGGCCCATCCGAAACTCGGGGATGGCTCCGGCCGGATCGAGTTCCGCAGCGTCTGGTTTACCTATCAGCGGCTCGATTCGGAAACAGCGGCCAGGATTGCCTCCGCCACGCCTGCAGATCTGGCGGCGATGACGGACGTTGAGTGGGTGATGCGCGGTGTCTCTTTCGCGATTGAACCGGGCCAGACCGCCGCGATCGTCGGACACACCGGGGCGGGGAAGACCACCATCACCAGCCTGATGATGCGCTTTTACGACGTGCAGCACGGACAGGTGCTGGTGGATGGAGTCGACGTCCGCGAGCAGGACTTGCTGAAGCTGCGGCAGCGCTTTGGCGTCGTGCTGCAGGATCCGTTTCTGTTCAGCGGCACGGTCGCGGACAATATTCGACTCGGCACGCAGTCCATCACTGACGAGGAGATGCGGCTGGCAGCTGAGCAGGTCAACGTCGATGACTTCATCTGCACGCTGCCGGCGGCGTATCAGGAGCCGCTGCGCGAGCGCGGAGCCGGTCTTTCGACCGGGCAAAAGCAGCTGATCAACTTCGCCCGCGCACTGGCGCACCGTCCCGGGATCCTCATTCTTGACGAGGCGACCTCCAGCGTGGACACCGACACGGAATTCCGCGTCCGCGCGGCGCTGGAGCGCATGGTCACGGGCCGGACATCAGTCGTGATCGCGCACCGGCTTTCCACGGTGCAGCGCGCTGACGTGATCCTGGTGATGCACCGCGGCCAACTGCGCGAGATGGGATCGCACCAGGAATTGCTGGCGCTGCGCGGGATTTACTGGAAGCTGTACCAGCTGCAGTACAAGGACCAGGAAGTGGGCGAGGCCGCGAGCGGGCTCACACCTTCGCTGGCGATGGACTGAGGTCGCTCACCTGGCCACTGCCGGTAGCGATGCGACCGGCCTTCCAGCGTCCGCCACCTGGATATGCGTTTCTTTGAACGACTGCGGATATTTCAGCCCGAACCCCAGCACCCGGTCGAAGGCGATGTGCGCCGCCCAGATGACGGCTCCGACTTCGCCTGGACGCCAACCGGCTGTCCAGGCGGCGAGCGCCAGGATCAGGGGTAGAACATAGGTGTGTGCGGAGTTGTAGAGAGCCGCCGCAAGTCCAGGCCGGTCCTTCAACGCATAGCCCAGCAGAGAGAGATCCGGAGCGAGGAAGAAGACAACGAAGATCCACCACCGCCCGTGCAACAGCGTGGCATAGATGGTTAGCGCAGCCACCAAAACGAACAGCCCTTCCAGGCGCAGAAGCACTCCGGGTCGTGTGAGCATGGGGCCAGCATAGCGGAAGAGATACACTCGAAGGCAAAGCAGCCATGCAGGTCTGGCCCCTTGCGGCGAGCCGGAATGCCACGAACCCAACCATGAATTTCTCCGCGAGACCCAAAGTTTTTCTCAGCGCCGGCGAGGCCAGCGGCGAGCATTACGGCACGCTGCTCATCGCCGCGCTCAGAGAACTGGAGCCCGATGCGGAGTTCTTTGGCCTCGGCGGCCGGCGCATGGCGGCGCTCGGCTTTCGGCCCGTGGTGCGCGCCGAAGACGTGGCGGTCATGGGGATCACGGAAGTCGTCCGCCACATGCCGCGGATCTACCGCGAATACCGCCGCCTGCGTGCCTCCATCGCCGCGGAAAGGCCGGACGTTGCCATCCTCATTGATTTTCCCGACGTGAACCTGTCGCTGGCGAAGCATCTCAGCCGCCAGGGCGTTCCGGTGATTTATTTCGTCAGCCCGCAGCTCTGGGCCTGGAAGAAGCACCGCATCCGCAGCGTCCAGCGTTACGTCCACCGGATGTTGGTCATCTTCCCCTTCGAGGAACGCTTCTATCACGATCACGGCGTCGACGCCGAGTTCGTCGGGCATCCACTGGCCGAACTGCCCGCTCCCGCGATCTCGCGGGGGGAGTTCGCTCGCCAGGCGGGCATCGATCCGTCCAAAACCTGGGTGGGCCTGCTGCCGGGCAGCCGGGGTAAGGAGGTTCGGCTGAACCTGCCGGAGATGGTCCGGGCAGCGGCCCTGATGCACAGAGATTTTGACTTCCTGCTGCCCCTGGCCCCAACCCTCACCGCCCCCCAGCGCGACCACATTCGAGCCGTGCTGGCCGATTTGTTGGCGGCGCAACCAAATCCGCCGCGCATCACTCTGGTCGAGGACGCCCGCGCCGTCCTGCACCACGCCAGAGCCAGCGTCGTAGCCAGCGGGACGGCGACCGTAGAGGCAGCCCTGATCGGGAATCCGTTTGTGGTGGTGTACCGGATTTCGCCACTGAGCTACGCCGTGGCAAAACGCGTCATCGACGTGCCTCACGTGGCTATGGTGAACCTGATTGCGGGAAAACGCATCGTACCCGAACTGATTCAGGGTGACTTTACGGCGGAACGCGTCGTCTCATACCTGATGCCACTTCTGGAGGACGACCAGGCGCGCTCGCACATGCAAGCCAGCCTGCGAAAAGTCGGAGAGATGCTGCACAGCGAAGGCAGCGCCATTGCCCGCGTCGCCGAGGTGACCAGGCAAATCCTGTACCATTCGACCACCTTAGAGGAAAGACAGAGCCCGGTTCCATGACCCATGAAATACCCACTTTGCGCCGCGGCCACGCGCTCCGGCGGTTCGCTCCTGTCCCCAGTTTCGCGGCCATTTTGGCCCTGATGGTCACCTGCGCCGTCCCACGCACCGCTCGCGCCCAGGCCGCTCCGGCCAAGCCCACGCTGAACATCACGGCATACACGATCGACGCCACCATCCAGCCAAAGGATCACACCCTCGATGCGACGGCCCAGGTCAGCTTCACACCTCTCGAGGACCTGCCGACGGTCACCTTCGATCTCCACGGCGCGCTCAAGGTGGATAAGGTAACGGACGCGAGCGGCGCAACCCTGAATGGCGAGCGCGGCCCGAACGCCACGCTGGTGGTCACGCCGGCAGCTGCTGTGCCGAAGGGACAATCGGCGACGTGGACGTTCCACTACTCCGGCCAGCTGGAGAACGGCGAAGGAGGGCCGGTGGAAGGGCTGAAGCTGGCTTATGTCGGCGACCCGATCACGTATCTGCTCTATGCTGCCCGCTGGTTCCCGATGACCGGCTACACCACCGATCGCTTCACCGCGCAGATTCATGTGAAGGCGCCGACCGGATATCGCGTGATCGGCAGCGGCAGCCAGGGCCAGCCGAAACCCGCGGCTAATGGCCAGGAGCAGTGGGACTTCAACTGGGATAAGCCCGGCTTCCCAGGCACGATCATCGTGGGGAAGTTTGAAGCTCCGGTTTCAGTGCAGGGTGCAACCAACATCAAGGTCTATACGACGGCGGCCCACCACGCGGCGGCGGCCGATTACGCTGGCACGGCCCTGCGTGAGTTCGCCTACTTCACCAGCACTTTCGGGATCCCTGAATCGACCCAGCTCAATGTTGTCGAGTTGCCGGATGACACGGTTCCGGCCGCCTGGGCTCCAGAGATCGCTGCAGTCGGCGGCAACTACATCGGCGGCAAGAACGCCTTTCGTCTGCTGGCCAACACCATGGCACACCAGTGGTGGGGCAGCGAGGTGAGCCCGGCGACGCTGAACGATTCCTGGATTACCAACGGCATGGCCCGTTACGGCGAGCTGATGTACCTCGAGGACGATCAGGGACACGCGGCGCTGAACACCGCTGTTCAGGACGTCTCCGCCGGCGCCCTGGCCTACGACACCATCCCGCTGGCCAGCGCAGGAACGCTGCCGGCGTACTCGCCGCAGTTCCAGTCCATGACGCTGGACAAAGGCGCCCTGGTGTACCACATGCTGCGCTGGGAAGTCGGCGACGACAGCTTCGCGAAGATTCTGCGCAACATCGTCAGCGACTTCAAGGACAAGGGCGTAACCACGCACGACGTGGAGCGGGTTGCCGAGCAGCAGTCGCAGCAGCAGCTCACGCCATTCTTTGCGGAATGGCTCGATGGCACCGGCGCGCCCACCTTCAAGGACAACTACGCCGTTTACCGTCTCGGCAACAACAAGGGATTCCGCACCATTGGCGAGGTCCAGGGTGACATGGACCTGTTCAACATGCCGGTACAGCTGCGCGTGGAAACCGAAGGCAAAACGGTCGACAAGCGTATCGACGTGGTGGGTACCGACTCACAGTACGTGATTGACACCTTCGGACGTCCGCGGCGCGTGGTGATCGATCCCGAAGACTGGATCCTGAAGAATTCGCCCGACCTGCAGGTGAAAGTGGATATCCTGCGCGGACAGCAACTGGCCGCCCAGGGCGACAGCGCGGGAGCGCTGCAGCAGTATCAAAACGCGCTGAAGGCGAATCCGCAAAGCTCGCTCGCCAATTACCGCATTGGCGAATTGCTCTTCTCGATGCGCAACTATCAGGCCGCGGTAAATGCCTATCGCGACGCCCTCAATGGCGACCTGGAACCTCGCTGGACAGAGGTGTGGTGCCATATCGCGATTGGCAAGATCTTTGATCTGACTGGGCAGCGTGACCGCGGCGTTCAGGAATACCGCCAGGCGCTGCAAACCAACGACAACACCGCCGGCGCGCTGAACGAGGCACGGCACTGGATCCAGACGCCCTATAAACGGCCGGACAACGAGCAGTAGGGGAAAGTAAAAGGCTGCCGGTTCAGGCAGCCTTTCTCGGCTTACGAACGCGTCGGCGGTTGGCTGGAGCTACAGCCCCTTATAACTCCCCCCATCGACCAGGATCGTCTGTCCCGTGATGCTCGCGGCCGGTTCCGACGCGAGCCAGACCACCGTCGCCGCTACTTCTTCCGGAGTCGCCATGCGGCCGATGGGAATCTCACGCTCCAGTTCCGCCTGCACCTGCTCCACCGACACGCCGCGATTCTTCGCGCGCCCTTCCAGCAGGCTTTTGGATCGGTCCGTCGCCGTGAATCCCGGCCCGACGTTGTTCACGGTAATACCGTCCTTCCCGAACTGACCAGCGAGCGAGCGCACCAGCCCCATCATGCCGGCCCGAATGGTGTTCGACAGCACCAGTTCGGGCACGGGCTGCTTCACCGTGTAGGAGGTCAGGGTCACGATGCGTCCCCAGCGCTGCTGCTGCATGTGCGGCAGCACGGCCTGGCAGAAGCTCACGGCCGAGCGCAGATTGAGCTGCCAGGCGCGCTCCCACTCGTCCATGGTGGTGGCCAAAAACGGCTTGGCGGGCGGACCGCCGGCATTGGGCACGCATGCATCCACGTGTCCGAACTCCCTCTGCGCAGCATCAACAAATGCGCGCACGGTAGCGTCGTCGCTCACGTCCAGCGCCTGCGCCAGCGTCTCGACCCGGTACCGGCTCCGAATCTCGTCGGCTACCTGGTTCAGGACGTCGCCCCGCCGGGCGCACAGCGCTACGTGGGCTCCTTCTGCCGCAAAGGCGAGGGCAATCGCTTTGCCGAGGCCCTGGCTCGATCCCGCCACAATCGCGACACGCCCTTTCAGTCCGGTTTCCATGGGCCCTATGATAGTCGAGACGTTCGGACCTTACCGGCGGGCGGCGTGAGCCTCCGGAACTGAGAAGGGCGGGCAGAGGCCGGAATATGGAGGGGCTTTGACAATCGATCAGGACAAGCTGCAGTACACCAGTTTCAAAACTATCCCAGTCGACCACCTGAATCCATTCATCGATCGCCAGTTTGTGTATGGAGAACGCACGATGCTGGCGCGTCTGTTTCTGCGCAAAGGCGCGATCGTGCCCGAACACTTCCACGAAAATGAGCAGATCACTTACATCCTGGAAGGAGCGTTGCGGTTCACGCTCGGCGATGGACGAGTGATTACCGTCGGCGCGGGTGAGGTCCTGGTGATTCCCAGTAACCTGCCGCACAAGGCCGAAGCGGTCGAAGACACGATTGATCTGGACGTCTTTACGCCACCACGCGCAGACTGGATTGCCGGGACGGACGCCTATCTGCGACGGTAGTCCGGACAAGAGCGAAGGCAGTTAGAGACGATGGCAGGCATTCAGGCAACGCCATGTCACAGGCGCGGCGTGTGGAGGCGCCGCGCCGGGGGCATTCGTTCGCTGAAGCTTGTTACTTCTTGGCGTTCTGAGCGGCTTTCTGCTTCGCCCAGCGGCGCTTCTGTGCGGCGGCAATGCGGGCGCGCGCTTCGGCGCTCAGCACGCGTTTGCGGCGGGGCCGGTTTCCAAAGGAGGAAGTCGAGATACGGGAGCCGCCCGTGCTCTGCAGCAGGGAACGGACCTTTTCCAGGCGGCTGATCTCTTCGTCGACGGCAGCAATAAGTTCTTCGCGGGTCATTTTTTCTCTCTTGAATTGCCTTTAACCTATTCGGGGAACGGACAGAACCTACTTACCATAGCAAACCGCGCGAATTGTTACAAAGGGTTTGCTGAATTTTCTGTTCGTATTTTTTGACGTGCAACCTTGATACCTGGACGCAAATTCACGGTTTGTGTCACTTCTGTGAAAGCCTGTTTGCAATTCCCAGGTGATCCAGTGAGCAATCTAGGTCCCGCGTAACTCGCACCGTGGCTTGCTGTACAACTATGGGACGGCGCGAGCGCCATCCAGTTACCGCCGCAATATTTCCCTGGTCCGCATCGTCAACCGCGGCAGTTCCGCCGCCCAGTGTAGAAGTACCTGCCGCAGGAGCTCCGGCCTGGCTGGCAACCTCGGTACGTTATTCCGTTTTTGTGCTCTCTCGGTCAGCCAGGTCCTGCAATTGTTTTCGCCAGTCCAGTGATTCGACAAAAACGCGGGAATCTCGCCAGCTCTCTCGCACCAGGACGTGCAATTCCAGGTAAACTCGCGTTCCAAGCATCGCTTCGATAGCTTGCCGCGCACCCGTGCCGATTTCCTTCAGCTTGCTGCCGCCTTTGCCGATCAGGATGGCTTTCTGTCCCGGGCGCTCGCAGTAAATCGCGGCCGAGATCCGAGTCACCGGAGGTTTGTTCGCCGTCTTTTTCCCCCGCGCCGGTGACGTAACTTCCGGCTCTTCGAAGCGCTCCACCACTACGGCCGTGGCGTAGGGCACTTCTTCACCGGTCTCCATCAGAACGCGTTCGCGAATAAGCTCCGCCACCAGGAACCGCTCCGGCTGATCCGTGAACTGATCTTTCGGGAACCAGCGCTGTCCGTCGGGCAGGTACTCGGCGATCTTATGCAGCAGAACCTTGAGGCCGTCGCCTTTCTTCGCGGAGACCGGAATGACTTCGACGAAATTGTGCAGCTTGCTCAGGCCGTCAATCAGTGGCAGCAGCTGTTCCTTCGGGACCAGATCGATCTTGGTGATGACAAGGAAAACCGGGCAGTCCAGATTGCGAACCAATTCAAACGCCAGGGCTTCTTCGCTGGCGCGATCCAGCTTCAGCGTTGCTTCGTCGCTGTCGGCGCGCTTTCGCACCGCATCGATCACCAGTAGCACTACGTCGCGCGTTTGCAGCGCCTCGTGCACCTGCTGCATCATGCTGCGGTCCAGCTGGGTCTTGCCCTGATGGATTCCCGGCGTGTCGACGAAGACAATTTGCGCCTGAGGATGCACGCCCTTGCGCTCTGGCACTTCCACCATTCCGTGAATGCGCGTGCGCGTGGTCTGCGGCTTGCTGGTGACAATCGCCACTCGCTCGCCCACCAGCGCATTCACCAGGGTGGACTTGCCGGCGTTCGGCCGCCCAATCACAGACACGAATCCTGACCGCATTTTCATCGCTTCTGATTATGCAGCTTTGGCCAGCCGCGAAATCCTCAGGCGATTCACGCGCCGGTCGGTCGAGGCAACGATCTCGAATCGCAGGCCGAACCCTTCCACCACTTCGCCGGACTGCGGTATTCTTCCCGCCGTTTCGCTCACCAGTCCGCCGGCAGTCGTTGCCTCGACATCCTGCGGAATGTCCAGGTCGCCGAGCATCTCCTCGAGGCGGTCGATTTCCAGATTTCCCGGGACGACCCAGGCACCGCCTGGCTCCTTGACGATGGCAGTGTCTTCCTTCTCATGCTCGTCGCGGATGGCCCCGACCAGCTCCTCCAGCAGGTCCTCAATGGTCACCAGGCCCGCTACGCCGCCGTACTCGTCGATGACCAGGCTCATGTGCTGCTTCTCGCGCTGCATTTCCCGCAGAAGCTCGTTGACCTTCTTGGTCTCGGGCACGAATGTGGCCTCCCGCTGGATGGAAGCGACGGTTTTGGTGCGCGCTTCGACATCCGTGATATGCAGCAGGTCGTGTGCGAAGGCGATCCCGGTGGCGTTATCCAGCGTGTTCGCATACACGGGAACACGCGAGAATGGGCGCGCGCGGATCACCTCGAGGAACTGCTCGAGCGTGGTGCTGCCGGAAACGGCAACCATCGCCGGGCGAGGCGTCATCACCTCGCGAACGATCTTGTCGCCAAACTCCACGGCGGAGCGCACCAGCTCACGGTCGCTCTCCTCGATAATGCCTTCCTCTTCGCCTGCCTCGATCAGGGCTTCCACAGCCTCAGACTGCGTGTTCTCGGCGTGAACGGGCCCGCGGGTCTCGGCCAGCGCGGCAATCGACAGCAGGAACTGCAGAAAGAGCGTAATAGGCAGCACGAGCCACAGCAGCAGCAGGAGCAACCATCGCCAGCGCACGAACCAGGCGCCACGGGTCCGCGTAAAAAAAGCGAAGGGCAGCAGCCGATTGAAGATGACGATGACCAGCACGATACCCAACGCGACCTGCCCAATCTCGGCCGCACCCGGACCGCGCGAGTTCCCGCTGCGTTCGAAGAGCAGCATTCCGAAGATCAGCGTGAGGAATGCCAGAGACAAATTCATCAGCACGGCCGCGGAGAGGGCGATCCGGTCGCGGTTCATCCCCAGCCGGGGTTCGATCCGCTGCTCCCACACATCGATGTTTTCCTGAAATTCGAGTGCCAGAAACTTGCCCATTTCCGAATACAGGCGGTCGATGTACGACGCAAAGGTCAGCACAATCAGCAACGCTGCAATCAGGAAAGCCGACGCCAAACTCATCGCCGCGCTCCGTTCTTTGCGGCGCGCTCAATGAGCCCAGCCTCAAGGCCGAACCGCCGGCGCAGCAATGCCTCCCTGCGCGCCATCTGGCCGGTGTCACGCTCATGGTCGTAGCCGGCAAGGTGCAACACACCGTGCAGCAGCAAGACCTGCAACTCAATCGCCAGCGAGTGCCCTGCTTCGGCCGCCTGCCGGGCCGCCTTTTCTACGGAGATGGCCAGATCGCCGCCGGTCGATTCATCGCCGGCCTGCGGTTCCGCAGCGGGAAACGACAGCACGTCGGTCGCCCTGTTCTTCTTCCGGAACCTCCGGTTCAGCCGCCGGATTTCCACGTCGGTCGTCAGCAGGGCTGCCACCTCACCCCGGAGTTTCACGGCGGCGGCCGCCTCGTCGAGAAAGGCACCGAGCGCCCGCCGCCGCAGCCTGCGGCCGAATCTCGCTTGTATCGTGGGTTCGGTCAGAATCATCGCCCGGCGCGCATTTCAGTGCAGACCTGCGCGCAAAACTGCCCAGGAACGCGATTTTATCGAATTTACCTGCATCCAGATCTAAAGCTAGGCCCGGGCGGTACGGCCGTTATTCCTTCCTGCCATATTCCGCAGATTTTTCCGTGCCGCCCGAGCGCGCCGGCGGATTTCGTCCGGAGCATACATGGTGCGGCGGCACGCTTTTGCGCCGCAGTTGCAGCGCGCTTCGTCCTCATCACCGTCGTAGAGATTGTAGTCGTAGGTTAGTTCCTCGCCGGCGGCAATGTCCCGGATGGCAATGATCCAGATTTTGCCGTCGATCTCCTCGGTTTCGCAGTTGGGATCGCAGGAGTGATTGATGAACATGGCTGTGCCGTGTCCATCGATCACCGTCTCACCATCGCCGATGCCGAAGAGGTAAGTCGTCGGGGAGTCGGCGTACTTCGCATCGGCTTCTTCCTTGGACATGCGTGGTCCGGTATATTCCACGACCAGCGTGCCTTTGCGGATGCGCGAGGTGGTGTAGCAACCGGCAGCGTGGATGGCCGAAGAGCGGATGATCAGCGGCATACGATTGCAGGATACAGCGAGTGGACGCTCGCCGGAGGGGATGCGGCCTTCTGACGGCCGGCAATGCGGCTGCATGACTCCAGGCGGTTCAGGGCGTCTAAACTGGGGAGAGATGGCGCGTTTTCCCATCGTCGCCTGTATCGTTCTGCTGGCGCTGCCGCTGGCCGCTCAGCAGCAGGATCAGTCTGCTCCGCCGGCTCAGCAGAATTCGTCTTCATCGCAGAAGAAGAACGATCAGCAGCATTCCCCGCACAAGCCCTCCACGTCCGAGCAAAACCCGTTCCCGGAGGCACAATCCGAGGCTGCGGCGCGGAAGGCGCAGCAGGATCAGCAGCAGGAGCAGGATGCGACTCCGTCCGCTCCGGCTCCTCAGCAGCCGGAGCAGGCCAGGCCGAAGTCCCCCTCGGCCGAGCAGAATCCCTTTCCGCAAGAGAAGTCGGAGAAGGCGGCCGGGCAGGGTCAGCAGCCAGGTTCGTCCAGTTCCAGCCCGAGCTACAGTTCCAGCCAATCGGGACTGAAGGGGCTCGACATTCCGGAGACCAACAGCGAGGCGCAGTCGATCCTGGGGCCGAAGCTTGGAAAGAAGGACGTACAGGTAGGCATGTTCTATCTGAAGACAGGCGATTTCAAGGGCGCCTATGACCGCTTTTCAGAGGCGTCGCGCATTGATCCCAGCAATGCGGATGCGGTCTTTGGACTGGCAGAATCGGCTCGTCACCTGAATCTTCGCGACGAGGCGATCCGGAATTATCGGCTGTATCTCAGTGCGCTGCCCGACGGTCCCAGAGCAAAGGCAGCGCGTAAAGGCCTGAAGGATCTCGGGGCAGGCCCGGACTCCTGAGCCCTACTGGCGGAAGATGGGCCGTGCCATCTCAACCAGGTAAATGACCGCCAGAGGGACGAGAATGAGGTTCCGCAGCACGCTGGCAGCGGCCTGCTGATAATTCGTCTCGCGCACCCATATGCCGGTGCGGACGGTTAGCCTGACGAGGCCGTCCAGCAATTTGCCGGCCACCCAGAAGGCAATGGCGAAAAACACCAGTTCCCAGATGAGCATCCGCAGATGATGCGCAAAATAAGAGCCCAGCTCTTCCAGCGAGAACTGCCAGGCGGCGGCGACGCCCACCCGCGCCGACAGGGAGTGCCACTCTCGGCCGGAGGTGCCGGCCCAGATCGCCACGACGCAGAGTCCGATCCGCCACAAAGTGACAAGGAAATCCATCAGAGCCAGGTGGCCGCCCCTGGCTGACCGGGCGCGCAGCATCCTGTAGCCGCGCTCGACGGCCGGCACTGCGGCGCAGACCAGGATGACGAACCAATGACGTGCCATCGCCAGGCCCGTCTGGACCCAGAAGGCGCCGGTGTGGCGCCATGCCAATGTCAGCGGGCTTTCCGGGCGCACGGCCGCCGCACTGGGCAGAATTGCGGCAGGGACGTACGAAGCGATCATCGAGCCCATCTTATCCCCATGGGCACGCAAGGGCTCAATACTTCGACTTGAATGCGTAGCTCAGGCCCATGGTGAACTGGAACGAATTGCGCTTCGTGGGGGGCAACGTAGCCGGCGGATCGTTCAGGTAGCTGTCCAGCGTCCCGACGGAAAAGCCCAGATTTTTCCAGGCGGGAAACGCCAGCGCGTCCGTTTCCTCCGCGGAGTATGCGCGCGGGTGGTTATAGGCAGGGATAAATCCGATGTTCTGTGTAAACGTGACGAACTTCAGCTTGGCCAGATAATCCACCGAAAACGTTGAGCCGATGAGGTTCTGGCTGGTGCCTCCCACGCCGGTGATGAAGCTCTGCTTCTCGTACTGGATCGTGGCCTTCAGGTCCGCCTCCTGAGCCGGCGTCTTCAGCGCTGTCCAGCCAAGCCCGCCTCCGTAGATTTGCTGCAGGTTCAGGTCCTGGCTGTAGTTGTGATCGAACGCCGCCTGCCCAAGCGCAAATATGCGCGAAGACAAGTACTCGTCCTGCTCCACGTCGAAATGCAGGATGGAAGACTTAGTGGTGGTCGCCGGAATCGTGAGTCCGCCGACACGGTAAGCCGGCTGCGTGATGCTGCCAAACGACGAGTTGAAATCGGCCAGCGTGCGGTTCCGCGGATCCAGCCAGCTCACGGTAGGTACAGTGCGGACCAGTCCCAGAGCGGCGGAAAAGCTGGACTGGTTTTGCGTGGCCCGAACCAGCGTTGCGCCTGCCGTTACGGCGCCGTTCCAACCCTGCAGGATTCCCGGCTGCTGGTTCACCTCCTTTTCGAGGGTCGCCTGGTCGATGATGACCTGTGCGTTCTTTGCGGGGATCGGAGCCGATCCCTCCACTGTGACGGAATCTGTCGTCCCGTCCAGCCTGCCTTTCGGCAGTTGCTCAACCGCGGCCTTGCTGCGCGTCCTGAGATTCTTGTTCAGGACGGCAAAGTTCTCGCCCGTGTGCAGTTCCTTCACCTTAGCCCATGGCACGTCCAGGTCGCCGAGCGAGCCGGTGTGGAACGTCACGGTTCCGCCGACTTCCTTCACCAGCTTGCCGTGCAGCGTGTTGCCGTCGCTGAGGACCAGCGTGTCAGGCGCGCTTTGATCCTGGGCGGCGCAGGTCAAAGACAGCGGCAAAGTGACGAGAAACACCAGGGCAAAAAGCCGAAGACGAACCGATGGCAGAGACATGTGCAAAAGCTCCTGTTTCGGGGCCGCAGAGTGAGTTTCAGCTACGCAGCCTGCGATGCCGAGCAGCGTCCGAAATGTTGCAGGCCAGCCGCGTTTCGGGCCTTGCATCAGGCGCGCCAACTGGACGCGCGCGTGCTTTTTCCCGACAATAGACTTATGGCGTTGACCCGCGAGCAAGCCCTGGATTACTTCCGCTCTGACGACCTGATTGGCCTGGGTATGGAAGCCGACGCCGTTCGCCGGAAGCTGCACCCGGAAGGCGTGGTCACGTACATTATCGATCGCAACATCAATTACACCAACTTCTGCACCGAGTACTGCACCTTCTGCGCGTTTTACCGTCCGCTGAAAGGAAAGTTAGCCAGCGAGGGTTACATCCTCGATTTTGAGACGATCTACTCCAAGATCGCGGAGACGCTGGAGATGGGCGGAACGGGCGTGCTGATGCAGGGCGGTTTGCATCCCGATCTGAAAATCGACTGGTTCGAACGCCTGCTGCGCGGCATCAAGCTGCGCTTCCCGCAGATTTGGCTGCACTGCTTTTCGGCTTCCGAAATCCTCGCCATTGCGGAATACAGCGGCCTCAGCGTGCGTGATACCATCGCACGCCTGCGCGAGGCCGGGCTTGACTCGATACCCGGCGGAGGCGCCGAGATTCTGGACGATGAAGTGCGTCATCGCATTGCGCGCCTCAAGTGCAGCACCGAGGACTGGGTGCTCGTCCACCGCACCGCGCACCAGCTGGGCATGCGCACTACGGCCACCATGATGTTCGGCGTAGCGGAATCGCTGGAGCAGCGCGTGAACCACTTTGAGGTCATTCGCCGGCTGCAGGATGAAACCGGCGGCTTCACGGCGTTTATTCCCTGGAGCTTCCAGCCCAGGAACACCGCGCTCGGCGGGCGAGGGTGGGAGGAGGCGACAGCCGTCGACTACCTGAAAGTGCTGGCGATCTCGCGGCTCTACCTCGACAACATTGAGAACGTGCAGTCCAGCTGGGTGACCCAGGGACTGAAGGTTCTGCAGATGGGCCTGCGCTTCGGCGGCAACGACGTCGGCTCGGTGATGCTCGAGGAAAACGTAGTGCGCGCCGCTGGGACGTCGAACTGCACCACCGAAGAGGAACTCCGCCGCGTCATCCGCGACGCCGGATTCAGGCCGGCGCAGCGCGACACGCTGTATCGCACGATGTTCCTCAACTAATCCGCGCTTTCAGTTACTCCGACTTGGCGAGACCCTGGGGAGCTATCAGGTCGATCTGGCCTGTGATGACGTGTGCCCACAGACGGTACTCGCCATCGGGCGATTTGTTGCTAAAGCTGCGGAAAAATCCACCCTTGCTCACGCCGTACGCCGACGCATTCACCTGGCCGATGTCCACGGAAGCTTCGATTCTGCGGTAATCCCAGTCACGCGTCGAGCTGATGGTGATCTGCCCCGCATATACGTCGACGTCCTTGTCGCCGGTCACGTCCTCCACCTTGACCTCACCGGCAGGCATCATCACCCGCAGGTTTGTCTTGCGCGGCACCTGAACCCGGATCTGCAGATTGCCGTTGCGAACCTGCGTGCCGCTTATAGTCAGCTTGGCGCCCGTGAGCCGCAGTTTCACGTGACGGGCAATCTCCGCATCATCCGACCTGCACGTTACGGTGATGGCTTCCTTGTCCGTTCCCACCACCTCGATCCCAGCGGGCCGGGAGTCAATGGTCAGCGATTCGTGCGGGTGCAGCGGAGCATCCAGCGTGTCGCCGCAATGCCCGAAGGTCTCGCCCCAGCCGGCGATGGTGCAGGCGAGGAAAGCCGCGCCTGCCGCGGCGATCAACCGTTTCATGCTGTGCTGTACGCAGGTGCTCCCCAGTTAGTTCCCGGGAGACAACCTGGACATGCAGCAGTCTCCACGTCATCCTGAACGTACCGTCTTTTCGGCATTTGCGCGAAGCGCGTTTGCCTGGACGGCCAGTCCCCATGATCATCAATCTCGCCCGCCGCGCGCATAACCACAACTTTGAGCTTGACCCCATCATCCGCTCGCTGCTCGACACGGATTTCTACAAGCTGCTCATGCTGCAGTTCATCTGGAACCAGTTCCGAGAGACGCAGGTCACCTTCTCGCTGATTCATCGCGAGGGCGATACGCCGATGGCCGGCGTCATCGATCCGGAAGAACTGCGCGCTCAACTCGATCATGTGCGGCGGCTGCGCTTCAGCAAATCCGAGCTGATCTGGCTGGCCGGCAACACCTTCTATGGCCGGCGCGGCATCTTCACTCCGGATTTTCTGGACTGGCTGGAGCACGCTTTCCGGCTCTCCGACTACGACCTCAGCGTCGATGATCACCACCTCCATCTGAGCTTCCACGGCAGCTGGCCGGAGGCGACGCTGTGGGAAATCTATGCGCTGGCCATCGTCAGCGAGATGCGCACCCGCGCCAGCCTCAAATACCTGAGCGAACTCGAACTCGACATCCTGTATGCGCGCGCGAAAGCCAGGCTCTGGGAGAAGATGGAGCGGCTGCGCGCGGTGGCCGATCTGCACGTGAGCGACTTCGGCACGCGCCGCCGTCACAGCTTTCTTTGGCAGGAGTACGTCGTCAATGCGATGACGGCGACCCTTGGCGCGAGCTTCACCGGCACCTCCAATTCGTACCTGGCTTACAAACTCGGCCTCGAAGCCATCGGCACCAATGCGCATGAACTGCCCATGGGGCTCGCGGCAATGGCCAATGACGACAAAGAACTGCGCACCGCGCAGTACCGCATCCTTGAGATGTGGCAGGATACATATCAGGGAGAGTTACATATTCTGCTGCCGGATACGTACGGCACCACGCAGTTTCTTCGCCACGCGCCCGACTGGGTTGCCGACTGGACCGGCCAGCGCGCCGACAGCAAAGATCCCTTCATTGCCGGCGAAGAGTACATCGCGTGGCTGCGCGAACGCGGGCGCGATGCCCGGCAGAAGCTCTTCATCGCCTCCGATTCGCTTGACGACGATCTCATCCTGCGCCTGCACGCGCATTTTGCGGGACGCATCCGGTTCAGCGCCGGATGGGGCACGCTGCTGACAAATGACTTCCGCGACTGCAACCCGCAGACCGGACCTACACCCGTCATCTTTGCTCCGCCACGCACCGTTTGCAAACTGAGCGAGGTGAACGGCCGCCCCGCCGTCAAGCTTTCCGACAATTACGACAAAGCTCTCGGGCCGCCTTCTGACGTCGAGCGCTATCGGCGGATTTTCGGCAGCGAAGGCATGGCGCACTGCCCCATCCGCACCTGACTCCCCCGGGGATAACTCGTGCTGTGGACAACGATTAGCGCGGAATTAACCTCTCATTAACGTTGCCGCATGCGCCTGTTCTGTGCGCCACCGATCCTTATGAAATCTCTCTCTGACCCCACTCGTCTGAAACCGGTCGACAAGAAGGCCGGGCTCGTCCAGGTCATCATCGAAACGCCCGCCGGATCCCGCAATAAGTTTGCCTACGATCCGGAGCAGGGAATCTTTGCGATGAAGAAAGTTCTGCCCGCGGGCATGACCTTTCCATACGATTTTGGCTTTCTGCCGCGCACCGAGGCCGATGATGGCGATCCCATCGACGTGCTGCTGCTCATGGATGAGCCGGCTTTTCCCGGCATCGCAGTTCGGGCGCGGCTGATCGGCGTCATAGAAGGCGAGCAGGGTGAAGGCAAGGAGAAGACCCGCAATGACCGGCTCGTCGCGGTCGCTGAGGCGAATCATCAGTACGCAAACGTGAATAAACTCGAGGATCTGCCGAAGAAGTGGATCAAAGAGGTCGAGCAGTTCTTCGTCAACTACCACAAGATGGAAGGCAAGGAGTACCGCCTGCTCGGAACGAAAGATGCATACGCCGCGATGCGACTCGTCCGGCAGGCTCGCAAGGCTGCATAAACAGTAGGGCCACTCGATGATTCCCCTGGTCCCCAGGAACCATGACTGATCTGATCGTTCGCTTCCTCGTGGGCGGTGTAGTGGTCAGCGTCTTTGCGATGCTTGGAGACGTGCTCCGCCCCAAAAGTTTTGCCGGGCTCTTCAGCGCAGCGCCTTCGGTCGCGCTGGCCACCGTCACACTGACGATTTACAAAGAGGGCAAGCCGTATGCCGCGCACGAGGCGGCTTCCATGCTGCTGGCCTCCATTGCCTTCATCGTGTACGCCACCGTCGCGAGCTATATTCTGCGCCGCTGGCGCATCAGCGCTCTGATGACCACCATTGTGACGATGCCGATTTGGGCGGGAATCTCCCTGGGCCTCTGGGCTCTGACCGACGGGAGGCTCTGATGGTCGAGTTCAGGATCTCGGCGCTGAAGTCCACAAAGCCCCACGAGTATCTGGTTCGGTTCATCTTTGGAGGAGCGGCGACGGTTCTGGCTGGAATCATTGCCAAACATTACGGCCCGACGGTTGGCGGGCTGTTCCTGGCATTTCCTGCGATCTTTCCCGCCTCGGCGACGCTGGTCGAGTCGCATGAAAAGGAACGTAAGCGCCGCATCGGATACGACGGTACTCATCGCGGGCGCATGGCGGCCAGTCTGGACGCCGCGGGAGCGATGCTCGGAGCATTTGGGCTCGTAGCATTCGCGGCGCTGCTCTGGTATTTTCTGCCGCGTCACAACGCCGCCCTCGTCATCGCCGCCGCCACCGTGGTCTGGTTCGGTGTTTCGATCGCGCTGTGGAAGCTGCGCAAAAATCGAGCTTTCGGTCTGCGCGCATGGCAGCGAGTGGCTTCCCATGGTACGAAGCAGCTCTCGCGCCGTTGAACTCTAGCTCCTGTTTTCGGGCTCCTGACTCCTGTCCTCGGTCATTTTTTCCAGATCCAGCACCTGCGCGATCTCCTCGTCGTTTAAGAGCTTCCTGCTGCGCAGCAACTCCACGATCGACTGGCCGCTCTGCACAGACTCCTTCACCAGCTCCGCGGCCTTGGCATAGCCGATGTGCGGATTCAGCGCGGTGGCCAGCGCAATGGTCTTCTCCGCATATTCTCGGCACTTCGCTTCGTTCGCGGTAATGCCAGCAACACAGCGCTCGGTGAACTGATGCAGCGTGTTCGCGAGAATCGTGATGCTCTGGAGCACGTTGTACGCCATCGTTGGCATCATGACGTTCAGCTCGAGTTGCCCCGCCTGCACCGCCAGCGCGACCGCGGTATCGTTACCGATCACCTGGAAGCTGACCATCGCCGCCAGTTCCGCCATCACCGGGTTCACCTTGCCGGGCATGATTGACGATCCTGGCTGCAGGCTCGGCAGATGAATCTCGTTGAACCCGGTGTTCGGTCCGGACGAGAGCAGCCGCAGGTCATTCGAGATCCGGATCACCTCCAGCGCCAGCCCCCGCAGTGCACCGCTTACCTGGGCCATGCATGCCTGCGACTGCATAGCCCAGCGCAGATCCCCGGCAGGGAAGAGCGGCTGCTCCGAGATGCGCGACAGGTTTTCGACGGCCTTTTTCCGGTACTCCGGATGCGTGTTCAGCCCCGTGCCGACGGCCGTTCCGCCAAGCCCCAGCTCCCGCAATCCATCGGAAGCCTGGCGCAGCGCCTCGCTCGCCTTCTCAATCGCAATTTCATAGGCGCGAAATTCCTGGCCGAGCCGGATGGGTACCGCGTCCTGCATGTGGGTCCGTCCGGATTTGATCACGCTCTCGAATTCCTGCCCCTTTTGCGCGAAGGCCGACGCAAGCGCGTCCAACTCGGGGTAGAGCGTCTCCAGAGCCAGCAGCGCCGCAATCCGCATCGCCGTGGGGAAGACATCATTGGTCGACTGTCCGTAGTTCACGTGGTCGTTCGGATGCACTTCCACATACTCGCCCAGCTTGCCGCCCAGAATCTCATTGGCTCTGTTAGCGATTACCTCGTTAGCGTTCATGTGGAAGCTGACGCCTGCGCCCGCCTGGAAGACGTCGACGACAAACTCGTCGTTCCACTTGCCATCGATCACTTCCTGCGCCGCGTGGATAATGGCGTCAGCCCGGCGCGCGTTTACCGTGCCCAGTTCACGATTCGCCTCGGCTGCGGCGCGTTTCACCATCGCGATGGCGCGGATGAGCAGCGGGTGCGCTCGCATGCCCGAAATGGGATAGTTCTCGACGGCCCGGGCTGTCTGCGCCCCGTAGTATGCCTGCGCCGGAACCTCGAAGAAACCCAGCGAATCTTTTTCTTTTCGTGTTTGCGCCATCGTTCGCCCTCGCATCCATTCTGATCCAAACAGATGCGCAGCGGCTGTCGCGGGGCATTAATCCGGAGCTACACCGGGCGCGCTCATTGCCGGCATCGTCGAGCGCGGCGCCGTCACAGCGATGTACAGTCCCGACGCGACAATCAGCACCGCGCCGAGAACCATGGACAGCGTTGGACGCGTATGCCAGATCAGATACGCCAGCAACGCGCCCGTCAGCAACTGTGTGTAGTGATACTGCGAGACGGTCGCGGCGGTCGTGTGTTTGAGCGCGACGAAAAAGAAGAGGCTGCCCAGCGCGCAGAACAGTCCCATCGCAACCAGACCGCCGGTGAGCCGCGCCGTCAGGGGCGCCGCATGCCACAGCATCAGGCCAAAGCACGCCGCCCCCATCACCACGCCGGAGAAGAAGGTCAGGCTGTCCGGCCGTTCCGTCTGCGTCAGCACCCTCGACCACACCATGTTGACCGAGAAGAACGCCACGCATGCCATGCACGCGGCAAAGCCCACCCAATCACCCTGCCGCGTAGAGCCGAAGGGATCGACGGCGATCACCACCCCGGCAAACCCCGCGATGATTGCGAGTGCCTTGCGCCACGTCAGCCCTTCTCGCAAGAACACCGCGCCCATTGCGGAGGTCACGATGGGTGCCAGAAAAATCAGGATGTAGAACAGGGTCAGGCTCAGATGCCGCAGCGCCACGACGACGCTGAGGTTCGTGCCGAGATCGAGGCACGAGCGCAACGTCTGCCGGCCCATATGGTGCGGCCACAACTCGCGGAGTTCTCCGCGCGCCAGCGCATACGCGGCCATGAAAAGCGCGATGAAGAGACCGAGGAAGCCCGTCACCTCATATGCGGGCAGCGAGGACTGCCCCACCAGCTTGATGCAGGTGTCCGTCAGCACCCAGAAGGTGAAGCCGGCCACAGCGAAGCCGATCGCCCCGCGGTCGGAAATAGAGATTTTCATCTTCACTGTGAGATCCGGAACTCGGGTGCCCATGTCTCGTGTTGTTCGAGACATGGGACGTGCCGAAGGCGCGCGTGCCCAGACACGGCGTCAGGCGAGAATCGGCACGCCCGCGAACTCCGTCTGGATTTTCTTCTGCCACTGCCGGGGGCCGATCTCATGCACAGAGGTGCCCTGCGCATCGACGGCTACCGTCACCGGCATGTCTCTGACCTCGAACTCGTAGATCGCCTCCATCCCGAGGTCCTCAAAGGCCAGCAGCTTCGAGGCGCGAATCGCCTTTGAAACGAGATACGCCGCGCCGCCCACCGCCATCAGGTACACGGCTTTGTTGTCGCGGATGGCCTCGACTGCCGCCGGTCCGCGCTCCGCCTTGCCCACCATGCCCAGCAACCCGGTTTGCTCCAGCATCTGCCGCGTAAATTTGTCCATGCGCGTTGCCGTCGTCGGACCCGCGGGGCCCATCACTTCCTCCCGCACCGGGTCGACCGGCCCGACGTAGTAGATGAACCGATTCGTGAAGTCGACGGGCAGCTTTTCGCCGCGGTTCAGCATGTCGGTCAGGCGTTTGTGCGCCGCGTCGCGTCCCGTGAGCAGCTTGCCATTCAGCAGCAGGACCTCGCCCGGGTTCCACGATGCGGCTTCCTCGCGGGTCACCGTGTCAAGATTCACGCGCCGCGCACTCGATAATTCGTAGGTTAGCTCCGGCCAGTCCTTCAGCGATGGCGGCTCCAGCGCCACCGGTCCCGAGCCATCCATCACGAAATGCGCATGCCGCGTGGCGGCGCAGTTGGGAATCATCGCCACCGGCAGGTTCGCCGCGTGCGTCGGGTAATCGCGAATCTTCACGTCGAGCACGGTGGTCAGCCCGCCGAGCCCCTGCGCGCCGATGCCCAGCTTGTTCACCTTCTCGTAGATCTCGACGCGCAGCTCTTCGAGCCGGTTCTTCGGTCCGCGCTCCAGCAGGTCGCGCATGTCGATCGGATCCATCAGCGCTTCCTTCGCCAGCAGCATCGCCTTTTCCGCCGTGCCGCCGATCCCGATGCCCAGCATCCCCGGCGGACACCAGCCCGCGCCCATGGTCGGCACCGTCTTGATCACCCAGTCCACGACGGAATCCGAGGGATTGAGCATTACAAATTTCGACTTCGCCTCGCTGCCGCCGCCTTTGGCCGCCAGCGTGACCTCGACGTTGCCACCGCGTACCATTTCAATGCTGACCACCGCCGGCGTGTTGTCGCGCGTGTTCTTCCGCGCACCCGCCGGATCGGCCAGGATGGAGGCTCGCAGCGTGTTGTCAGGGTTCCGGTACGCCCGCCGTACGCCCTCATCCACCATCTCCTGCACGGTCATGGTCGAGTCAAAGCGCGCGTCCATGCCGATCTTCACGAACGCCGTCACAATGCCGGTGTCCTGGCAAATGGGCCGGTGGCCCTCGGCGCACATGCGCGAGTTGACGAGGATCTGCGCCATCGCGTCCTTCGCCGCCGGCGACTGCTCGCGCTCATACGCCCGCGCCAGGCTGGTGATGTAATCCACCGGATGGTAGTAGCTGATGTACTGCAGAGCGTCTGCCACGCTCTGGATAAAGTCGTCCTGTTGGATGGTGGCCATACTTCTAGGTTAATGGACGCGAAGAGGTTTGGTCGTCCGCGCGGGCGTCGCGATGGTGACCGTGGTTTGATTCCGCGGGCGGGATCCTGGTCACGTCCGCCGCCGGCTATCGGGAATTTACAAGATTTTCACCTCTCCGAAGCCTTTTCTCCTCAACAGCATTGCTAGCCTCCTGCCCCATGGAGGAAATAATGCGTAAACCGCTCGCTGTTCTTGCTTCGGTTGCTTTGCTCGTGCTCTCGATGGGCGCCGTCGCTCAGGACCGGGAACATGACTGGGACCGTAGCTCCGTCCGCCACGTTCTGCTCATCAGTATCGACGGCATGCATGCGGTCGATTACCTGAACTGCGTCAACGGCATCGCCGGCGTGAATGATGGCAGGCCCTACTGCCCGAACCTGGCTTCGCTCGCCACCACGGGCGTGAACTACGTCGCCGCCAGCACGTCGAAGCCGTCGGACTCCTTCCCCGGCCTGATGACGATCGTCTCCGGCGCGACCCCGCGCACCATGGGCGTCTACTACGACGTGGCCTACGACCGCTCGCTCGACGGTCCTGCTGTGATGACCGGCAACGGCAACGGCCCTGGTCCCTGCACGGCTGGAGCACCGCCCACTGGCTTCACGACGGAATATGAAGAGGGCATCGACATCGATCAGACGAAGCTAAACGGCGGCGCCCCCGGAGCGAGCCTCACGGACGGCGGCATCGCCTCTCTCGATCCAACGAAGATGGACCGCGACCCGAGAGCCGGATGCGCTCCGGTGTATCCGTGGGATTTCGTGCGCGTGAACACCATCTTCGGCGTCATTCACCAGGCGGGCGGGTATACAGCCTGGTCGGATAAACATCCCGCGTACTCCTCCGTTGCAGGCCACAATGGCGCCGGCGTGCTGAACGACTACTACTCGCCGGAAATCAACTCCAACGTCATCGGATTGCCCGGTGTAACCACTGCCTCCGGGACCTCCTGCTCGTCGATTGTGGACGGCAGCGCCGACCTCTCCGCCTGGACGAACAGCTTCCAGAACATCCAGTGCTACGACCAGCTGAAGGTGAATGCCATCCTGCATGAGATCGATGGCCGCAATCACCTTGGCACAGTGACGACCACGACGCCGACCGTTTTCGGCATGAATTTCCAGGCGGTCAGCGTTGGCCAGAAGCTGATCGAGTCCGGCACGCGCGGCGGATATCTGGATGCGGCGGGCACGCCGACTGCTTCGCTGCTCACTGAGATCGAATTCGTTGACGATGCCATCGGCCAGATGATCGATCATCTCAAAGATCGCGCCCTGTGGGAGTCGACGCTCATCGTGATCACGGCGAAGCACGGCCAGTCGCCCATCGATCCGAACCTGTACTTCCCGATTCCGGGCAAAACCAACAACGGAACCTCGCCGGCCACGTTACTCCAGAACCTGCTGCCGTTCTCTGAATCACCGGCCAACGCGAACGGCATTGGACCTACGGAAGACGATGTCTCGCTGCTGTGGCTCAAAAGTTCCGCCGACACCACATCGGCCGTATCCACGCTGGAGAGCAATCTGAAAACCGCCGGCATCGGGCAGATCTACTACGGTCCGAGCCTCGCGCTGAACTACAACTGGCCCATGGCCGATCCGCGTACGCCCGACATCATCGTCACCCCCAACGTGGGCGTCACGTACACCGGCAGCGGCAAAAAGCTCGCCGAGCACGGCGGCTTCGCGCATGACGACACCAACGTTATGCTGCTGCTCTCGAATCCGGCGTTTCGCCCCCACTCCGTCTCCACCTCGGTGGGAACGAACCAGGTTGCGCCGACCATCCTGCGAGCGCTCGGACTCGATCCGCGCCAGCTGGACGGCGTTCGTCTCGAAGGCACTTCCGTGCTGCCGGACGTCAACCTGAACTTCGATCAGCAGTAGACACCTGGGTCCCGCCTTGTCGCTCCGCGGCTGAGCGGCAGGGCGGCCCTGCTCATCCCGCCTGAATCGGCCGCAGGAAGTGCCTCCCGGCAATTAAATACGCAGTGCGAACGATGGCGCGCCGTGTGCATCCGCAGTGGATCTCACTTCGGGAGTCGCGACGCGCATCGGTACCGGAATGCGGTACCTGGGACAGGTGGCACTCTTGACAGAGAAAACTCTGGCTGCATATAGTTTGCGGCACGAACTAATCAAGAGTATAGTTCGCGGCATTACTCCCATCGTTACGGCCTCGCCGGCACAGCGGCTGGTGACGGATGCACCGAATCGAAGACGCGCTGAGCACGTTCATCCCTAAACCGGGCCAGCAGGCCGGGTCCTCTGAGCCCACCGTGAGGAAAATATGAAGCCTCCCCGCCTCCAGAGTTTCAATGTCACTCAGACATTTCTCTCGCTTCTGGTGCTGTTGACTGTGTCGGCTGCTACAGCGGCGGCCGTCGCGCAGGAAAACACGTCCGGTGACTCGAGCACTCCCCTGGTTTATAGCATGGCGAATACCGGCGCGAATTACCCAGCGCCGACCTTCCCCAGCTTTGCTCAGTTGCCGATCATTCGGCCCTTGCCGGACCCCTTCGTCTTCGCAGACGGAACGCGCGACACGTCGTTTTCCAGCTGGGAGAAGCGGCGCAACGAGATCAAGGCCGCCATTGAGAAGTACGAGATTGGCCCGGTGCCGGATTGCTCCGACTGCACCATCACGGCGAATTACGTACCGCCGGTAGCGGGCAGCAGTACGGGCACGCTGACGGTCAATGTGACCAGGAATGCAAAGACGCTGACCCTGACGTCCGGCGTTTACATTCCGCAGGGTATGGGCAGCGGTCCATTTCCAGCGGTGATCCCGATGGAGATTCACCTCTGTTTCGGAACCTTCTGCTTTGGTCCGCCATCGCAGCCCGATTATGGGAGTCTTCCAAAGAGCGTGTTCCAGGGCCTGCCGATTGCAACGGTCGGGTACGTGAGTACGCAGGTGGCCGCCTACAATTTCAGCTCGCCGAGCAATCACACGAGTGATCCCTTCTACCAGCTCTATCCCAATCTTTGCGAAGGCATCTGCAGCGGCGGCAGCAATCACGGCGAATATGCCGCGTGGTCGTGGGGATTGAGCCGGCTGGTCGATGGCATGGAGATTGCGACCCATCAGGCGATGAACCCTCTGCCGGTTGACATGACTCATCTGGCCGTGACGGGATGCTCTTTTGCGGGCAAGATGGCGTTGTTTGCAGGAGCGTTCGATGAGCGCATTGCGCTGACCATTGCGCAGGAAAACGGCGGCGGCGGCGCACCCTCGTGGCGCGTCTCGCATGAGATCGAGGCGGATACTTCGGTGGAGGATATCCACGACACGAATTACGACTGGTTCGCCGGGCAGATGCACCAGTTCACCGAAGACGCCAGTTACAAGGAGCCAGTGGACCACCACGAGCTGATGGCCATGGTGGCGCCGCGTGCCCTGCTCGAAACCGGCAACACGGATTTCTACTGGTTGTCGAACCGCTCCAATTACATCTCGGCGCGCGCCACGCAGCGGATCTACAACACCTTTGGCATCGGTGACCGGTTCGGCTTCTATATCGATGGCGGCCACAATCACTGCGCGACTCTGCCGGCGGAAGCGCCGGCGATCAGCGCGTTCGTGAGCAAGTTCCTGCTCGGGAATGCAACGACGAATACCGACGTGGAAGTGTACCCGACGAATCCGCCGCTGACGTATGACTACACCAACCTCGATTACAGCCGCTGGACCGCGTGGTGGGGCACAGGCAATCCGACCTTCCCGAACGACTGGAACCCGGGAGACGGATCGATAGTGACCTCGATGACACGGCCTCTTGACATCAATGGTGGCGACGCCGTTCTGGCCGGCTATGACCTGTACATGGCGGGCGCTCATCCGGCGGCAAACGTGTCGCTGACGGGCGCCAACGTGCAGACGGACGTCTCCTGTCCGGATGGCAGCTCGTATACGCTCAGGGTTCCGCTGCCGAGCGCATCGTTTTCCATTGCCGCGGGCGACAACTCCTGGCTGCCCAGTCCGGTCCAGAAGAGTCCGCTGGTTTACCAGGGTTCGACAACGGCGTCAGGGTGCAGCGGAGGTCATGCGACCAGCGCCTACTTCAGCGCTCTGGGGCTCAACAACGGTGTTGGGAACCCGCCGCTGGCGCCCGGATTCTCGAGCACCGACACAACGGATCCCCTCAACGTGAGGTACCACTGCAGCGACAGCACAAGCGGCGACGGCGGCAGCTGGAGCCCGACAGTGACGGTTAACTATTAGTGGCAACTGACGGGAAGATGGCGTGGGGCAGAGTTCCGCATCCGCTCCGCGCCATTCGTCTCAGCGAGCGCAGGACGAGTCGGAATACTCGGGGATTTCCAGCCTAGCCCACCGGCTCGGCAATCATGCCGTCCATAAACACCGGCATGCCGTCCGCAGGAGCCCGCCAGGCGACGCGGCCCTCGCGGATCGCGACCACCTCGTCCACCAGACCCTCGATGGCTGCCGGATGGTGGGTGATGATCACCACCGTCTTGCCTTCGAGCAGCGGCCACATGTTGGCAAGGATGGTCGCTTCTGTCTCTGCGTCCAGATTGCTGGTGCACTCGTCGAGCAGCACGACCTTCTTTTCCGGATCATTCAGGCTAAGCAGCGCCTGCGCAATGGCAACCCTCTGCCGCTGTCCTCCGGAGAGATTCTTCCCATGCTCTCCGGCTTTCGTCTGGTAGCCGTCCTGCAGCGCCATAATTTCGTCGTGCACGCAGGCCAGTTTGGCCGCGCGCGCGACCTCGGTGAACGATGCGGTAGGCCTGGCGAAGCGGATCGTATCCAGCAGTGTCGCTTCGGAGAAGAAGACGCCGCCGTTTTGCGAGAGACAAGTGCACATGCGCTGCAGCTGCTTCAGTGGCCAGTGCCGCACATCGCGGCCACCGACGTAGACGCTGCCCGCATGCGCGTCGTAGAGGCGCTCCACCAGGTTCAGCAGTGTCGACTTGCCGCAACCCGTGCGCCCTACAAAACCAACCTTCTTCCCGCCTTCCACAAACAGGCTCAGCTGGTTCAGCACTGGCTCATCCGGACGGTAGCTGAACTCCACATCGCGGAATTCAATACTGACCTGTTCGGGGACCGGGATCGCTGCAGTGTGATGCATGTGGGCCAGCTTCGGAGTCGTCGCGCTGATCTTCAGAAACACCTTGATCGGTTCCCAGGCCTCGCTGATCCGTCCCCACAATCCGGCGTAGCCCCACAGCGATCCGCACAGCTGGTCGGAAAGCATATAGAGGTAGACCAGCATCGCGCCGTCCAGCTTGTGCGCAGCCAGCATCCCGATCCAGTGGCACAGCAGATAGGCCTGCAGCACCAGGATGACAAGGTTCTTCGCCAGCCCATACCAGCTCTGGATCCGCGCTTCCGCCAGGCCGTTGCGCTCGATTTCGTCGTGGATGCGGCCGTAGTCCTGCTCGACCCGCTTTTCCTGGTTGTAGCGGACTACGTCGGCGCGCATTTCCATGCACTCGATGCTCAGCGAGTAGTCCGACGCGTACCGCTTATAGCGCGCTACGCGATATTTCACGCAGCGGCGGTTCTCCTCCCACGCAAGCCAGAAGAAGACCAGCGCGCACGAGGGCAGGATAGCCAGCCAGAACGACACGTTCACCCAGGAGCGCAGCAGGAAGAGGCTGAGGATGGCCGTCGCGATCAGCGGACAGACCTCGCGCGCCATGCTTTCGCTGGTCTGTGTGAACTTGCTGACTCCGTTGGTGATCTCGCCGCGCCGCGCACCGCTGCTGCCGGTCTGGTGCCATTTTTGGTCAAGCGCCAGCATCCGCGAAAAGACGCTGACGCTCAGTTGCCGGAAGAGCGGATAGCTGACGGACCGGGCGAAGTTGAACCCCATCACCTGGTCCATGGTGTCGAGCAGCAGCTTGTAGGCCAGCAGGACGCCCAGCGCGATCAGCACCGACTGCGCCGGATTGTGCTCGTAGGTCCGGATCAGGACGACGAGGCCGTACCCGCCGCCAACCACGAGTCCCTGGCGAAGCAGCGTCAAGAGAATGTACCAGGCAAAATGCTGCCGGAACGGGGACAAAAGCCGCTTCAGTTCAGCGAACATGGATCTCCCCTGAGGGACACCTCTTGCAAAGCATGTGGAAAGGTGGCTCAAGAGTAACCGCGATCGTAACCGGAAGCAATGACCCAAATGGAGCAAAACCTCGGGGAGGCAGCGAAGCAGCCACCCCTTCCGGCGGCTCTGGGCAATCGGGACCAGCGGCTTCTGTCGTGTTCAGGGTGAGGACTCTCCTGAAGACGCATCATGGCAGGCCGATTAAGGCAGCTTCTGTGATATCGATCACGGCGCGTAGCCGCAAGTACCGCGAATTGAGCGTCGAGCCGCTAACCAACCGAGTCCGGCATCCATCGTCTAAGCTAGAGAAATGGGAGAATCCTCGCGGGAAGCAGAAACCTTTGACGTCCTCGTCATTGGCGCCGGCCCAACCGGCATGGCCTGCGCTATTGAAGCGCAGCGCGCCGGCTACCGCGCCGTTCTGATCGACAAGGGCTGCCTCTGCAACTCGCTGTTCCACTATCCGACGCACATGACGTTCTTCACGACGTCGGAACTGCTGGAGATTGGCGACGTCCCGTTTCCGAGCCCCAACGCCAAGCCCACGCGCACCGAAGCCCTTGAGTACTACCGCAAGGTTGCCATGTTTTACAAGCTCGATGTCCGGCCCTATCAGCGGGTTGAGGAGGTCTCCGGGCGGGATCTCGACTTCACCGTGCGCACCGTGGACGAGTTTGGCCGCACGCACCGATTCGCCACTCGAAAGCTGGTGGTTGCCACCGGCTATTACGACTTGCCAAACCTCCTCGGCATTCCCGGCGAGGACCTGCCCAAGGTTCATCATTATTACAGCGATCCGCACCCGTACTATGGGCTGGACACTCTGGTCATCGGCGGCAAGAACTCCGCCGCCATCGCCGCGCTCGAACTGTGGCGTCACGCCGCCCGCGTCACCCTGGTGCACCGTGGGCCGTCCATGCACCGCCACGTCAAGTACTGGATCAAGCCCGACATCGAGAACCGCATCAAAGCCGGCGAGATCACCGCATATTTCGACAGCACCGTCACCCGCATCGATCCCGACTGCGTGACCCTGGCTACGCCGAACGGTCCAGTCGTGCTCCCGAACCAGGCGGTGCTCGCGCTCACCGGCTACCGGCCCGATTTCGACTTCCTGGAGTCCCTGGGCGTCCGCATCGAAGGCGAATTCCGCTGTCCGGCATGCGATCCATCGAGCCTCGAAAGCAACGTACCCGGCATCTATCTGGCGGGCGTCATCATCGCCGGGGACAAGACCAACGAAATCTTCATTGAGAACGGCCGCTTCCACGGCCGGCAGATTGCCGAGGACCTGAAACAGAAGCTCCCGGCCGGCGCGCTGGCCGGAGCGTAGCCTGATATTCACTTGCGGCAGGTGTTTCCAACGACGATGAAGTTTCCCAGACCACACACGATGCGCGGCCAGTTGATGGCTGCCCTCGTCCTGTTTGAAGTCATCGTCGTCCTGATCTTCGGATTTCTGCTTGTAAACCAGCAGCGCCGCGAGTTGTCGGACAGGCTGCGCCGCCGGCTGGAGAATCAGGCCTTTCTCGCTGCCGCGCAGGCCACTCAGGCCCTCGAGGACAACCACCCGGAGGAACTACAGCGCGTCGTGCAGAACGTGGCAGCGGCCGCCAGTGTCACCGCCGCGCAGATCACCGACCTCGGCGGAAGGACCCTTGCCAGCACCGATCCAACCATGATCGGCAAGCTGGCGCTCTCGACTCGCGAGAAGTCGTTCCTTCGCAGCCTCGATAAGCCCGTCATCTTCACCGCCTCGCCGACGGGCTGGGAGGCGGTGGCGCCGATCCGTATTCACGGCCAGCTCGCGGACCTCGCCTGGATCTATCCGAATCAGGCGCTGGACCGGCAGGACATTCGCTCGCTCGTGAACATTACGGCGACATGGGCGGTTTTTGTTTTGCTGGGATGCACGGCGATTGCCGCCGTCCTCGCGCAGTCGATTACCCGCCAACTGGACCTGCTCACGCGAGCGACCCGTCGTCTGGTGCAGGACTCTGAAGACACCGGCGCGTTCCCACTGCCCGTGAAATCGACCACGGAAGCCGCCGACCTGACGATTGCTTTCAATCGGATGGTGGGCGCTATGGCCGATCAGCGTGCCGGGCTGAATGAAACTCTGGCGCTGCTCGATTCCATGCTGGCGAACGCGCCGATCGGCTTCGCGTTCTTTGACCGCAAGTATCGCTTCGTCCGAGTCAACCAGTTCCTGGCGGACATGAACGGCTACTCGTTCGCTCTGCATCTCGGCCGCGGAGTCGGGGGGATCCTGCCGCCCGCAACGGCGGCGCAACTGGAGCGCCACATTGAGCAGGTGTTCATCACCGGTGATCCAGTCAGGAATCTTGACCTCTCGTGGGAAGCCGAGCCCGGCCGCTGGCGCAGCTGGCTTGCCCATCTGTATCCCGTACGCACTGATCCGGAAACGACACGCTGGGTGGGCGCGATCCTCGTCGATACCACGGAGCAGCGCCGTGCGGAGGAGGCCCTGCGCCGCACCGAAAAGCTTGCCGCCGCCGGTCGGCTCGCCGCTTCCATCGCGCATGAGATCAACAACCCGCTGGAAGCGGTGACCAATCTGCTGTACCTGATCCGCCAGGAGAACCTTTCTCCCTCCGCGGCGCACTTCTCGGACCTGGCGGCCCAGGAAGTTGCCCGAGTCTCGGAGATCACGCAGCAGACGCTGCGCTTCTACCGGCAATCGACGCTGCCCGCCCGCGCCAATGTCGGCGAGTTGCTCGATTCCGTGCTGACGCTGCATTCGGGTCGTGTCCAGAGTCTGCAGGTTGAGGTCACCCGCGATTACCGCGGCGACCTTGAACTTTTTTGCTTTGCCGGGGAACTGCGGCAGCTCTTCGCGAACCTCATCGGGAACGCGCTCGACGCCATGACACCCGCGGGAGGCCGCCTCTTCCTGCGCGCCCGCGAAGTATCCGGCGGCATCCGGGTTTCCGTAGGCGATACCGGCACTGGCATCACGCGGGAAGCGCGTCGCCATATCTTCGAGCCGTTTTTCACCACCAAAGAAGCGACAGGAACCGGCCTGGGGCTGTGGGTGAGCGAGCAGATCATTCGCAAGCACCACGGCGGTGTTCGCCTGCGCAGCCGCGCCGTGGAGAACCCGCCCGATCCCAACCGCCGCTGCGGGACCGTCTTCAGCGTCTTTTTCCCGGCTGCGGGATCAGAGGCGGAAGCCGAGGCAGAGGCCTCCTCGCAGCCGGCAGAGGCTTCGGCGACGCACAGCGACTAGGAGATCAGGCCTGAAAGGCCCCGGGAGCGCCTCTCCGGTGGTCCCCGCGCAGGGCCCCGCAGCTCGCGATTGCAGTTGCACCCCGGCTGCCAGCTAAGCCTGTACATCTCGGAAGCCTTCCCCCTTCATCTCGGTAGACACGAATACGTCCGCGGTGGGCCAGCTCAGCGCGGGCGTGGAGGACGACAACGTTATGTGTGACTACTCGCTGATGGCGATAAACAATCGTTTGGCCGTTTGCGGAGAAGAACTGGTCGTACACCGGTTTGAAATCCGTTCCATGGGCCTGGTTGCAGCTGCGGACGCTGAAGCCGCGAAGCTCCGGGAACTGCCGCCCCCGCGCACCTTTGGAGAAAAGCTGAGAAGGATGCTTTTCCCCGCCGAGCCTGAGCTATGTCCGGTGGTCTGTATCCCGCCAGGGGCGCGTCTGCTGCTTTGCGATGTTCCTGAGAAGCTGCAGCGCGAACTGAAGCTGAGCTCCCCCGAGCAGGAAGTGGTGTTCACGGAGCTGGAGACCACGGGGTATCGCGACGCGGTCCGCTTTGAGAACGGAACCGTAGTCCTGCTGCAACGGCTGACGGAAGGAATGAGGGTCCGGGTCCTGGCGCTGTCGTCCGACGAGGATGAGGAGACCGCGATTCAGGCGGCGACGCCCGCGAAAGCGGCAGGCACCGCCCGACTCTGAGCAACTGTATTACCGGATTTTCGCCGGCGGCGCGGAGCGGACCCAGGTAAGGCCGCGCAGTGTCGGCCTCGCGTCGAGGTGGACATTGCAGGCCGGCTTGTAGGCCTTAATGAGTTCCACCTCGGCCTCGCGCCGCTGGTCGTACGTATACCCGGTGGTCAGCTGGTAACTGAAATACAGACCGCGCGCGGCGCGCTTCATCCATTCAGCGTATTTCTCGTGGTCGCGCGTCAGCCGCTGGCTCAGATCGCGTGCTTCCCCAAAAAAGAGCACCGCAAACGGGCGCGGCCCGCACGAATCGTCGGGGGTCAGGATGGCATAGAGGCCCTGCTCGGCAGGAACCAGGAAATTCGGCCCGCCCATGGTGGTGGGGTAGCGGCGCGGTTCGGTGAAGACGCGCTCCCCAAAGGTGATGCCTTCCGGCTGCACAACATTGGAACCCCGGGCAGATGCAGAAAGTGGAACAGTACTCTGCGCAGACATACGAGATATGGCCCCTTTTGGCAATAACCTACCATGCATTGGGTAACATTCGCGTCATTGCTATTCTGCAGGTTAATGACGAAGTTGGTTCGCTGCGCGCGGGTGCAAAGTCCGAGCAGCTGTCGTTGCGGAGCTTGCGGCAGGGCATCTGAGTGAAGAAAGTGCGATGCTAATTTGCGGAGGAAAGGGAGCACATGGCCGAAGGCACATCCATTACATGGCTGGGACACGCGACGGTGCTGATCACGACGCCGAAAGGGACGCAGATCCTGATCGATCCCTTCATCGAGCACAATCCCAAATACCCGAAAGGCTACAAGCTTCCGGACAAAATCGATGTGATGCTGCTGAGCCACGGACACATGGACCACATTGCCGATGCCTTGCCCGTTGCGAAAAAGCACGGGCCCACGGTGTTCGGCATCTACGAACTGATCGGCTGGCTCCAGTCAAAAGGTCTCGCGCAGGATAAAGGCGTGGGCATGAACCTGGGCGGTTCGCACCGGCGCGCGGACATCACTTTCACCATGACCGAGGCGCGGCATTCAACGGGTATTTCTGATGGAGACAAGACGATCTATGGCGGCGATCCGGCCGGCTATGTGATTGCCATCGACAACGGACCTGTGCTGTACCACGCCGGCGACACGGCACTGTTCAGCGACATGCAGCTGATCCGCGACCTGCATCACCCGGAGATTGTCATGCTGCCCATCGGCGACCACTTCACGATGGGACCCAAAGCGGCGGCGGTCGCGGTGAAGTTCCTGGGCGCAAAACGCGTTCTGCCGATCCACTGGGGGACGTTCCCCATGCTGACCGGAACACCGCAGGCGCTGGAGCAGGAACTGAGCGGCACCGGGGTAACGGTGATCCACACGGAACCGGGAAAGCCGGTGCGGTAGCCAGTCAGCGAGTCAACAAGTCGGCAAGTCAGCGGGATGGCGACGCGGCAACGCCAGCGTTCGTAGCTCGAATCAGGCCGTTCAGGATCCTGCCTACTTCACGGCAGAATTCGGTGATCTCCTCGGCGTCGTTCGTGCTGATGTAGCCCAGATCCAAAGCGAGCTGAATCTGAGTTTCGAGTTCGAACAACGATCCTCGGGCCCGCGCGAGAAATACTCGGAAGGAGTTATCGGACAGTCTGCCATGCCCTTCGGCAATGTTGCTCGGCACCGACACCGCGGCCCTGCGCATTTGCGTCAGGAGCCCGAACATCTCTGTCTTCGGAAATGTTTCGGTGAGGCGGTAGACATTCCGTGCCAACTGCATGGATTTCTGCCACGCCTGCAAATCTCGAAACGATCTTGTTCTTGCCAAGCTCTCTCCGCTGACTTGCTGGCTCGCTGACTTGCTGACTCGCTAAGAAGCCGTCGCCACTTCTTCAATCACTTCATCTTCAAAGCGCGTGCGGCCTTCAGGGACAATGAGCACGGGAGTGCGTACGCCGGAGATGACGCGGACGACGGTGCTCGATTCGAGGTCGGCAGCACCGTGCGCAGGCGATGGCGCGCCCAGCACGATGAGGTGCGGCTTGAGCCGGTCGGCAAGCCCGATGATTGCGGCAGCCGGGTCGCCTCCGGTGACAACGTGATCGACAGGCAATCCGTGCGATTCGTCGAACGGAGCCAGGAAGCGCAGGCGCTCCAGGCAGTTCGGGCAGTCGAGATGCCGGCCGCAGCGAGCCGAGTGGATGACGATGAGGTTGCGTCCGGCGATGCGCTGCGCGTAATGAAGCGCGCTCAGCGACGCAAAGGAGAAGTCGGTGGCGGCGAGAACATTATCCCAGTAGCCGTATTCGCGCTGCTCGCCCGGTTGTTCCGGAGCAACGGTCAGAATGGGGCAGGGTGAATGAGCCAGCAGCTGGCGCGTAACGCTTCCCAGCGCGGCACGTCCGGCGCCGGTGATGGCTTTCGTGCCCAGAACGAGGAGCGCGGCTTTGTGATCGCGCAGCGAGAGCAGGATGCGCTCGCAGACGATTCCGGTTTCTACGCGCGAGTGCACCGGAATCCCATGCTGGCGTACTTCGGTTTCGATGCGGGTCAACTCGGCGCGCGCTGCGGCGTCGCGGCCAATCTGCGGCGGCGCGCCCTCAGGGAACGCATAGCCGACCGGATCAATGACGTGAATCAGCAGCAGCATCGCGTGCTGGCGGCGGGCAATCGCCTGCGCACAGCGCAGCGCGGCACTCGACTCCTCCGAGAAATCCGTCGCCGCCACAATGGTGCGGAATGGGAACACTTTTGCGGAATGGAGAATGGTTGTCTTCCCGTTCATGGCTGGTGCATGCTTGCAGTTCGACATGGACATACGCCCTCGCTTTCCGCTGTTGGGGCTTGCGATGAAAGTACGCCGGATGCACAGAAGGAGCGGTGACGTTGGTCACCTGAGGACGTGACACCTGGCACAGGAAGAGATTTCAGCCGACGAGGCGCTCCATTTCATGCGCGCGCTGGATGATGATCGAGGAGCCGTGGCGCACGATGAGATCGTCGCGCTCGAACTGATTGAGCAGGCGCGTGACCGTTTCCCGCGAGGTGCCGGCCATGTTCGCAAGTTCTTCGTGCGTGAGCGCCATCGTGAATCGCATCTCCGGCTTGCCGCAGGAACTCGTGCGCGCCCAGTCGAGCAGCAGTTGCGCGAGGCGTCCCGCCGCCGAACCGGCCAGCGCCAGACGGCGCGCGTCAAGAAACACCTCGTGGTATTCGCGCGCAATCACCTGTGCCGCCTGGCGGCTGACATTGCCGAACTGGCTCAGGAATTCCAGGAAATCGCGGCGCCGCACGCTGCGGATCTGGCACGGCTCCAGCGTTTCGGCAGTCACTTCATACGGCAGGTCGTTCAGCGTGGCCGTCAGGCCGAGAACGTCCCCAGGCATCGCGATCTTCAGGATCATGGTGCGTCCGTCGCGCGACGTGGCCGACAGCTTGATTTGCCCGCTGCAGACCACGAAGATGCCGGAGGCCCGCTGGCCTTCTTCGAAGACAATGGAGCGGCTCGGGTAGGCAATCTGCATGGCAATTTCGTCGAAGCGCTCGATGGCATCGTCCGGCAGGTTGCAGAAGATGCGCTCGCTCCGTTCGGTGCATTGCGCGCAGCGCTCGGCGACCTGGCGCATGGTAGAGCTCATGTTTCTCGTTAGTACTGGCATTTAGTTCCACGCCTCCGGCGCAGGTCGGCTGTCTTCCGGAATCCTGAGAGGCCGCAGTTGTTCTCCTGGCGGCCTCCAGGTCTCGACGGCAAACTGCCCGCTGCAGGTATCGCACAGCCAGATGACCCTCCGCAGAATGATCTGGCATTCACCGGCAGCGGCTCCGTCAAGCAAGTCAACCGCATAGATTCCACCGCTTCGCAGATAGAGAGTCTCCACGCTGCATGCTGGATTGGCACACTTCACACGCGTACTCCAGAGTCGAAATCGTCATGACAGCGTCTTCTTTCAGCCGAGAACTACGGGGCTTGCCTCTTCTCTCTGCTCTGCTCTCACTTTTTCGCGTATCGGATTTACCCGGAGCGACAGCACCGGGCATGGGGCCGAAACGAGAATCTTGTAGGCGGCCGGCTCCGTTCCCGGCAGCCAGCTGTGCGCGGGCGCATGGACGCCGAGCACGATCAAACCGGTCTGCGTGTCTTCAGCAGCCGCCACAATTTCATTCACGACGGAACTGAGCGCGATGCGCGCCTGCACGTCCGTGCTTCCGGCGGCGCCCGTGGGAATCAGGCGCTCAAGCTGGGCTGTGGCCGCGCTGATCGCCTTGCCGGGATCCCGCGCAACAGCCGCCGTCGGAGTAATCACGTGCAACAGGAGCAGCCGCGCGTCGAACTGAGCAGCCAGCGCAAACGACAGGTTGGCGCTCGCCTCATGCAGTCCGGCCAGAGACACGGGATGGAGAATGGTCTCGATGGCGAATGGCGCCTTGTGCGCGCGGGGCCCGACGGTGCAGACCGGCACGTCCACGGATTCGAGCAGCTGACGCGCGATCGAGCCGAGGACAAACTTCTTCAGGCCGCGGCGGCCATGCGTGCCGATGATCAGGCGTCCGGCGCCGGAGTTGTTCACGATTTCGGCCACCACATCGGGCACGAAACCGTGCCGCACGGCGGTGGTGCACTCGACGCCCTGCTCGCGCACTTCGCGCGCGGTATTTTCGAGGATGAGGCGCGCGTCTCGATCCAGTCGCAACGGATCGTAGTAGGGAATCGCTCCCGATTCCATGGGCACGGATTCGTGCGGCAGGACCGCGTGCACGAGAATCAGTCCGGCGGCGCTGCCTTTGGCCTGCGCCACGGCATGGGGAAGCAGATAACTGAGGTCGGTCAGGTCTGTCGAGACGACGATCTTGCCCGGCGCAGCATACGGGATAACCGGATTGTGCTGGAGGGTCATGGGAAGTCTCCCCGAGCGTTGCGAGCGCTGGATGAGACTAGTGTGTGACCCGGTTGGAGGGCAGGCTGTGTCCGAACGCACATGCGGGTGTGACGTGCATCACATCACGTCGTGCCGAGGCCGTTGGCGGCGCAGCCGGACGCCGGCGAAACGGTACAGCCACATCAACACAGGCGCTTGTCTCGGTTTGACCCACTCCCGAGCGGTTGTTAAGATTGAGTTGCGGGGTGGAGCAGCCTGGTAGCTCGTTGGGCTCATAACCCAAAGGTCGGTGGTTCAAATCCACCCCCCGCAACCAATCAAATCAATAACTTACGATAATTGGCCACTTTCGGTAAGTCCCCGTTATCCCCCAATAGGAACAGACTGCAATTTACTGAACAGTCGCAGTGACCGCTTCTGCGGGCAAATCCTGCGAGCTTGGGCCGAACACCAGTCCCACAACCTGACTGTTTGCGCGGCGTTTTGTTTCCGTCATGGCCCGTCCGTAGACGTTCATCGTCGTCTGGATCGAGGCGTGACGCATCAGTTCCTGCTGCACCTTCATTGGAGCACCCGTCTCATCGAGCCAGGAGCGATAGCTGTGACGAAAAGTGTGCCACCCAATATCCTCCCCAAGACTGGCGAGCTTCGCAGCCCGTTTGATTTGCGACTTCTGCAAACTCTCCTGGTGGTACGGCCTCGCTGTGACAGGATTGGCAAAAAGCCAATCCTCGTCTCTTGGGAAGACCGTAGCGTGACGCCATTGCAACAGCACCTCCGCCAGACGAGCATCGAGCGGAACATCGTCTCTTGAGTATTCCGTCTTCACATCGTCCACTCTTCCACCCACCACGCTTCTCTGGACCAAAACCGAGCGATTCTCGAAATTGAAGTCGCCCCATTGCAAGCCCAGAATCTCGCTGACGCGAAGGCCCAGGCACTGTGCGACCAAGACCATGGTTCGGTAAGGTTCACCCAGATGCTTGAGCAGTTCAAAGAACTCGTCCACGGTGAGAACCCGTGGCCGCTTGAGCCGCTTGCTTCCATTCTTCACGCGCACCAGAGAGACAGGGTTCTTGCCGAGTTCGACAATGCCCCACCGCTCCGCGCATTTGAAGACCAGGTGCATGATTCCCCGCACATGAGTCTTTGACTTTGGGGCCAGCGGCAAATCGCGCAACCACTGTTCCATCGCCATCGGCTTCAGCTTATCCACGGGGTGCTCTCCCCAACGTGGGCGGATGTGGACTCGGATGTTTGACAGGTGCGATTTCCGAGTCGAGTAACGCTCTGAGAGTTCCTGCTCGATATAACGGTCGAGCAAGGCTCCGAAAGACGCTGCCTCCACTTCCGCGCGTGGAGATTCTTCGTTGAGTCGAAGAAGAAGGGCTTGCGTGGCTTTCCGTGCTTGGGTCTCCGTTGTGAGCACACCGCGATCACCAAGGATCACGCTCTGCCGTTTACGCTGTCCCTGAGAATCCGTTTCGTAATAGCGGAACTCCCACACGTCCGGTCCGCGCTCGCGCTTCCTCAACCGCAGACTTCCATATTGATACCGTGTCCGAACTAGCAAGGGTTGATCTCCT
>DASYYN010000056.1:0-10537 GCA_035933815.1 Acidobacteriaceae bacterium
GATTAGAATAGAGAGGGCGGACCCCTTGCAGCATCTCCTCGACAAACTCAATCCCCAGCAGCGTGAAGCAGTCGAAGCCGTCGACGGAGCGGTGCTGATCCTGGCCGGCGCCGGCTCGGGCAAAACCCGCGTCATCACCCACCGCATCGCCTACCTCATCGATCAGCGCGGCGTCGCCCCGGATTCCATCCTCGCCGTCACCTTCACCAACAAAGCCGCCGGCGAAATGGCCGAGCGCGTCGAGAAGCTCATCGGCCACGCCTCGCTGGCGAAACCGGTCGTCTCCACCTTCCATTCCTTCTGCGTGCGTCTTCTGCGCCGCGACATCGAAGCATTGCGCATCGGCAACGAAGGCCTCACCCGCAGCTTCGCCATCTACGACGAAACCGATCAGCAGGCCGTCGTCAAGGCCGCAATGCGGCGCATGGGCCTCGACGACAAGCAGCTCACACCGCGTGTCGTCCTCTCGAAGATCTCCTGGGCCAAGAACCACATGATCGATCCGCAGGAGTTCTACCTGCAGTCGTCTGATCCGATCAGCGAGCGCGTCGCCCACATTTTCGAGGAGTACCGCAAGGAGCTGCGCAAAGCCAACGCCCTCGACTTCGACGACCTGCTGCTCGAGGCCGTGCGCGTGCTGAAAGTCTCCCAGGAGGTCCGCGAGCGCTACAACCGCCGCTTCCGCTATCTCCTCATCGACGAGTACCAGGACACCAATCGCCCGCAGTACGAGCTGATGAAGCTGCTCGCCGGTGAAGAGAAAAACGTCTGCGTCGTCGGCGACGAGGACCAGAGCATCTACTCCTGGCGCGGCGCCGATATCCGCAACATTCTCGAGTTCGAGAAGGATTTCCCCGGCGCAAAAACGGTTCGCCTCGAGCAGAATTACCGCTCTACGCAGATCATCCTCGAAGCCGCGTCCGCCGTCGTTGCGCGCAACGCCCAGCGCAAAGGCAAGCGCCTCTGGACCTCCCGCGAGGGCGGCGCGCTCATCGTCTACTACGAGGCGCCCGACGGCGAGAACGAAGCGCTGTTCATTGCCGACAGCATTCAGAAGTACATGCGCAAAGCGGCCGAGGATCAGCCCGACGCGAAGTGCGCCGTCCTTTACCGCACCAACTCGCAGTCGCGCCTCATTGAAGAAGCAATGCGCCGCTACGGGATGGCTTACAGCATGGTCGGCGGCTTTTCTTTCTATGAACGCGCCGAGATCAAGGACCTCCTCAGCTACCTCAAGCTCGTGCAGAACCCGCACGACTCCATCGCCCTGCAGCGCGTCGTGAACACGCCCGCCCGTGGCATCGGCAAGACCACGCTGGAAACTCTGGAGCGCATTGCGCTCGAGACTGGCGCCAGCCTCTGGACCGGCATCAGGCGCGCCCTCGAGGACAAGCTACTTCCCTCCCGAGCCCTCTCCGCGCTCGACAGCTTTCAGCGCATCATCGCCGATGCTCGCGCCCTGCTCGCGCCCGGATTCGCAGAGAAATTAGCCGCTGACGTGGCGGCCGAGCCTGCACCGTCCGCTCCGCCGGTTCCGGAAATGGCCGCTTCGGACCCCGACGTCGCCTTCGACTTCGGCGATGCCGCCCAGGGGCAACTCGCGCTCACGCACGGCGACGACATCGTCGAGGACACGGAATTCAATCCAGCCACCTTCAGCATCTTCAGCGAAGAACCGCCCGTGCCCCACGCCGCCGCGCCCTCCCAGAGCGAACCGGCCGCCGAAGCGGTTCCCGGCTTCCGCGCTCCGGGTGACGCCGCTACTCTGCCGGAACTCATCAAGTTCCTCATCGACCGCACCGGCTACATCCGCTCGCTCGAAGAAGAAGGCACGCCGGAAGCTTTCTCCCGCATTGAGAACTTGAAGGAACTCGCCAATGCCGCACAGGATGCGCAGGAGCGCGGCGAGACTCTGGCCGAATTCCTCGACCACGCCGCGCTGGTCAGCGACGCCGATCAATACGATCCCGAAGCGCGCATCACGCTGATGACCCTCCACTCCGCCAAGGGCCTTGAGTTCCCGCTGGTCGTGCTCGCTGGCATGGAAGAAGGCCTCTTCCCGCACTCGCGTACGCTGGTCGATCCGCCGCAGATGGAAGAAGAGCGCCGTCTCTGCTACGTGGGCCTCACCCGCGCCATGGACGCGCTGGTCCTCACGCGCGCCCGCTATCGCCGCCGCTACGGCAACGACATGCCGGAGCCCACCGTGCCCTCGCGCTTCCTCGAAGAGATTCCGCAGCACCTGCTCGAAGACCTCAGCGCAGGACGCACGCGCGCCAACTCCTGGGTCGGATATGCCGCCTCCACCACCGAGACTCCCTCCCGCTTCGGCCGCCGCGACCAGGACGATTTCGGCTCGCGCCACTACAGCTACGAAGACGAAGATCAGAGCGCAGCCTGGCGCCGCCCCGACTCCGGCAATCGCAACCGCAACGCCACGCCCGCGAAGGCCGACTCCGCCGACAACATCGCGCGCTTCTTCTCCGGACGCGGCGTTCCTGCCAAATCCGCGCGGCCGAAGGTCGACGTTCCCGAACCCACCGGCGCTCGCGGATTCAGGAGCGGCCAGCGCGTCCGTCATCCCAAATATGGCGAAGGCGTCGTCTTCCGCCGCGAGGGCGAAGGAGAAGACGCGAAGATTACGGTACAATTTTCAGGATTCGGAGTGAAAAAGCTGGTCGAAAAATTCGCTCAGCTCGAGCGCATCTGAGCGCGAAATTCCCGCTCCGCCCAAGGATTCTCATGGCAAATACAAAAGCAGTCACTGATAAGGAAGAACGCAAGAAGCTCAAACGCGCGGCCCGCAAAAAGGCCGCCCCCAAAGCAAAGCGCACCACCCCGCGCGGCTCGCAGAAGAAAAAAGTGAAGAAGCTGGTCCGCGGCCAAAGCAAGCGCTAATAGAGCTCTGAAAGGCCCATCGGTTTTGAAGGGGCACGGCTTCAGCCGTGCCGAAGAGCGATTCCAAAATAAGGGGGCTTTAGCCCCTGAGGGAAGCTTTTCAGAGTTGCCCCTCCGCCATCGGGACCGGCGAAATTCGTTTCGCCGGTCCCCTTCACCCGTTACACTCGCTGCAAGCACTCGTTTTGCAGGAGCCCACCGTTGCCGGACCATCCCGTGCTCCCATCTCGGCCGCCGGATTCGAGACCGGAGGCACGGCCGCGTTCTCAGCTGTTCGCGCGCAAGTCCATCGACAAGCTGATCAGCGATTCGGAGCTCCCGGAACATGCGCTGAAGAAGACCCTCGGCCCCGTCTCGCTCACTGCGCTCGGCATCGGAGCCGTTATCGGCTCCGGCATCTTCACGGTCATCGGCACCGCCATGGCCGGCCAGAAGTTCGACACGCCGGAGATCGCCAACACTCCTCTCATTCACTACCTGCTCACCCACTCCGCAATGGCGGGCCGTCCCGGCGCCGGTCCCGCGCTCGCCATTTCGCTGGTCCTCGTAGCCATCGTTTGCGTCTTCACGGGACTCTGCTATGCCGAACTGGCGTCCATGATTCCCATCGCCGGCTCGGCCTACACCTACACCTATGCAACCCTCGGCGAGCTCATCGCCTGGATCATCGGCTGGGATCTAATCCTCGAATACGCCTTCTCCAACATGAGCGTCAGCGTCGGCTTCGCGGCGCACATCGAAGCCTTTGTCGAATGGTTCGGCATTCATCCGCCCCTGCGCTGGATCTCGCCCGCCTATCTCCCCACCGGCCTGCAGGATTTCGCCGGCAACAACCTCTATAACCCCGGCTGGCACTTCGGATTCAACATCCCCGCCTTCCTCATCGTGATGATCCTCACCGTCGTCCTCGTGCGGGGCATTCGCGAGTCGGCGCGGACCAACAACATCCTCGTGCTGGTCAAGATTGTCGCTATCCTCGCGTTCATCATCGCTGCCGCCAACTTCGTCAAGCCGAATTATTGGCATCCCTTCATGCCCAACGGCTGGACCGGCATGCTCTCCGGCGGCTCCATCATCTTCTTCACCTACATCGGATTCGATTCCGTCTCCACCGCGGCCGAAGAATGCCGCAACCCGCAGCGCGATCTCCCCTTCGGCATTCTCGCCACGCTGATCGCCTGCACGCTGCTCTACGGCGGAGTCGCTATCGTGCTCAGCGGCATCGTGCCCTGGCAGTCGATCATGGGCGACGCGGCTCCGGTCGTGAATGCTCTGCGGCGCCTCTCCGTCGCACCAGGCGGCGGCAGCCTGCACTGGGTCGAGCTCATCGTGCTCATCGGAGCCATGCTGGGCATGATTTCTTCGATCCTGGTCTTTCAGCTCGGCCAGGCGCGCGTCTGGTTCTCCATGTCGCGCGACCGCCTGCTGCCCAGCATGTTTTCGCACGTGCATCCGCGCTTCCGCACGCCGGCCATTGCCACGTGGATCGCCGGATTCGCCGTCGGCATTCCCGCCGGGCTGCTGGATATCGGCACCGTCTCGAACCTGTCGAACATCGGCACTCTGTTCGCTTTCGTGCTGGTCTCGATCGCCGTGCTCATCCTGCGCTATCGCGAGCCGGAGCGGCCGCGCGCCTTCCGCGCTCCCCTCGGACCAGTCTTCCCGGTCCTCAGCATCATCTTCTGCATCGTGCTCATGATGGGCCTCGAAGTCCTCACCTGGAGCGCCTTCTTCATCTGGCTCTTCATCGGCCTGCTGATCTACTTCTTCTACTCACGCCACCGCAGCGAATTCGCCACCAGCCGCTAAAAATCAGGCTTTGAAGGGGCGCGGTTTCAGCCGTGCGATTAACCGCTTCCGAACTCAGCGGGCTTTAGCAGGCGTCTCGCCACATCGCCAGAAGAAATACCCCATCACACAGCAAAGCGGTACGAAGTAGAAGAGCCCGCCCCACGGCAGCACCAGACAGGCCAGCGCCACCGTCAGCCCAATGCCCCACTTCTCCCGGAACAGCGGACCCGCCATCAGCCATGCGTAATGGAACCACGCAATCGGCGACGCCAGCATTCCCACGATCAGCGCCAGCCCGCTGGTGTCGCGCAGCGAAGGCCGCTTCCAGGCCACGACCACGCACGCAGCCAGCACCAGCAGCGCCGACACGATCGTTCCCACCAGCGGAATCCCAAGATGCCGCGCGTATCCCGCTATCGACACCTGATTCGGGAAGAACCAGTGCGGATCGCTCGCCACCGCCCGCATCCATTCCCCGTAAATCCCTCGTCCGTACAGCGCGACCGGCACAGCGCTCAGCACTCCCGCCACGCCTACCGCCATCGCCGACGAACGCCAGCGCCCAATCAGCGCCAGCAGCACAATCCACAGCACGTAATTCGGCTTGAACGCGATCAGGACACCCAGCGCAATGCCCGCCGGCAGTTCGCGATCCCGCTCCAGCAGAATCCAGGCAGCGACGGCAAGCGCCACAAACAGCGAGTAATCCTGGCCGAGCCACAGCGTGTTCAGCACGGCCGGCCACAGCAGCACCCACAGAATCTGCCGGTGCTGCACGTGCTCCTCATATTCGCGCGTCAGCAGCGCCGCGCTGCCGAGGAACAGCAGCAGCGACAGCACCGTCCAAACCTTCACGCCCACATTCGGAGCGAGCAGCGTCATCGCCTCGAAGAGCGGCAGCATCGCCGGCGGGCTCAGGTTCAGGTCCGCCACCGTGTGCGACTCAAAAGGAAACACCCACGTCAGCGGATACGTGTCATACGGATTCAGGTGATGGCGCGCCGCCCATCCCGACGCCCAGAACGACCCAAAGACCTTCAGCCCGTAAGGCCCGGCGGTGTTCAGCCCCGGCAAAAACGAAATCGCCGCGATCGTCAGGATGGCCGCTGCTCCCGCAAAGGTCCACCAGATCCTCCGCGGCGGCGCTGCGGCAGGACCGCTGGCCGGCTCAGCAACAGCCTTTTTGAGATCGACAGTCATCGGGGCCTGACGCATCGTATCAAAGGCCCGACTCGACTCCGCCGAAACTCCCGTCCCATATAACCAGCCTGGGTGTCTTAAATACGACCTAAACTGAAACCATGGGTGATCTTGGACGTCTGCTCATCGGCCTCGGCCTTCTCATCGCCGCCATCGGCGTCGCCATCCTGCTCGCCGGCAAGATGGGCCTGCCCCTCGGCCGCCTACCCGGCGACTTCGCCTGGCGCGGCAAGCACACCACCGTCTACTTCCCCCTCGTCACCTGCATCCTCGTCAGCGTCGTCCTGTCGCTTGTCTTCTGGATCATCTCCCGCCTGCGCTAACCTCGGCCGCCGATCTCAGATGCTGTAGTACCGCGCCGCCAGATCCCGCAGCCTCTGCACCTGATCCTCAGCCCACGCCGCGTCGCACCCCAGTTCCCGCGCCACCAGACTTGCCACCGCCGGAGCCGCCCGCACTGCCGCCTGCGCATCGAGCAGCAGCGCCCGCGTGCGCCGCGCCAGCACATCTTCCACCGTCCGCGCCATCTCCGCCCGCACCGCGTACACCACCTGTGCCCGGGTATACGGCAGCGCCGGATCCAGCCTCTCCGCCAATGCCGCATTGGCGGCGATCAGCGCGCCAATCTCCGCCGCATCGCTCCCGTACTCGTCCTCCGCATTCGCCACGGCACCGTGCAGCGGCGTCTGCGGAGTGACACATTGCGCCGACGCCAGCATCTTGTGCCGGATCGCGAAATCCACCGTGTCCTGCGCCATCCGCCGGTACGTCGTCCACTTGCCGCCCGCGATCGTGATCAGCCCCGTCCGCGACACTTCAATCGTGTGCTCCCGCGAAAGCTGCGAGGTCTTCGCGCTCGTCCCATGCACCAGCGGACGCAGCCCCGAGAACACCGCCAGCACATCGCCGCGCTCCACCCGCTTCTCCAGATACGGCGCGATATGCCCCAGCAGATATTCGATCTCCTCGTCGCTGTGCCCCGGCTCCGTCGCGCTCTCCGTCACCGGAACATCCGTCGTCCCAATGACCACCCGGCCCTCCCACGGGATCGCGAAGATCACGCGCCCATCGCTCGTCTTCGGCACAATCAGCGCCGTGCGCCCGCCCAGCACGCCCGCCTCCACAACCACATGCGATCCCCGGCTCAGCGACAGCAGCGGCGCAGTCCCCGGCGTATCCATCTCCCGCACCGCATCGCTGAAGATCCCCGCTGCGTTGATCACCACCCGCGCGCGCACCGGAATCTCCGCGCCCGACTCCACATCGCGCACCACCGCGCCGGTCAGCTTCCCGCCTTCCTGAATCAGCCGCTCGCAACGCGCATAGTTCAGCACCGTGGCGCCGTGATCGAGCGCCGTCCGCGCCAGCGCCAGCGCATACCGCGCGTCATTGAACTGCGCGTCATGGAACAGCACGCCCCCCGCCAGACGCGCCCTCGCGATCCCCGGAATCCGCTCCGCGACAGCCGCCGCCCCCAGCACCCGCGTCGGCCCCATCGTCGACTTGCCCGAGAGCCAGTCGTACGCTACCAGCCCCACGCCGTAATACGGCAATTCCCTGCGCCGGAACGCCGGCAGCACAAACGGCAGCGGCCGCACCAGATGGGGCGCTACCCGCATCATCGTCGCCCGCTCCCGCAGCGCTTCATACACCAGGTGAAATTGCCCGCTGGCCAGATACCGCACGCCGCCGTGCACCAGCTTGGTCGCCCGGCTCGACGTCGCCTGCGCAAAGTCGCCCGCCTCCACCAGCGCCGTCGCATACCCGCGCGTCGCCGCATCCACCGCAATCCCCAGACCCGTCGCCCCGCCGCCCACAATGAGCACGTCAAAGCGTCCGTCCAGGGCACGAAGCAGCCCGCTGCGTTCCGTCGTCATGCGTTAGCTGGTCCGCGCCGCGCGCTCGTTGAAACCCGCCAGCCTCGCGCGGTTCCGCGCAGGCAGAAATGGATGAATCAGCAGCTGATACGCCGCTCCGCCCACGGCCCCGCCGATCAGCGGACCCACAATGGGCACCCACCAGTAGTTCTGCGGCGAGGGAAACGCCGCCTCTCCCCATCCCCACGCAAAGCAGAACAACCGCGGCCCCAGGTCGCGCGCCGGATTGATCGCCCAGGCCTCCAGATACCCCATCGACGCCCCGATCAGCGCCACCAGAAACCCGATGATCAGCGCCCCAAAGTTCGCCCCCGGAGCCATCTCGTTGTACTGCTCCGTAATGGCGAAAATGCCGAAGATCAGGAACGCCGTCAGGATGATCTGGTCGCTGAAGGCGTGCATCGGCGTAATGCCCAGCGCCGGATGCGTAAAGAACACCCCCGCGCCCCCACCGGCCGCCCGCGTCATGTGGTTGAGCGCGTTCCAGTTGTCGATCACCGGCTGATAGAGCCGATAGACAATCATGGATCCCAGAAATCCCCCCGCCGTCTGCGCCAGGCAATAGGGCAGCACCTTCTTCCAGCTGAACTTGCGATACATGGCCAGCGCCAGCGTCACCGCCGGATTGGCATGGCACCCGCTGACCGACCCGGTCGTATAGATGGCGATCGTCACCGCCAGTCCCCAGGCGATGCACACCCCCCAGTAGGCATGCTGGTAAGGACTGGGTTCGTACAGCCCGTACATGGCGGCCACCGAATCGCCAAAGGCGATAATGATCAGCACCGCCACGGCTTCCGATATTAGTTCCCCGGCAAATTCTCGTCTCATGCAGTCCTCGGGCCCCGGCTTTCGCGCCGCAAATCCCTCAGTTGTCCGGAGCCATGCCATTATTACCCAAACGTGGGGCTGCTTCTGCCCGGAGGGAGCGGTATGCTGTTGGGGTCATGGACCCCAATAACCCAGTGGTGCGCCTGTGCGCCGAGGGCATGGAACTGGAGCGCGCGGGTCGCAAGGACGAAGCGGCGCGCATCTTCGGCCAGGCATGGGAGCAGGCCTCCGACGACTTCGAGCGCTGCGTCGCCGCCCACTACGTCGCCCGGGGCCAGTCCAGTCCGGAGGAGAACCTCCGCTGGAACATGACCTCACTGGAGCACGCCGACCTCATCGACGACGGCCGCGTCGACGGCTTCTATCCTTCGCTCTACCTCAACATCGGATGGGCCCATGAAGACCTCGGCCACCGCGACGAAGCTCGCACCTGGTACGAACTGGCCCTGAGCCGCCTCGAAAGCCTGCCCGCCGGATCGTATCGGGATACCGTCCGGGACGGCATCGAGCGCGGCCTGAAGCGAGTCAGCGCCCACACCGACGAGCAGTCCGCCGGGCGCAGCTAAGACCTGTCATCCTGAGCGAGCCCGCCGAACTGTTGCGCGCGCGTTTCGCGCAACAATCAGTTCAGGCGGCGAGTCGAAGGACCCGCGGTTGTTCTTCGCGAGCTGCGGCGACGAGCCTCAATTCGGCTACTCCACCCTCGCCCCGTGCTCCTCGAGCAGCTTCCTCAGAATCGACCGATGACAGCGATCCTCGCGCTCGCAATAACACCCCACAGAAAAATTCGTCTGCTGAGAAAGCGCCGCCAGCAAATCCAGCAGACGCGACTCCTGCTTCATCTCAGCGCGATACTTCCGCTCGAACTGCTTCCACGCTTTCTCGTCCAGCTCCGAATGCATCGCAACGCCGACCAGGTCGGCGCTGGGCGAAAGCTCCGGCAGCCACACATCGTAGAATCCGCGCTTCGCGAATTCCGATTTCGGCACGCCGCGGGGCGGACGCCGCACCGTTCCGATCCGCAATCCCTCGCCCGTCTTCCGTGGCATTCCGAGGCGAACCACGCTGATAGCCATAACGCGATCAGCTTACTGTGATCGGCACACCAGCCGACAGGCGCGCAGGAAGCGCTCTGCGGCACCAGTGCAATTGCATGGCGGGAAAAGGTTTTACACCGTTCTTACGCCATTTTGCGCCATCTTGATTACCGGAAGCGCCATCCAAGTAACAGAACGGTTCGTCATTCCACCCCGGGGCGGTTACCGCGTGAGGCCGATAGGTCATGTCTTCCGAATCCCAGCCATCCTTTACGGGGCGGACACTGTGTCATCGTGCACCGTGGAGACATGGCAGGAGCGATCCTCTTCCGGCCGCAGGATCAATCGCTGTCGCATCCTGAACGAACCTCCTGATCTCCCCGACGGGCCTTACCAGGTTGAGTTCGGAGGACACACCGTTTCCACCTACAGGCTCCTCGGCCATTTCGAGTTAAGCTTTGTCACCTTCGATATAGATCTCGATCAGGCGGCGTGAAGCTGCGCGGACTTCCGCCCTGCGATTCGGATCAAAACACTGTCATCCTAAGCGAGCCCCCCGAACTGTTGCGCGTGCCTTTCGCGCAACAATCAGTTCAGGCGGCGAGCCGAAGAGCCTGGCCTGAATGTGACTAAAATTCACATCTCGCTATTCCATTGAATTCAAAGTGCATGGCCCCAGGTACTCTGCAATGTTATACATGCACGGTGATCAGTGATCAGCGGTCTGTGGTCCGTTGAGCGTGCCGCGATGGCCTCTTCCTGAGGAGCTGAGCCCCGGGTTCAAGCATGTCGAGTCCCCACGTCGCCGGCCGCATCGCTCAGAGCAGAGTGGATCTCCTCGACAGTCGAAGCTTCCGTATCGCCGGTCACTCGCCCGTTACCGAGTAGATTGGATATGCTCGC
>DASYYN010000084.1:0-41213 GCA_035933815.1 Acidobacteriaceae bacterium
GCTTGCTTCGGAACGTTACGCCTATGCCCAGGACAACTGGAAAGTCAGCAAATCCTTCACGCTGAATTACGGCATCGCGTGGGATATCGAGCAGCCAAACCAGAACCGGCAGTTCGGTGGCTTGGGCATTGTTTGCTGGCAGAACAGCAGCAGCACTTCCAAAGTATTTCCCGGCGGCCCTCCCGGCCTGAGTTTCCCCGGGGATCCGGGCTGCAATTCGGCTGGGTCGCCCACCATGCGTTACGACCACTTCGGACCGAGGATCGGCTTTGCGTGGTCGCCGGAATCAGGCCCCTCGCGCCTTGTCGGGTCGCCGGGTGCGCATGACTTCTCAGTCCGTGCCGGCTTCGGCGTCTACTTCAATCGCGATCAGGAAGAGCAGACGCTTCAGAATCTCGTGGACCCGCCTTTCCTCTATACGTCTACGGGCGCCGGCGACTTTGGCGGCAGCCCGGCGTTCGCCAATCCTTTCGCGGATGTCGCAGGCCGAGGCTCCGAACCGAATCCATTTCCTTACAAACTTCCGGCGGCAGGGGGCGACGTGAACTGGAGCATCTACAACCTGCTCCGGATCGCGGCCTTCGACCGCAATTACAACGTGCCGTACACCTACAACTTCAACCTGAACATCCAGCGTTCTCTGCCCGGCAGCCTGGTGGCGCAAATCGGATACGTCGGGGCGCAGGGCCGCAGGCTCGCCTCGTGGCACGAGGGTGATCCGATCACTCCCGCCGGACATGCAGCCTGCCTCGCCGGTGCTGTGCCGCCCGGTTTCCCGTCGAGTTTCGCCTGCAACACGGGGCTGGCGAGCTCCATTCACGAGTATTTCCCTCAGTTCACGGCGCAACCTGCCATCGTGCCGGGAACGGGCAACGGCGCAATTCCTTTTCTGCCCAACGGACTGCCCTGGTATGGGAGCATCGGCGCTCAGAATACGGAAGGCAGCTCGAACTACAACTCGCTGCAAGCCAGCCTGGTGAAGGCTCCCACACACGGCCTGCAGTTCTCGCTGGCCTACACCTACGCGCATGCGCTCGACAGCGGCTCCGGCTACGAAAGCGTCACCGGAGGCGATACGGGCTATGGCAGCGCCGGACGCGTCTACATCAGCACGCCGGGCTTCCAGTACCTGAATTACGGCGACTCGGATTACGACGCGCGGCATCGCCTGGCCGGGACGTACATCTACGCTGTGCCAATCACTGCTGCCATGCGCTCGCACCTGCTGCTGCGCGAAGTCCTCTCGGGATGGGAAGTGGCCGGAGTCACCGCGCTGCAGACGGGCTTCCCGGTTGGCGTCTCCATGGGACAGGACCGCTCGCTGTGGTGCGATGGATTCAGCTACTTCGGCTGCGGCGACGTTCCGGAGACCTCCAGCTTCCGTATCAAGACCCTCAACCCGCGGAAGAGCGCGACGAATCAGTGGTTCGACACAACGCCCTTCAACCCGGAGCCGATTGGCACGTATGGCAACGTCAAGCGAAACTTCTTCCACGGTCCTGGATTCAACTACACCAACCTGCAGCTTTCGAAGAATCTGCCCCTCAACGAGGACGGCACCCGTTACGTCCAGTTGCGCATGGAAGCATTCAATGCCTTCAACCATGCGAATTTCGCTCCGCCGGACGGCAACTTCTCCAGCCCGACGTTTGGCCTGATCAACAGCGTGATCCAGTCTGCCGAGCCCAACGCCGATCCGCAGCCGGGTCGCGCGATCCAGCTCGCCGGGAAATTCTATTTCTGATCGAAAACCCTCCGATCAGCGGGGCGCTTCTGGCGCCCCGTTTTCTTTTGCCGGATGTCCGCACAAAGGCCGGGATACGGATTTCTGAAGCCCTCTGCGCCCCGCAGGCGCCCGTCGCATCTTCGCAGCCGCCATTGGTCCCAGCTGCGGCGCACTTGGGCACCAGCGAGGTGCCGTTGGTTGCAAACTCCAGATTTCCGTAACGAGAGGATCGCCCTGATGCCAGTTTGCGTACACGATGCTCTCGCAGTGCTGATACGAATGCATTGCGCAGAAAGGTGGCTTGCCATTCGCTCATGAAATGGCGCAGATCATCCCTTCGTATGGCTCCCCGTCACAATCAGGGCTCTTCCGGCGCGCCCGGAAGGCAAGCTGCTTTCAGCAGTGATGGAGAACGCACAGTGAGCACGCAGAGATACCTCATCGGTCAGCTTCTCCGCAAGGGACGCGCCAACCAGTCGAGCGCCGCGCGATGGGATTTTTCCATCGACCTGGGCATCGACGCGGAAAGCCGAGCCGTGTTTTACGCTCTCACGCTGCCTGAGTATCTCGAAGCGTGGTTGCGGCCGGCAGGCTGCCGTCGGGTCTGCGTCGTCGGCAAACCTTCGGGTTTCCGCATTCAGTTTTTCTCAGACGATATCGCACTCGTAACGGTTGATGCAGACAGCAGCATCTGCAGACCCGATCAGATCGTGCTGAACTGGACCGTCGGGAGCAGCACCTCAATCGTGTACATCCGTCTGCAGTCCTGTGCCGGCCGAAGCATTCTGCACCTTCGCCATCGCGGCTTCGCATCGGAGCAGGAGAGCATCTGGCACGGAGATCTCTGGACCTCGTCGCTGGAACGCCTGGCGAGTTTCCTCGAGCATCGGTCGACGGATGGGCACACAGCCCGCGCCCGCATCCGAGCGATCTCTGCCCTGCACCGCAGGAGAGAATCGCAGCAGCAATCCCCACATGGGAGCGTTCCTGGATGGAGCAGCTCGGGCCCGGGATCGCTGTTGACCTCGCCATGAGCCGAGGTCAGCCCCGTGGCCGCTCCGGGAGCAGCTCTCCGAAGCGCCCGTGCCCGCGGATGCTGCCGCCCTCAGTCTTCTCGACGTATTCCACCGTGCAGCGGAGCAGCGGCTTCACCCAAACCGCATCCCGCATCTGCTGGTCGCTCAGCGAGCCCCGCCGCTGCTTCTCCGGGAGGTTGTGGAAAGGGCAGGATGCTGTGGCGATCTTCTCCATCCGGGCAAGCAGATCGCGCTTCTTTTCGTCGTCGAAGCCGAAGCGAACCTTGTCCTTGTAGAGCAGGCGGTCGCCCGAGTACTGACCCACGATCAGCGCATCGAAGTACGGATCATCCCGGCGAAGGTATCCGCCGATGACAAACTCGTCGACGGCGTAAAGTCGGTACTTCACCCAGGCCCCGGATTGCTTGCCCTCGAGGTACGCCGAATCCTTGCGCTTCACGACGATGCCTTCGAGGCCGTTCTCATCGAGCGCGCGCACCACTTCCGCCAGCGGCACATGCTCCGGCAGCAACTCTGAGAGACGAACGCCGTCGGGGAACTTCGGCACGAGCGCCTGCAGCGCGGCTCGCCTCTCGGCCAGCGGCAAACGCCGGAGTGAAGCTCCCTGGTAATGCAGCAGGTCAAATACATACAGCACGATCGGCGCCGCATTGCGCCGGCTCTGCTGCAGCAGCTGGAACGATGGCCGGCCCTGATCATCCAGCGCGACTAGTTCGGCATCAAGCACGCAGTCCGGCAGCGCCGAGGCCAAGAGCGCCGCCTCGAGGTGCTGATAGCGCGCACCAGGTGGGAGATTCAGCTTGGTGCGCAGCGCAGCGTCGCGTCCCCGTTTGATGGCGCAGACACGATAGCCGTCCCATTTGATCTCGCGCATCCAGCCGCTGCCGGCGGGAAGGTCCTCGACGCGATTCACCGCGACGCAATCCATTTTGCGGACGAAACGCGGCTCCTCGGGAGCGAGCGAGGCGAGCAGCACCTCCGCGCCCGGCAGCATCGCCGCCGGCCGCCTAACTGGCACGCCGCCTCTTCGATCCAGTCGCCGGAGCAAGTCCGGCGAGCGCGGAGCCGGCAAACTCACGCAAAACGCGGCCGGTGACGTTCGTGATCTTCCATTGATCTGCGCGCACTCGCCGCAGAGACCATTCGCCGTCCAGCCTGCGTCCGCTCAGATACACCCGCACAGCGCCTTTCGCGTAGCCGCCTTCCACGACTTCATACGTGCCGAGGTCCCAGACCGTGCCACTCTCCACCGGCTCCTCGGTAAGATAGCCGAGCCCGGTGCGCTCATCGGCCGTCGCCGTGACACTCTGGTTCCTTTTCAGCGGCAACTCAGACACGGTGAGCCTTTCAAACCTGTCGTTGATCTCCAGCCCCACTTCAAACGATCTTTTTGCACGATGGATCACGAACAGCCTCCGCCCGCCCTGTCCGCTGCTCCGTGGCAACATCCCCGCCGGCGCTGCTTCGACCAGGCGGACCGGTTGCGGAACTGAGGTCAGCGGAGGAATGCCAAGCTCGTCCAGAACCGCGGGCGAGATCGTCTGCTCAAGAGTCAGCACCTGCGCAAAGAGATCGCCCACTCGCTGAACGCGCCGAATGGCCGCTTCCGGCGAGAACGAAAGTTCGTCTACCTTGCCGGTTTTCGCCGCGGACTCCACCTCCTGCCAGCGCAGCGGCATCGAGACGAACGGCTGCTCGCGCTTCGCCCGGACGGAATATGCGGCCACCGTTGTCTTGTGCTCCATGTTCTGCGACCAGTCGATGAACACCTTGCCGCGCCGCTCGGCGCGCGCCATGCGCGAAATGATCTGCTCTGGACGTTCGCGCTCCAGGTCCTCTGCCAGGCGGCGCGCCAGTGCGTGCGTGATGGCGTAGCTGGTTGGCGTGTTCAGCGGAACATACACCTGCAGCCCCTTCGAACCGGATGTCTTCGCAAAGCTCTCGAGCCTGCGCTCGCTGAGCCATGCGCGGACCAGCACGGCGACCGCGCAGCACTCGACGAGGTCCGCGCCCTCTCCGGGATCGAGATCGAAGGCAATCAGCGTAGGGCTGGTGATGCTCGGATACCGATGCAGGAATCCGTGAATCTCGACGCAGCCGACTGAAGCCGCCCAGCGCAGCGTCTTCACATCCGGAATGCTGATGTAGCGGATGGCGCCGGGCTCGTGCTTGCGTGGCACGGGCAGGGTCTTCACCCATCGTGGCGTGAAGCTTGGGGCATCTTTCTCCCAGAATGCCTCGCCGTGAATATCGTCCGGGAAGCGCTTCAGCGTCAGCGGACGTCCCGCCAGATGCGGCAGCAGTACCGGCGCGAGCGCCTCGTAAGTGCGGACGAGATCGCTGGTCGAGAACCCGGTCTGCGGAAACAGAATGCGTGCCGCCACGTTCTGTTGAGATTCGCGGCAGGGGAGCGGCGTATACCCAGAGATCCGCCCAGGCCGGTCATTGAGGAATGGGCACCTCCGCCCCATGCCGCTCCGCGGAGACGTAAGCGGCATAGAGCGTCGCGATGGTGTCGCGTGCCAGGCCGAGACTGGCCAGCGGCTCGCGCCCATGCGCGATGGCTTCCATGAAGTCCTGAAACTCCTGCGGATAGCCGTGCTGCCAATTTTCATCGGGCGCAGGACGGTTCCATCCCTGCTTGGTCTCGATCTTCTCCGTCACATACACGTCGCGCAGCGTCTCCTCGCGCGCGTTGAAGGTCTCCAGCGCATCAGTTGGGTTTAGATTGCAGCGGGTGCGGTGGTTGTTCGCCATCACTTCGAGCCAGTTTGCGACGCCGCCCATCATCAGCTCCGACGCGAAGAGGTCGGCCACGGTGCCGTCCTCAAACGTGACGTGCATCTGGCCGTAGTCTTCGATGTCCTGATAGCCGCGGCGTAGCAGCCCTTCGTCTCGAAAGCCGGGCAGCCGCGTAATCTCGTGCGTGCGCGCGCTCACCATTGCCGGGCGGATCGGCTTGCCGTCGCGCGCGGAGCCTTCCACCTGCTTCAGGTAGAGCGCGGCTGAGAGCGGGTGACAGCCTTTTCCGACCAGCGATCCGCCCCCGGAGTGTCGCCAAATCCCGTAGTACGGCGAGTGCGAGCCGCTGTGCGATTCGTTGCCCATGATCCACAAAATCTGCGCGCCGCTCTTCTCGACAATCTCGCGCTCCTTCTGTACGGCCGGCGCATAGACCCAGTTCTCCGCGTAGCAAACGGTGCGTCCGCTACTGCGCGCCGCCTGCGCAATGCGCTCGCAGCTTTCGACGGCGCGGCGCAGCATCGGCTCTTTCGGCGACGTGTTCCCGCGGAAATCGTCCGCGCCTTCGCCAAAGTATCCGGTCAGCGGTTTTTCGATGATGACGTGCTTGCCGCGCTCCAGTGCCGCAACCGCGAGCTTCTCGTGCGTCGCCGGCGGCGAGCATAAATCCACCACGTCCACCGCGTCGCACAACGCCTCGAAGCTGTCGAATGCGGGGACGCCGGTTTCCTGCGTGAACTTGTCGCGGGTCGCCGCCGAGCGCGCCGTGACGCCCGCGACCTGCACGGGAACGCCATAGACGCGCTGCAAAGCCTGAAGGTGAAAACGCGCCGCAAATCCGGCGCCGACAAACCCCACACGAATCGGTTGAGTCATGAAACGAGGATAAAGGTCGGTCTCCGAGGTTTGACAGCACGTTCAATCCTCAATTAGTTGTGGACTCGTACGAAAACCGCCCCGCAGCAGCATTCCTCGGAGATTCCAATGAAGTCCAGCGCCATCATCAGACTCATGTCGCGTTCGCTCGCATCGATTTTCATAGCTGCAGGTTGCGGCGCCGGAGCCGCAGCACAAAGCCACGCCGCGTCCTCCGGAGGGCTCGTGCTGCGCGCGCCGGTCAGGCTGGTTCTCGCGCCGGGCGAGCCACAGCCGGTGCGCGAAGCGGCCAACGACCTCGCTTCGGATTTCCAAAAGGTGCTGGGGACGAAGCCGGAGATCGCAGATCGCGCCGCTACCGGGGGCATAACCATCGAGATCGGCGCAGCCGATCATCTTCCCGAATCGATGCGCCTCTCCGGCCTGACCGCACCGGAGTCGTTTTCCATCGCGGCCCACCCGTCCGACCATTCCGTCGTCCTCGCTGGCGCGGACATGCGCGGCACCATCTACGCCATCTACCAGTTCTCGCAGGAATTTCTCGGCGTCGATCCGCTCTGCTACTGGACCGACCAGGAGCCGGCGCGCCGCGCGAGCATCGCCCTGCCGGCCCGCCTCAATAAGAGCTATCCCGCGCCCGTCTTCAAATTTCGCGGCTTCTTCATTAACGATGAAGACCTGCTCACCGGCTGGGCGCCCGGCGAGAAGGCCCACGCCGGTATTTCGCTCGCCGCCTGGAACAAGGTCTACGAGACGATCCTGCGCCTCAAGGGAAATATGGTCGTCCCCGGCACCTGGATTTTCCCCAACGATCCGCAGATTGCGCTCGCCATTCGCCGCGGCCTCATCGTCACGCAGCATCACGCCATCCCGCTGGGACTGAATGTCGCGCGATGGCCCCGCGATGTCCCCTACAACTACACCGAGCATCCGGAAATTCTGGAGCGCGCCTGGAAGAATGCCGTTGCGGAATACCCAGCGAATGCAGAGATCCTGTGGGACGTAGGCCTGCGTGGTTTGTCCGACGTCAGCTACGCGTCGATGGACCCGAGCGTCCGCAACAACGATCAGGCCCTCGGCGCGTTGATCAGCAAAGCCATCCGCGACCAGATGAGCATCGTGCGCGCCGTGCATCCGGACGCAAAGTTCGTCACCGACCTGTGGCAGGAGGGCGCGCGCCTCGCGAAAGAGGGCTACCTCACCATCCCGCCTGAGGTCATGACCGTGTGGGCGGACGACGGCTCCGGCTTTCTGCAGGACAACGGGCAGGTCAAGGCCGGCGAGGGCATGTACAACCACATCGCAATGCTCAACGGCCGCGCCAATCAGCTGAGCGAAATGGTTCCCGTCTCGCGCACCGATGAGGAACTGCGCCGCTACATCCACGCCGGAGCAACCTCGTACATGCTGGTGAACACCAGCGACATTCGCCCGGTGACCATGAGCGCCCTCGCCATCATGGATCTGGCGTGGCAGGGGCATTTGCTCGGCGCTGATCCGGACGATCCACCGGATCAGGCGGCCGACAAGTTCTACCGCGCCTGGGCGACCGAGCAGTTTGGAGCGAAAGCGGCTCCCGCCATCGCTGCGATCTACCGCGACTACTTTGTCGCTCCGGCAACGTATGGCGATCCAAAACACGAATACGGCGATCAGCTCTATCACGACGAAAGCCGCATGATGATGCTGACGCAGATGATCGGCTCGCCGCTGTACGGCATTCCCAGCCAGTCGCCCAAATGGGAGGTGCCGCGCCTGGTCGGAGAAGGGTATGGGCGCCCGGGATACAACGGTCCCAACTGGCTCCAAACCATGGCTGCCCGCGAGGTGAAGAACTGCAGCGATGCCCAGCCGCGCTGGGATGCGGTTTGGAAGAAGGCCCAGTCCGCTGAAGCGCTGGTTGCGCCCGAGCGGCGGCAGTTCTACCAGGGCGCGGTGCTGACGATGATCGCCATCAACCGCGAGAGCAACCGCATGCTCTGGAAGGTGGCGCAGTCCATCATCGACAGCCAGAACGGCAACGAGGATCAGGCGCGCGCGGATGCTGCGGAAGCGCTGGACGCCGTCACCGAAGCCCGCCAGGCCGAGACTGCAGCGGAGTACGGCAGGTGGAAGAATTGGTATCGCGGCGACTGGCTCACCGGCGTGCCTCTGACACAGCAAACCGTGCAGGCGTACGTGCAGTTTCTCCGCGATCCGCTCGCGGCCACGCTGCCTCCGCCGATCTTGTGGAACGGATGGCAGGGCTACTACCACATCATGCGGTACGAGGGAGACCGCAGCGCCGACGTGCACTGAGTCCTGGCTCGGGTGTCCCACCCTACTCCGCCGCTTCATCGCGGAGAGGGTGGGACCTCCGCTCACCGCGTCATCGCGTAGTGCACCTGCTCTTCAATCCAGGCAATCCGGATCGGCTCGCGATGCGCCGCCTGCAACGCGTTGTTCAGTGCGGGCAGGTCCGTTTTCTTGAACTGCTCCCAGGCAGCCACCTTCTCGCGCTCCGCCTGGCTCATCTGGTCGAAAAGGGTCTGTGCGACGGCAGGCGCTTCGCGATCTCCACTCTCTACCACGCGCAGGTCGGCGCCGAGTCCCGCGATCGCTTCTGCCAATCCCAGCTGCTCACCGTGTTCCGCGTTCGCATTGCGCGAGCCCCCGCGAATAGAATCCAGTTTCCGTTGCGCCTCACGGACCGCGGTCGCGAGTTCCGACGGTGTTGAAGCTTCCTCCGCGTGCAGCGCCTGGATCTGGTGTGCCACGCTGTCCAGCTCCGCCATTGCCTTGCGCCCGGCGAGTAACTCCGCATAGATTTTCTCCGCCTGCGAGTACTGCGTCTCCAGCACGGCCTGCGTCGCCGGCGAGCGCGGATCCATCCTCACCTCCAGCGGATGCTCTGTCGTTGTGCCGTCCACATCCAGCCGCACGGTGTAGCGTCCCGACGGAACGCGCGGCCCCGCGGGCGCGCCCGCAGCGTCGTCCTGATCGTCATCGCCGAGGCCGGCGCTCGAACTGCCCGCATGCAGATCCCACACGAAGCGATGCTGGCCGGCGCTCGTCTCGAGCATCGGCGGCTTCGGGAACCAGCGCTCCGCGATTGGCAGCAGCGGACGGGCCGCCGGATGCTTCTCCGCACTGGAGTAGTGCCGAATCACGTGCCCCTGCGCATCGAGGATTTGCAGCGCGACCTTCGTCGCGGCGTCACCCAGGTAGTAGTCGAGGATCGCGCCGTTCGGCGGATTCTCGGCCTGCGGCTCCTCCGGTGGCAGAGGCGTGCCAAGAAATGTGTCGTTGTCGACGCGCACTGCTGTCTCCGGCGCATACAGATATGCATGAGCTCCGCCCACCGCAGTGGCCTGGCGCAGCGGCGTGATGTCGTCGAGCACCCAGAACGAGCGTCCATGCGTGGCGACGATCAGATCCGCCCCGTTGATGTTCAGATCGCGTATCGAGCTAACCGGCAGGTTCAGCTGCAGCGACTGCCAGTGGTCACCATCGTCAAACGAAACATAGACGCCGAATTCTGTGCCGGCGAAGAGCAGGTTCTTCTGCTCCGGATCCTGCCGCACAGCATGAACAAAATGAGAATCGGCAATGCCATCCACAGAAAGCTTCCACGTCTTGCCGTAGTCACGCGTGATGTAGATATACGGCTTGCGATCGTCGAGGCGATGCCGATCGACCGCCGCGTACGCCGTCGCCGGATCGAAACGCGAAGCTTCGATCAGCGAAATCTTGCTCCACGGTGTCAGCTCCGGCGGTGTCACGTCGGCCCAGTTCTTGCCGCCGTCGCGCGTCACGTGGATGCGCCCCGAATCGCTGCCCGCCCAGATCAGCTGCGCATCGAGCGGCGACGGCGCGATGGTGTAGACCACGCCAAACCCGCGCTGCATCGCGTTTGCCGGAGTCGTCGGGCCATTCTGGTCTGCGCCCGGCGCGACCCCTGTCAGGTCCGGACTGATCTCCTGCCAGTGCAGGCCGCCGTCGGTCGTCTTCATCACGTACTGCGTGCCGAGATACAGAGACGTCTTGTCCGCCGGCGAAAATACCAGCACCGGCGTCCACGGGTCGCGATACTTGCGCCGGTTGATCTCCGTGCCAAAGCCGCCCAGCGGCCACGGCGAGACGGTCTGGCTGAACGACGTGCGCAGGTCCATGCGCGTCGGGCCGCCGTATGTGTCGGTGTAGTAGAGAATGTTCTCGTCCTTCGGATCGATCGCGATGTATCCGCTCTCGCTGCCGCCGGGCAGGAACCAGTCGCGCGTGTCGATGTGGCCGTGGTCGGAGCGGCTGTGCACCGCAATCGCGCCCGAGTCCTGCTGCGCTCCGTAAATGCTGTAGGGGAACTTGTGATCCGTGGTGACGTGATAGAGCTGCGCCGTCGGCTGGTTATACCAGCTGGACCAGGTTTTACCGCGATTGATGCTGACCGAGGTCCCCTGATCCGTCCCAAGCGCCAGATGGCTGGAGTTCTTCGGATCGACCCAGAGCTGGTGATAGTCATCGCCGCCCGGCGCGCCGCGCACGATCTCAATCGTCTTGCCGCCATCGTTCGTGCGGTAAAGCGCAACGTTGGGGATGTAGAGCACGTCAGCGTTGTTCGGATCGATCGCCAGCGCCGAGAAATACCAGGCGCGGCTGGTCAGGCGCGAATCGCTGTTCTCGAGCTTCCAGCTGTCCCCGCCATCGTCGGATCTGTAGAGCCCCGCGTGCCCCTTGCAGTCGATCGTCACATACACGCGCCGGCCGTCGGCGCTCACCGCAATTCCGGTGCGTCCCCAGCTTTCCGCCGGCAAGCCATTCCCGGAGATCTGGGTCCAGTGCGCTCCCGCGTCCGTGGATCGATACAGCGCGTTGCCTGGGCCTTCCAGTGGCGCATAGGTGCTCCACGGCGGCCGATGTGCATTCCAGGTGGTAGCAAACAGAATCTGCGGTTGTGCCGTCGCGATGGCAATGTCCGCGATCCCCACGTCCGCGCCTTTGTCCAGCACGCGCGTCCACGTCTCGCCGCCATCGGTCGACTTATAGACGCCGCGCACGTCATTCGGCCCATACGCATGGCCGAGCGCGCCGACGTACACAGTGTGCGCATCGCTCGGATCGACCAGAATGCGGCTGATCTGCCGCGAATCATCGAGACCGATGTGCTTCCACGTCGCGCCGCCGTCGTCGGAGCGATACATCCCATTGCCCGAAGCCAGGTCCGAGCGAATGTCCGACTCGCCCGTGCCAACGTAAATAATTTTAGGATCCGACGGCGCCACCGCAATCGCCCCAACTGAGGCGACCGATTCGCGATCGAACAGCGGTTGCCACGTCACGCCCGCATCGATCGTCTTCCAGACGCCGCCATCGACACCGCCAAAGTAGAACGTACCGTCGCTTCCCGGAACACCGCTCACCGCCACCGCCCGTCCTGCGCGAAACGGACCAACCAGCCGCCATTGCAGTCCGCTGAACAGCTGCGGTGAAACCTGCTGTGCGGAGGCTTTCGGGGGCACGCCTGCGGCCATCGCGAAAAGAATGAGCAAAACACACGGAGAGATTCGGCTCAGGAAACGGTCGGTCTTCATCGGTGAATGAAATTGTGACGGCGAGTGCGCCAAATCGCAAGCAGACCAGCCGCCCACGACTGGCGCAGTGCGCGAAAATCGGCAATCCTGAGACGTGACGTATCGGGTTCGAAGCCGTGTTCTTGCTCTGCTGGCGGTATGTGGCGGCGCTGTCCTGGCGCAGACGCCCGATACCGCCGCCATTCGCGGCACCGTCACCGGACCGAACGCCGCGCCTCTCGCCGGCGTACAGCTCACGCTCGAAAGCACTGATCATCACGTTCTCCGTACCGCGTCATCCGACGCTCGCGGCGGGTTCGACTTCGAGGGATTGCCGGTTGCCCAGCAGCTTGAGATCCTCGCCACCTCCAGTGGTTTGGCGGCGGCCTCCTCGGGTGCTCTGACCCTCTCTGCAGGGCAAACCGCCACCATCCATCTGCGCATGGCGCTGCCCAGCGTCAAGTCCGAAGTCATCGTCACCGGTGCGGCCGGCGAAATTCAGACCGACGAACCGCAGCTCGGCGACCACCTCAGCGGCGAGCAGGTCCGGGCCACACCGTTGCTCAACAGGCGCATCACGTATCTGCCGCTGCTCAATGCCGCGAACCGCCCCGCCATCAATCAGGGCGACATCTTTATGAATCAGGAGCTGTTCACCGCCAACGGCACCGGCCGCCGCCAAGCCTGGTTCGAAGTAGACGGCGCCGGCGCCAACGATCTGTGGGGACGGCAGACCATCTTCACCAACGTTCCCCTCGATTCGGTCAGCGAGATGACCATCCTCGACAACGCCTTTGCCGCCGATTACGGATTCGGCGAGGGTGCGGTGGTCAACGTCGTCACGCGCACCGGCACCGACCGGCTCCACGGCGATCTGCTGGGATTGTGGCGCCCTTCCGCGCCGGAAGCCGCGCTCTCCGGATTCTCGACCGCAAACGCGACCAGCGGGAATGACATCACCCGCGACACGCTGGCCCAGGAAGCCGCGACCCTCGGCGGACCGCTTACCCCTGACGCTCGCACCACCTTCCTGCTTTCCGGCGAAACCAGCGGCCAGGACCGCGCCTCGCCCGTAACTTCACCGATCGCCCCCGGCAACTACATCGGCCACTACCGCGACTGGCTCGGATTCCTGCGCCTCGACCGCACCCTCACGCAGGACCAACGCCTCTTTCTGCACCTCGGCGCGGACAGCTTCTCCGACACTAACCCCAACGGTATTGTCGGCGGCAACACGCTGCCAACCGTGGCGCGCGTCTTTCATCGCCGGACGTACATGGCTGAACTGGGCGACACCTTCGTGCTCAGTTCCGCCACGTCGAACGATGCCCGCGTGCAGTTTCAACTTGCCTCGCCCATCACGCAGTTTTCGCCCGTGCATTTCGGCACGCAATCCGTCGTTCCGATTTCGAGTGGCGGCACCTTTACCTCCGGCACGTCGCAGTCGGCGCTGCTCCAGAATCGCCAGTTCGAGGCCGTCGATACGCTGACCCGAATCCTCGGCCGCGAGCAACAGCGTCTGGGCTTCGACTTCCTCCACGCGCGCAACGGCGGCAACAGCAAGGAATTCGGCGGCCCCATCTACGATGGCCAGCTGGTTTATAAAACCTGCACCGCCGACGTCAGTTTCTGCGAAAGCTCGCCCTACCTCAGCAACATAGCGAACGTCGCCAGCTACACGCAAAGCTTCGGCAACGCAAACTACAGCGTCGACGACACGCTCGCCGGAGTCTTCGCCCAGTACGACCTGCACGCTACCGACGCTCTGGTACTCAACCTCGGCTTGCGCTATGAGCTCCAGACCTTCACCGATGCTCGCCGCGACTTCGCTCCCCGAATCGGCTTTGCGTGGAATATCGGCGGCCGCGGCACCACCACGTTGCGCGGCGGCTTCGGCATCTACGACGCGCAGGTAGTCGACAACTCCGAAGCCAATTACGCGCTCACCGGCCCGGCCGGCGTCTTCAACTACACCGCCGCCCCCGGCCAGCCGGGATTTCCCGCGAGTGTCGCCGACGTCCCGCTGCCCGGCTTTCCTGCCGGAGCCGTCGCGCCCCTGCGCAGCCTCTACCTGCGTCCCGGACGGGCGGCGTACTACAACCAGTTCCTCTCCACAGACACATTGCTGAAGTACCCCGCGGCTTTACTCAATCCCTATAACGAGCAGTGGACCCTCGGCGTTGAGCGGCAACTCGTGCGCGGCTGGATACTCGCGACCGACTACGTCGGCTCGCACACGCTCCGCATCGTGCGGCCGCTCGACGTGGACCCGCCCGCTTCCTTCCTCCGCACAGCGCCCGGTCAAGTCCGCAGCGCCCAGGCCGCGAACTGCACGCGTCCCTACTGGATCACGTGGTACGCCCAGCGCGGCGCAACCTGCGACCCGGTCCACAATGCCGGACCCACGCCGCCCTACAGCGTGATCCAGAGCGACACCAACGACGGCATGGGCTGGTACGACGCGCTCGACGTCAACCTCAGCCACCACGCCGCGAACGGCTCCGCGCTGCTGGCCAGCTATACCTGGTCCCACACGCTCGACACTGTCGATCCCGATGTGCCCAGCCAGAACCCGAACGATCCGCGCCGCCCCGGCCGCGCCAACGAACTGGGCAACGCCATCTACGACCAGCACCATCGCCTCGTCCTCAGCGGGATCTACGCCGCGCGCTGGGGTATCAGCGCAGGCGGCATCACTACGCTCGCCGGCGGCTTGCCCTACAACGTCGTTACCGGCGTGAACAACAGCGGCGATACCGGCGCGACCACCGACCGTCCTGTGATCAACGGAGTCGTCATCGGACGCAATACCGGACGCGGCACGCCCATGTATGAACTGGACCCGTTCGTCGCAAAGCGCATGCGGCTCGGCGCTGAAAATGTTTGGGTGAACCTCCGCGCCGAAGCCTTCAACGCGCTGAACCACCGCAACGTCGTCGGCTTCAGCGGTACCTGGGGCAACGGCGCCACGCCAGGCCGCGGATTTGGCGCGCCGCTCGCCGGCGTCACCAACCAACTCCCCGCGCGTGAACTGCAGTTCTCCGCGCAGTTGGAGTTCTGAGCGAAATCGATTGCCGCCGGGATTTCCCGAGCGCCATTACAATGGCCGGGTGCGCCCGCGCTCCCCGGAACGGGCCTGAAAGGACGATCCCCAAATCATGGCAAAGCGCTCTGCGTTGTCCTGGTTTTCTGCTGCTGCGTTCTTCGTTTCGCTCCTGCCTCTCCCAGCCATTCACGCGCAAACCGCTCCCAACATGCCCGACCTCCACTGGCGCATGATTGGTCCCTTCCGCGGAGGCCGCACGCGCGCTGCCTGTGGCGTTGCCGATCAGCCGAACGTCTTCTACATCGGCCAGGTGGATGGCGGGGTCTGGAAGTCAACCGATTACGGCCGCATCTGGTTCCCCATTTTCGATGACCAGGACACGCAGTCCATTGGCGCGATCGCCGTCGCTCCGTCCAACGACAACATCGTCTATGTCGCCAGCGGAGAAGGCCTCCACCGCCCCGATCTCTCCGTGGGCGACGGCATCTACCGCAGCGACGACGGCGGCAAGACGTGGACCCACCTTGGTCTGCGCGAAGGCCAGCAGATTCCTGCGCTTGCCATTGATCCCAGCAATCCGAATCGTCTTTTTGCCGCGGTCCTCGGCCATCCTTACGGACCGAATCCCGAGCGCGGCATCTTCCGCTCCGACGACGGCGGCAAGAGCTGGAAGAAGGTCCTCTACAAAGACGACCGCACGGGCGGCTCCGATGTGGTTCTCGATCCGAAGAATCCGCGCGTCGTCTATGCCTCGCTCTGGGAAGACACCCTCGGTCCGTGGGAAGACGGTAATCAGTACTCCGGCACGCACGGCGGCCTCTTCAAATCCACCGACGGCGGCAATACGTGGAAGCAGCTGACCAACGGCCTGCCCGCCGAGGTGACGCAGATCAACGTCACCGTCTCCGCCTCCCGTCCCAGCCGCCTTTACGCGGTGCTCTCGACGAAGGTCGAAGGCGGCTACGCCTCAGGGAAAGGCCTCGGCGTCTACCGCTCCGACGATGCGGGCGGCAGCTGGCAGAAGATCACCGATGATCCTCGCCCCGCAATGAAGATTGGCGGCGGCGACCTCTCCGTTCCGGTTGCCGACCCGCAGGATCCCGACACCGTATACGTCACCAGTATTGTTACAGTGCGTTCCACCGACGGCGGCAAGACGTGGATCAGCCTGCGCGGCGCGCCCGGCGGCGACGACTACCAAAATATGTGGATCAATCCCCGCAACCGGGACATCCTGCTGCTGGTCAGCGATCAGGGCGCGGTCATCAGCGTCAATCGCGGCGAGAGCTGGAGCTCATGGTATAACCAGCCCACCGCGCAGATTTATCACGTCGCCGCGACCAACACCTTCCCCTACCAGGTCTGCGGCGGTCAGCAGGAGAGCGGTTCGGTCTGCATCTCCACCCGCGGTAACGACGGCGAGATCACCTTCCGCGACTGGCATCCTGCGGGCATCATTGAGTACGGGTACGCCGCTCCCGATCCGCTGCACCCGAACATCGTCTACGGCGCGGGACGCACCGAGGTGTCGCGCTACGACAGCGTCACCGGCGAAGTGCAAAATGTTACGCCGCTGCCCATGCGCAAGGCGGGATTTCGCGCCGACCGCACCGAGCCGATCCTCTTCTCCCCAGTCGATCAGCGCACGCTCTACTACGCGTCCAATCACCTCTTCAAAACCACGGACTATGGCCACACCTGGGAGAGCATCAGCCCCGACCTGAGCCAGGAGCACAGCGGCCAGCCCGCCTCTCTGGCTCCGCTCACGCCGGAGCAGCAGGCGCAGCGCCGTGGTGTGATCTATGCGGTCGCAGCCTCATACAAAACGGCGCAGACCATCTGGGCCGGCACCGACGACGGCCTTGTCTGGATCACCCGCGATGGCGGCGGCAACTGGAGCAAGATCACGCCGCCCAATCTCAGCCCGTGGAGCAAGATCGCCCAAATCGATGCCTCGCGTTTCGATGACGACACGGCATACGTTGCCGTGAATCGCATGCGCATCGACGATATGCGTCCCTACGCTTTCCGCACGCATGACGGCGGCAAGACCTGGCAGTCCATCAGTGCCGGCCTGCCTGACGATGCTCCGGTGAACGCCATCCGCGCCGATCCCGTGCAGAAGGGCCTCCTCTACGCCGCAACGGAGCATGGCGTCTTTGTCTCCCTCGATGACGGCGACCACTGGACGCCGCTCCAGTACAACCTGCCGCACACCTCCATGCGCGACCTGCTCGTGCATGGTGACGATCTGGTCGTCGCCACGCATGGGCGCTCCTTCTGGGTGCTCGATGACGTAGAGCCGCTGCGCGAGCTTGCCGCAAAGAGCGAGGCCCCCGTGCTGTTCAAGCCCGCGAACGCATGGCGCATCCGCCGCGACAATTACACGGACACGCCGATGCCGCCGGACGAGCCCATGGGCGAGAATCCGCCCAACGGCGCCATCATCGACTACACGCTGAACCAGGCCGCGCAGGGTCCAGTGAAACTCGAGATCCTCGACGAAAGCGGCAAAGTATTGCGGACATACGCCAGCACCGACCCCGTCACACCCACGCCGGAGGAGCTGCGCACCAACCTCATCCCGCCCTACTGGCCGAAGATCCACCGGCCGCTGCCAGTGAGCGCCGGCATGCACCGCTGGGTTTGGGACCTGCGCATGACGAAGCCAGTGTCGCCGCGTTATGAATACCCCATCTCGGCTGTTCCCGGACGTACGCCGCTCGTCCCGCAGGGTCCGCTGGTGCTGCCCGGCGCCTACACCGTTCGCCTGACCGTGGGCGGCGATACGCAAACCCAGCCGCTGACCGTCAAGATGGACCCGCGCATCCACACCTCTCCGTCCGACCTCGAAGCTCTGCACACGGCGGAGCTGGCCATGTATTCCACGCTCAATGACGTCGCACGCGCCGACCTCGCCGCGCACTCCGTCCAGGAGCAAATCGAGGCCAACGGCAACGCTTCGATCGCGTCGCAGCTCGCGCCGTATGACGCTGCGCTGAAGAAGCTCCTGGGTGGTGCGAGCCGTGGCAGGGGAGAACAGTCAGCTCCCGAGCAGGAGGGAACAAAGCCCACTCCGGCCCTCGACGAAGTGACCGCCGAAGCGGGCCAGCTCTACACCGAACTCGATCAGGCCGACGAGCCGCCGACGCAGACGCTGCTCTCCAGCGCCTCGCATGTTGAGGACGAGGCCAAAGCCGCGCTTCCAGGCTGGGAGGACTTCCGCAGCAATCAGCTGCCGAAAATCAACGACGTGCTTCGCCAGGCGGGGCGCCCGGAAATTAACCTCAGCAAGCCCGCCGACAATATGCCAGGCGAGGGAGACGAAGACTAGACGGGGCTAAAGAGACGAGGGCGTGGTCTCTCGAACCCGCGCCCTCCGCTCTGTCATTCGCGTCCCGCACTGTCCTGAATACGTTCGCATTCCGAACTTTATTCTATCCATTGGCATACTATGTCTCTTTGGTCCCGCAATCCTGCCAGCCCATGACGGCCCAGAAAATGACGAACCACTTCGACCTGAGCGGGCGCACCGCCCTCATCATTGGTGGAACCTCAGGGATTGGCCGCGCCATTGCGCTGGGCCTCGCCGATGCCGGCGCCGATGTCGTTGCCAGCTCCCGCCGCGCCTCTGAAGTGGAATGCGTTGCTGCTGAGATTCGCAGCCGTGGCCGGCGCACTCTGGAACTTACGTCCGACGTGCTCAACCGCAGCTCGCTCGAAACAATCCATGAGCAAACCCTCGCCGCATTCGGCAAAGTCGACATCCTCGTGAACGCCGCCGGAACTACGAAACGCGTTCCGACTCTCGAGTGCTCTGAAGAAGACTGGCATCGCATCCTCGAAACCAACCTCACCGGAACCTTCCGCGCCTGCCAGATCGTCGCACCAGGTATGGTGCGCAACGGCTGGGGACGCATCATCAACATTGCATCCCTCGCCACCTTCGTCGCCTTCTACGAAGTGGCGGCCTACGGCGCGAGCAAGGCGGGCATGGGCGCGCTGACCAAATCGCTGGCCGTGGAGCTTTCCCGGCAGGGCGTGTGCGTCAACGCCATTGCCCCGGGATTCTTTCCCACCGCGCTCAATCAGGAGCTCCTGAACCAGACGCCGCGCGGCCGCGAGGTCCTCATGCGCACTCCCATCGGACGCTACGGCGAACTCGATGAGCTGGTCGGCGCCGCGGTTTTCCTCGCCTCGGAAGCCGCGTCGTTCGTCACCGGCCAGATCATCGCAGTCGACGGCGGTTACCTGGCCAGCGGCGTCAATCAATAATTCGGCACAGCGACGATTTACAGTTATCCTGACCGTTGCAGTTTTCCGCTGCCCTGCGCGAGGAGGAAACCCGGTTGGTGCGGAAATCACCCGCCACTTCAGGTCCGGTCAAAGGCTCCGCTGTTTCCCGCCACGCGCGCGGCATGCGCCACGTCGATCTCAGCGATATGGAGCTGGCGTCCAGTGAAACGGCGCGGCGCATCAATCGCGACATCGTCCTTGAGCTCATCCGCACCAGCCATCCCATCTCCCGCGCCGATCTGGCGCGCCGCTCCGGCCTGCAGCGTAGCACCGTCTCGCAAATTGTCGAGCAACTCATTCGCGAAAACTGGGTACGTGAAGGCTCGGTCGCCTCGGCGCCGCGCGGCCGCCGGCCCACTCTCCTCGGTTTGAACGAAGACCTGGTCTCGATCGCCGTCGATATCCACCCAGGACGCGCCACCGTCGCCGTCGTCGACCTCAACGGACGCCTCCTCTCGCGCTCGCAGGTTCCGCTCACGGATGATCCCGCGGGATCCACGCGTCTCCTGATCGAATCCATTCGTCAGATGCAAACCTCCCACACGCGCAATTCGATGGAGGGAATCGGCATCAGCCTGCCGGGCCGCGTCGATCCGGCGACGCATCGCATGATCTTTGCTCCCAACCTGCACTGGGCGGAGTTCGACCTGAAGGGCGCGATCGAGGAGAAGCTCGGCTTGCCCGTGAAAATGGCGAACGCGGCCATAGCCTGCCTGCTCGCTGAGCTCACGTTTTCGCGCATCGACGGCGTGCGCGACGCCGTGCTCGTCACCGTCTCGGAAGGAATCGGCACCGGCGTCTTTGCCAACGGGCAGCTCATATCCGGCCACCACGGCATGGCGGGAGAATTCGGCCATGTCGTCATCGATCCCAACGGCCCAAAGTGCGGATGCGGACAGAAGGGCTGCTGGGAGATGTTTGCCTCCTGCCGCGCTGCGCTGCGCTACTACCGCGAACTGCAGCCGCGCGGCAAAGCCGTCGGTTTCCATGGTCTGCTCAGTCTGGCGGAGTCCGGCGATGCGGCGGCCGCCCAGGCTCTAGCGAAGCAGGCCGAGAACATCGGCCGTGGACTGCGCATGATCATCGCCGGCCTCGCGCCCAGCGCCATCCTCATTGCAGGGGACATCACCACCGCCTGGCACCGCTTCGGCCCGCTGATCGAGAAGGAAGCGGTCAGCCGCATGCTCGCCGGCTCGCCGCCGCTGATACGGCCCACGCAGGAGAGCGAAATTGCGCGCCTCCGCGGAGCCGCAGCCCTGGTGTTCCAGCGCCGCCTGCCGCGCTGAACCGGATCCTCGCACGGCGCGTATTGCACCAGCGCCAAACGCCCCCGCGCACCTCGTCAGACATCCGCAGGGAAGGCGCCAGCATCCTGGAATCAAGACCGTACCGGATCGCGAGACTGTAATTTCCTCGTTGCTTGACAGTCGTTTTTCGCTCCCACTATAGTTCGGGACCAATACTAAATCTCTCCGCGGGCTGCGCCCCAGTGCGTATCCCCAGCACCGCGGAAGAGAACAACGCTCGCCGGGCTCATGCGGACCTCACCCTCACGCCGACAGAAAACAGTCGGGAACGACACAAATCTTGCTTGGGAGACTACTTATGAATCGCAGGCCAGACGCAATCGTTGTCCATCATCGCCCCATCAGCCAGACACGACTCTTGTGGATGGCGGCGATTCTCGCATTCCTCCTCGCCGGCACGGCGGCGCACGCTCAGGTGCTCTATGGCAGCCTGACGGGCACCGTCACCGATACCAGCGGCGCCGTAATCCCGGGCGCTACGGTAACGGCACAGAACGTGCAAACCGGCGTCAATTCAACAGCGACCACCGACTCGGCCGGCATCTATCGCTTCACCAATCTCCAGCCGGGCACATACAAGGTCACGATCGCGGGAAAGGGCTTCTCCACTCAGGAAACGTCAGGTGTGCAGGTCGGCGCGAACGAACTGGCACGCCTCGATGCCCAGCTAAAGGTGGCCAGCGCAGCACAAACCGTCACCGTCACGACACAGGCCCCGATTCTTCAGACCGACAAGGCCGATGTGCACACAGACATTTCGGCGCAGCAGATCGAAAACATGCCCGACATGGGCTCCCAGGGGCGAAATTTCCAGGCGCTCCTGAGGACCGTACCCGGCACAGGTTTGACTGCCGAAACCAACTCGCTCGCCGGCAATCCGCAGCGCGCCATCAATACCAACGTCAATGGCCAGTCGGAGCAGGGCATCAACACCCGCATCGACGGTGTGCAGGACGCTTATCCCTGGCTGCCGGCGAATGTGGCCTACGTGCCTCCGGCGGGTGCAATTGGTTCGGTCAACGTCGTGACCAACGCCTTCGATGCCGAGCAGGGCTCAGCGGGCGGCGCTGCGGTGAACGTGGAGATCAAATCCGGCACGGATCACTTCCATGGCGGTGCCCACGAGTTCTACACCAGCCAGCACCTGCAGGCGCGCAGCTACTTCACGACGGCGAAGAAGAACGTCAATATCCAGCATCAGTACGGGGGCGAGATCGGCGGTCCGATCGTGAAGGACAGGTTGTTCTTTTTCGGCGACTTCGAGCGCACGACGCAGCGTCAGGCGGCGGGACCGGATTTGGTGACCTTGCCGACCGCGGCGATGGCAGCGGGCGATTTTCGCGGTTTGCCAGGCAATCCCATCATCTACGATCCGGCAACCGGCAACGCAACCGGAGGCGGCAAGACGCAGATCTCCTGCAATGGCCAGCTGAACGTCATCTGTCCCAACCGGATCGACCCCGCGGCCGCGGCCATGGTGAAGTTGCTGCAGCCCAAAATCGCGCAGGAATTCCAGACCAGCGACGACACGCAGAACTTTTTTGGCAGCGGCACGGCCTATTTCAATCGCAACGACGCTGATATCAAGATCAACTGGGTTCCGGGAACCAAGTCGACGGTCTTCGGACGCTACAGCTTCTCGAAGACTCTTGTCTTCGACCCTCCTCTGCTCGGTGCCGCTGTCGGCAACGCTACCAACGGAGGACAGCTTGGCCAGGCGCCGGGCCTGGTCCAGAATATCGGCCTTGGGACCACATATGCCTTCTCCCCGAATCTCCTCCTCGACTGGAACTTTGGCTTCACGCGACAGCGCCTCGGCTCGACTTTCGACCTAACGTCGGCAAAGGGGCTCAGCGATCTGAAGATTCCGGGAACCAACAACGCAGGCGCGACGGGCGACCCCACCCTCTACTACGGGCTGCCGGGCTTTGTTTTCCCTACCGGCTTTGCGGCGCCCTCTACGAGCAACAATGGCAAGGCCGTGACGGCTCTGGGCAATGCTCAGCCTGCCAACCCGTTCCTCTTTCGCGACCAGCAGTTCGTCAGCAATGCGAACCTGAGCTGGAATAAGGGCAAGCATGGCTTCCGCGGCGGCATCGAGTGGAATCACTCGCAGCTCAACCACTTTCAGCCGCAGGGCGGCACCTTCCAGGAACCGCGAGGTGCCTTCGAATTCAATGGTTTTGTCACCTCCAATAACGCTCCCGGTGCTCCCAGCCCGAACTGGATGAATGGATGGGCCGATTTTTTGCTTGGCTTACCGAGCGGGACGGGGAAGGCAAGAGCGCTCTTTAACCCCAACGCGCTGCGCTGGTCGGAATGGGCCGGCTATGTCCAGGATCACTGGCAGCTCACCCCGTTGCTGACGCTGACGCTGGGGGTTCGCTATGAGTTCTACCCCTTCGGCTACAGCGACAATGGCAAGGGGCTTCGCATTCTCGACCTCAACACCGGCAACGTGCTGATTGGCGGGTACGGCTCCACTCCAAAGAACGACCACATGGACGTCGGCAATGGACTCTGGCTCCCGCGCGTGGGCCTTGCCTACCGCATCAGACCGACGACCGTATTTCGTGCCGGCTATGGCATGAGCGCCGATCCCTACCAGTGGCACGTCCTGCGCAACGCGTACCCGTCGGTGGTGCTTGACCAAAATGTACCGGCGAACACGGCGAACTACGTCCCCACCGCCAGCCTTACCGGCCTGAATGCCACCGGCCTCGGTTCGGGAAGTTACTCCGTCCCAACCGGGATTTCTCTTCAGCCCCTGCCCAATATCAGCAGCGGCGTGATTCCGCTGCCCGCCAGTGTCGGCACTACCACCTTTGCGAACCCCTTCCGGCGCGGTTACATCGACTCTTTCAATGCCATGGTCGAGCAGCAATGGGGAAATCTCTCCGTCCAGGTTGGCTATGCCGGCGCCCGCGCAATCCGGCCGACGGTCAACCTCAATCCAAATGCCTCGCTGCCCGGAACCGGCAGCAAGGGCGGCATTTTGAGCCAGAGATGGGGCAGGAACCAGACGGGCGGCATCAGCGAGATGGTTCCGTTCAAGAACAACTACTACGATTCGTTGCAGACGCAGGTGAAGAAGCGATTCTCCGATGGCTCCAACGCCGGCTTTGCCTGGACGTACTCCAAGGCCATCGATTATGCCGAAAACGAAGACCTCGGCGGAGTCGCTTTCCCCTACCCCACCTACTGGTATAAGAACCGCGGACCCGCCGGTTTCGACCGTACGCATAACTTCGAAATATACGGAGTGATGCAACTGCCCTTTGGCAAGAACGAGCCTCTGCTGAAAAAGGGGGTCGGCAGCTGGATTCTTGGCGGGTGGCTGGTTGACCCGGTCATCAGCTATATGACCGGTTTGCCGTTTACAGTAGGGGCTTCGACTTCTGCTCTGAACGCGAATGGGTCGTCACAGACCGCCGACAAGGTGGGCAGGTTCCGCCTCCTCCATGGCAAGCCGGCATCACGCTGCTCGCAGGCCAGCTGTCAATACTTCGATCCCGCCGCCTTTGCCGCTCCGGCTGCGGCCACCTACGGCAACACTAACCGCAACTCGTTCCGCGGCCCTGGATTTTTCAGCATGAATTTGAGTGTGCTGCGCGATTTCAAGCTCACCGAGCGCTTCACCCTGCAGATGCGTGGGGACGCCTTCGGCCTGACGAACACGCCGCATTTCAATAACCCAAACACCACTTGCCCAAGTGGAAATGGCCAAACCTGTACCGGCGCCAACAACTTCGGCGCCATCACCAGCACCCTCCAGCCGGGCGGCTTCTTCGGGCCTGATCCAGGAAACCGCTCTGTATGGTTAGGAGCCAATGTGAAGTTTTAGCCGGGAGCGGATAGCATCGCACTCGCCGCTCAGGAGAATTTCTTCCGGCGGCGAGCGCGGCTGCTTCCTCTCACCACTCCTCATCCCGGCTGCGGAGGCTCACGAACGGTGACGCTGCAACAACCCGCAAATTCCTGCGATGATGGCTGACGGCATGCGTCTCGTCCGTTCCGCTCTTGCTTTTGTCGTTCTGGTTTTCGTCATTCCCATCGCCTCCTCACGCGCAGAGGATGGCTCGCAGGGATGGCTGCGTTACGCGCCGCCTCTCCACACCAATGCTGCGGCCGAGTACGCCGCGATGCCCTCCGCCATCGTGAATCTCGACAACTCTCCGGTTGCGGCCAGCGCACAATCCGAGCTGATACGCGGCGTTCGTTCCATGCTCAACCGCACACTGCGCGTGGAGAAGCAAATTCCCGATTCCAGCAGCTGGATCCTCGGCACGCCGGACGAATTTCGCGCAGCTCTGCCTGCCTGGCACGCGCCTGCGCTGCGGCCGGAAGGCTTCTCGATCAGCACCGTCTCAGTCCGCGGCCACACCGACTGGATCATCGCCGGAGCCGATTCCCGCGGCATTCTCTACGGCGCCTTTCACGTGCTCTCCGGCATCGCTCGCGGCCAAAGCTTCGCCGCGACTGTGGGCAGCGAATCGCCCGCAGCGCCCATCCGCTGGGTGAACCAGTGGGACAACCTGAACGGCACCATCGAGCGCGGCTATGGCGGCCGCTCCATCTTCTTCGACAACGGAGGCGTGCGCGACGACCTAAGCCGCGTCGCCGACTACGGACGCCTGCTCGCCTCCATCGGCATCAACGGCTGCACCGTCAACAACGTGAATGCCAATCCGCAGATCCTCACACCGGAGCTGATCCGCGGCGTTGCGCGCATTGCCGAGGCGTTTCGCCCGTGGGGAGTGCGGGTATCGATCTCCGTGCCGATCAATGCTCCCCAACAGCTCGGCGCGCTCGACACCTTCGATCCCGGCGATCCCAAAGTCGCCGCGTGGTGGCGCGCCCGGGCCGATGAGATCTACGCCGCCATTCCCGATTTCGCGGGATTCGTCGTCAAGGCCGACTCCGAAGGCCAGCCAGGCCCATCGAGCTACGGACGCAGTCCGGCCGATGCCGCGAACATGTTGGCCGCTGCGCTCAAGCCGCACGGCGGCATCGTCCTCTACCGGGCCTTCGTCTACAACCACCATCTGGACTGGAACGACCAGAAAGCCGATCGCGCCCGCGCCGCTTACGACATCTTCCATCCGCTCGACGGCAAGTTTGCCGAGAATGTCGTCGTGCTCATCAAGAACGGCCCCATCGATTTTCAGGTGCGCGAGCCTGTCTCGCCTCTCTTTGCCGGTCTGCACGAAACGAACACCGCGATCGAGCTGCAGGTCACGCAGGAGTACATGGGCCAGGCGCATCACCTGGTCTTCCTGCCCGCGCAATGGCAGACCTATCTCGACTTCGATCTTCATGCCGAAAACCGCTCCACGCCTCTGAAGGACATCGTCGACGGCCTCACTTTCCACCGCCCGCTCGGCGGCTACGCGGGCGTGGCGAACGTCGGGCTCGACACCAACTGGATGTTCCATCCGATGGCCATGGCGAATCTCTACGGCTTTGGCCGCCTCGCCTGGAATCCGAACACCCCCGCCGCTACCATCGCATCTGACTGGACGCGCCTCACCTTCAACAACGACGACAAGGTCGCCTCCACCATCACGCAGATGCTGCTCGCCTCGTGGCCCATGTACGAGGACTACACCGGCCCGCTCGGCCTGCAGACGCTAACGAACATCACCGGCCCGCACTATGGCCCGGCGCCGCAGTCACAGGAGAACAATGGCTGGGGCCAGTGGATTCGCGCTACGCACGACGGCGTTGGCATGGACCGCACCGTCGCTACCGGCACCGGCTTCATCGGTCAGTATCCGCCGGAAGTGGCGCACATGTACGAATCGCTGCAAACCTGCCCCGACAACCTGCTGCTCTTCATGCACCACGTTCCGTACACATACAAGCTGCACACCGGCAAGACCGTCATCCAGACGATCTATGACCTGCACTACCGCGGAGCCGAAGAAGCGGCGACCCAGGTGCGCGAGTGGCAGTCGCTCGACGGGCTGATCGATGAGCAGCGCTACTCCAAAATTCTCGGCCTCCTCGAATACCAGGCAGGACACGCCATCGTCTGGCGCGATGCGATCGACCGCTGGTTCGCGAAGATGTCCGGCATCCCCGACGCTCTGGGCCGCGTCGACCACGACCCGAATCGCACCACCGCCTCCGAGATGCAGCTCGACGGCTACACGCCCGTTGACGTGAATCCCTGGGAAGCGGCATCCGGCGGCAAGGCGTATGTCTGCAGCGATCACCCAACCTGCACCGCCGCTGCGCATTTCAGCCGCCCGGCCGGCTGGTACACCGTCGCCGTGCAGTATTTCGACTACCGCCGCGGCGTCTCGACCTTCCACCTGCTTCTCAACCAGCAAACCATCGCCACGTGGACCGCCGACAACACGCTCCCCGGCGAAGCGCCCAATGGAGACACCTCCACGCGCTACACTCTGCGTGGAGTGCCGCTGCGACCTGGCGACGTGCTTACCATCGAAGGCCATCCCGGCGACGGCGAGCCCGCGCCCATCGATTACATTGAAGTCACGCCGGAGCACGCAGCGGAAGGCCCGAAACGATGAAGATCAAACACGCATCCGTCAACGTCTGCTCGCCCGGCCGCAATTTCGTCACGCTCAAAATCGAAACGGACCAGGGCGTCTACGGCCTCGGTGACGCAACGGTGAACGGCCGCGAACTCGCCGTCGCCAGCTACCTCAGCGACCACGTCATCCCCTGCATCCTGAACCGCGATCCCTTCCAGACCGAAGACATCTGGCAATACCTTTATCGCGGCGCGTACTGGCGGCGCGGCCCAGTCACCATGGCCGCCATCGCGGCCGTCGACATGGCGCTCTGGGACATCAAGGGCAAGGCGCTCAACACGCCTGTCTATAACCTGCTCGGCGGACGCAGCCGCGACGGCGTGCTCGTCTACTGCCACGCCCACGGCGCCGACATCGAAGAAGCCCTCGACGATGTCGCCCGCCATCAGGAACTCGGCTATCGCGCCATTCGCGTGCAAAGTGGCATCCCCGGCCTCGAATCAACCTACGGCGTACCCAAACCCGGCATCGCTTACGAGCCCGCCGAGCGCGGGCTGCCCCCGGAGAGCCGCTGGTCCACGGAGATGTATCTGCGTCACGTGCCCAAGCTCTTTGCGCGCGTGCGTGAGCAGTTCGGCGACGAACTCCACCTGCTGCACGACTGCCACCACCGCCTCACGCCGATTGAAGCCGCGCGTCTCGGCAAGGAACTCGAGCCCTTCCACCTCTTCTGGATCGAAGACCCCACGCCCGCGGAATTTCAGGAAGGCTTCCGCCTCATCCGCGAGCACACCACCACGCCCATCGCGACGGGCGAAGTCCTCAACTCCATCTGGGACGTCCACGACCTGATCCGCAACCAGTGGATCGACTATGCGCGCCTCACCCTGACGCACGCGGGCGGATTCACCGCGCTCAAAAAACTGGCCGACTTTGCCGCGCTCTATCAGGTGCGGACCGGCTGCCATGGCCCGACGGACCTCTCGCCCGTCTGCCTCGCCGCCGCGTTGCACTTCGATCTCGCCATCCACAACTTCGGCATTCAGGAACACATGCCCCATTGCGCGGAGACCGACGCCGTCTTCCCGCACACCTATCGCTTCGAAGATGGATACATGTACCCCGGCGACGGCCCCGGCCTCGGTGTCGATCTCGACGAGAAGCTTGCCGCGAAATATCCTTACCAGCGCGCCTACCTGCCCGTCCTGCGAAAAATGGACGGGACAGTCCACGACTGGTGATGACCTGACGTCCGTTCACTGCATCCCATGCACCCGGAACCCTGCTCAGCCCAAGGAGAGCGCCGTGTCTGTTCGTCGCATCAACTGCTGGATTCCCCTCCTCTGTGCCGTGCTCACCCCGGCGCTGCTCGCCCAGTCCTCATCGAGCAATCAACCGTGGTTCGACGCCTCCCAGCCCATCGACAAACGCGTCGACGCGCTCGTCTCCGCCATGACCCTCGACGAAAAGGTCAACCAGATGGAGAACCACGCCGCCGCCATCCCCCGCCTCGGCGTGCCTGAATACGACTACTGGAGCGAAGGCCTGCACGGCATCGCGCGCTCCGGCTATTCGACACTCTTTCCGCAGGCGATCGGCCTGGCCGCCACCTGGGATCCCACGCTGCAACATGAAATTGCCACTATCATCGGCACAGAAGCCCGCGCCAAATACAACCAGGCCATGCGCGACAACCTGCACAGCATCTTCTTCGGCCTCACCATCTGGTCGCCGAACATCAACATCTTTCGCGATCCGCGCTGGGGCCGCGGCCAGGAAACCTACGGCGAAGATCCGTTCCTCACCACCACCATGGGCGTCGCGTTCGTGCAGGGCCTGCAGGGCGACGACCCGAAATACTTCCTCACCGTCGCCACGCCCAAGCACTACGCCGTGCACAGCGGACCCGAGCCGCTGCGCCACGAATTCAACGTCAATGTTTCTCCGCACGATCTCGAGGACACCTACCTTCCCGCATTTCGCGCCACCGTGATGGACGCTCATGCCGATTCGGTCATGTGCGCCTACAACTCCATTGACGGCGTACCCGCCTGCGCGAATACCATGTTGCTGCAGCACTACCTGCGCGACGATTGGCACTTCCAGGGATTCGTCACCTCCGACTGCGGCGCCATCAGCGATTTTTACTCGCGCACCGGCCACCACTACTCGCCCGATGCCGCGCACGCCAGCGCCGTTGCGGTGAAAGCCGGCACCGACACGAGCTGCGGCGACGAGTACAAGGCGCTCACCGACGCCGTCCATCAGGGCCTCATCTCCGAAGCCGAGGTCGACAAATCCGTGAAGGCGCTCTTCACCGCCCGCATGCGCCTCGGCATGTTCGATCCGGCTTCCGAAGTTAAGTACGCGCAGATTCCTTTCTCCACCGTCGACTCGCCCGAGCACCGCCAGGTCGCGCTCAAAGCCGCCGAAGAATCCATCGTCCTGCTGAAGAACGACGGCACCCTTCCGCTCAAAGCCGGTCTCCGCAACATCGCCGTCATCGGCCCGAATGCCGCGTCGCTTCCCGGCATTGAAGGAAACTACAACGCCATCCCCTCGCATCCTTCGCTGCCCGTCGACGGCATTGAGCATGCCTTCGCCGGCGCGCACATCCTGTATGCGCAGGGCTCGCCTTACGTGCAGAGCCTGCCCATCGTCGTGCCGCGCACCGCGCTGCATCCGGACCAGAACTCCAGCGACCAAGGCCTGAAGGGCGAGTACTTCTCTAACCCAGACTTCTCCGGCGCGCCCGCCGTCACCCGCCTCGACAAGCAGATCGAGTTTGACTGGGCCGCTGCCAGTCCCGCTCCTGGCATTGGCATCACCAACTACAGCGTGCGCTGGACTGGCTTCTTCACCCCGCCTGCCGCCGGCAAATACCGCCTCGGCATCCGTCATCCCGGATGCCGCCGCTGCGCGCCCGACGCGGAGAGCTACGCGATCTGGCTCGACGGCAAGCAAATCTACAACAGCCTCGCAGGCCAGGGCTCCAACCGCCGCCCCGGCTCAGCTTCCGGACCGGAGCTGGACCTCACCGCCGCGCCGCACGCTATCCGCATCGACTACGTCTTCAAGGTTCCGCTCTTCGGCGGCGGCATCACGCTGCAATGGGAGCCGCCGGTCGATGCCCTCCGGCAGGAGGCCGTGCAGGCCGCGCAGAAATGCGACGCCGTCCTCGCCTTTGTAGGCCTCTCGCCCAACCTCGAAGGCGAAGAGATGCCGGTTCACGTCGAAGGTTTCGATGGTGGCGACCGCACCAACATCGATCTGCCCAAAGCCCAGCAGGATCTGCTCGAAGCCGTCGCTGCCACAGGCAGGCCGCTCGTCGTCGTCCTCATGAGCGGCAGCGCAGTCGCGCTCGACTGGGCGCAACAGCATGCGGCTGCTGTGGTCGAAGCCTGGTATCCAGGTGAGGCCGGCGGCGAAGCCATCGCCAATGTGCTCAGCGGCAAGACAAACCCTTCCGGTCGCCTGCCCGTCACCTTCTACTCATCAGACCAGCAGCTTCCGCCGTTCACGGACTACTCCATGCAGGGCCGCACCTACCGCTACTTCACCGGCCAGCCGCTTTACCCGTTCGGCTATGGTCTGAGCTACACGACCTTCCGCTACTCGAATCTGAAGTTGTCCACGGAATCGCTCGAGGCAGGCCAGCCGCTCACGGCTGAGGTCACCGTGACGAACACCGGCAATCGCGCCGGCGATGAAGTTGCCCAGCTGTATCTCATTCCGCCATCGGGCCAGGGGTATCCGCTCCGCAGCCTTGAAGGGCTGCAGCGCGCCTCGCTCGCGTCGCACGCGAGCCATGTGTTTCATTTCCGGCTCGACCCGCGGCAGCTGAGCGAAGTCGATGCACAGGGACATCGCGCCGTGCGCGCAGGAGATTACCAGCTCTTCGTCGGCGGCAGTGCGCCCGGCACAACCGTCAGTGCGCCCGGGGCTACCGCGCACTTCACCATCACCGGGTCAAGCGAATTGCCTGAATAGTCGGAATTCTGCCCGCGGGCGGGTCTGACCACCTGCTAGCCCGTCGGGTGGCGCTTCCCCAGCAGCGCGCTCCTGAAGAGGGCCAGTTTGGCGCCCGATTCGGGATCCGTCTTCAGGCGTTCCATCGCTGTCCTTGCCAGCGCAGCAAAGACGCCCAGGAAGAATCCCGCCAGCGTTCCAATCACGACGATCAGCGTGCGTCTGGGAGAAGATTTCTGGTCAGGGACAATCGCCGGATCAACCACCTGCACCAGCGCTCCCTCTTTCGCTTCGTCCAGCTTGGCAATCTCAAACTGCCGCGCCAGAATGTCGAAGATCGTCTCGTAATACTTCACATCGCGCAGCTTGCGGACATATTCGAGGCCGGCTTCCGGCACCTTTCCCTTGGGCACGAGTAATGCATCCGAAAGATCCTCGCTGCCGCCCAATTTGGCCAGCTGTGATCGCAGGGAGTCGAGTTCCTGCTTCGCCTGCGTCAATTGCGCATTATCGCTGGCCGCGTACGAGCTCATCCCCTGGATTTCCATTTCCTTTACTGCAATTTGGGCGCGCAGGCTTGCCGCCGACCCAATCAGCGCCGCCGCCTGGCTGTCGAGCTGGATCAGTCCGGTTTTCTGCTGCGTATTCTTCAGTGCCTCTTCCGCGTCGGCCAGCTTATCCTTTGCGTCTTCCAGTTGCTGCTGAAAGAACAACCGGCGCTGCGAGGCTTCGGTGAACGCAATATTTTTCGAGAGATCCTGGAATTCCTTCACGTAGGCATTGGCCATTGTGGCGGCCTTCTTCGGGTCGGCATCCTCAACCGAAATGCGGATCAGCGTGTCCTTCGAGTTCCCGTCCACCTTCGTATGACTTTCGAATGCATTCCGCGCCTGTGTGAGCCGCTTCGCGTGATACTCGTTCATTAACCCAAAATCCCGGATCATCGCGTCCTCGACGGCACGGCTCTTGAACATCGACACGTACATGTCGTTCGGATTCTTCAGGCCCAGGCTCCCGCCCGCCAGCGATGCCATAGGCGCCAGGCTACTCAGCTGGCTGGCCAGCATCGTCGCGACTGACGAGCCCTGCTGCGGCGGCAGGATCACGACCGTTCCCGTATACATTTTGGGGAGGAGTAAGGCCAGCAGCAGAGAAACCACGGCAAAGATTGCCGTAGTCAACATAATGATTCGTTTGCCTTCGGCCAAAACGATAGCCAGATCGAGCAGAGAGACCTCGTCGTCGGCGGGTTTGACGGGGGGCTGTTCGGTGTTGGCTTCTCTCAGGTTCGTGTACTGTGTTTCTGTTGCCATCAGATTCTCTGGCCGCGGCTAACGACTTTTTAATCTTACAGGTCGACCGTCGCGTCAGGCTTTAGTAAACCGCCTTCACCGCGGCCGCGCCCAGCGCAAACTGCGAGAACAATGTCGACCAGTCGAGGAACCCGCGCAACGCGCTGGGCCGGAAGCCTTTTTCCGGAACGACGATGGTATCGCCGGGATTCATGCGCAGCGCATCGAACTCGTTCCCCCACAAGCCGCTCGCCGCGCTGCGGCTGATCACCGATCCATCCGCCCGAATAATGAACACATCTTTGCGGTCGGCGTCGCGGTTAGGGCCGCCGGCCAGGTGCAGGTAGTCTCCCGCCCGCCGCGAACCGAGGTAAAGAAAAGAGTTCTGGTCATAGACCGCACCCACAACGTTCACGCTGGCAGGCACTGGAGGCACGATGAATCGATCTCCGTTCTCCAGCGTGATGTTCGGCAGCGCCTGAACTCCCTGACTGCCGGGCTTCATCTCCAGTACGATGCGCCCGGTGGCCTTCAGCTGGCGGAGTTGAGCCACCAGGGCCTGCTCCCCGGACTGCGCAGCCGCCCCGCTGGCCAGGTCCTGCGCTGAGCTTGCTGCTGAGGACGCGAGCGCCAGGTTGCCCCGCTGCATCTGCATTTCCAGCGTCTGTACATATTCGTCCAGCCGCGTCTGCTGCACGGCCCGCGTGGACTCCCGCGTGAATTCCGACCCGTAAAGATAAGCGTTTCTGGTGAACCCGCCGGCGCGCCGTACCAGCTCCGGAAGAGACTCTCCCGGTTGTACCGTGTAGACGCCGGCATGGACGAACTCCCCATCCAGCCGCACAAATTTCGTTTGCTGCCCGATGGGCACATGGATGTCAGCCTGCGAGAACACCGTCACCACATCGCCCGGCTGCAGCGGCAGATCCTGCGTTGGATCGTGCTGCAGCACCAGACGGCCCAGATCGAAGGGGATCAGCTTCGTATTCAGCCGCTCCGCATCCTGGCGCTCGACCACCGCATAATCCCAGTCAATTTCCGGCGCGATCGGGCCTACCCTCGTCTGAGGAGTGCCCTCAGTCGCGTTGGCGGTTTGTTCCTGTTGGGCGGCCAGCGACGATGTCCCCGCGCGCTGCGCTGCGGTTAATTGTTGCTGCCCCGCAGCGTTTGCTTGATTTATGCCCGAGGACGCAAAATTCCCGATCAGCCCGCCGGCCACAGCTGCGTTTTGGGTGGCATTGGCAAAGTTCGGGTTCGTTGTGGCCGTCCCAGGAGCAGTATTTCCCGAGTTTGCCTGCGTTGCAGCCGCTTGCTGCGCCAGTCTCGTCAGGCTCACCGGCTGCGACGGCTGCGGGATCTCCGGCAGAGACTGCAGCGGCTCGAATTCCGGAGCCGGCAAGCCAAGCTGCGCGCGCCTCCACCAGTAGTTCCGCGTGATCAGCGACTCCTTGTCCGGAATCAGGTCGCTGAGCTTCATGCCCTCATGCCAGGCGAAACGGCCGGGATTCGCCGTGTTTCCGCGGAGAATCACTGTCTTTTCATAGCTGGGAAGGATCGACAGCACCTGGATCAGATCGCCGTCCGCCAAAAGCGTCGCCAGGCCTGCCTTGTCGAAGGCGACTTCCATGGTGTGCCGGTCGCGATGGTCACCGATCCGCTCCACCGAGATCCGCTTCTGAGCCGCTACGGCTGAGGTCCCCCCGGCATCGGCCAGGGCTTCTGCCACCGTTTCTCCCTCCCGCATCTCGTAAATGGCTGGATTCCTTACGCTTCCCGTGAGGGCGACCTGCGGACCGACCGGCGGTATATAGATCACATCCCCGGATTGGAGAGGCGCGTCTTTGGATTTATCTCCCCGGATCAGCAGGGCATACAGGTCGAAAGCCGTGACCGTGGCCCCGCCCCGCCGCAGCTCAATGCGGCGTAGAGAACCCGACGTGGAGGGCCCGCCGCTGGCAAACAATGCGTCAACCAGTGTGCTCAGCGAACTGACCGTGTACACCCCCGGCCGCCGCGCTTCGCCGGCTACATAGACCTGCACCGCGCGGATTTGCCCTACCTCGACGGTTAGGTCGAAGTTCTTGTAAACACGGCTGATGGCCGCTCGCAAGTGCTCATCCAGTGCGGATGCCGGCAGGTCGGCGACATGGATTTCTCCCACCTGCGGCAGGTAAATATCGCCGGATCGCTGCACGCGAACGTCAGCCCGGAAGTTCACCTGCCCCCATACGTGGATGCGCAGTTCGTCGCCCGGCCCGATGGTGTAGTCTGGCGGGACGGGGGTCAGGTCCAGAGGCGCAAAGGTCGAAGGAACGTCCCGGAAGAGATCCGCGCCTTTGATGGGCAGTACTTCCCCGGTCGTGGATGCGACGAATTTTTGGAATTCGGTCAGCGGTTCCGGTGGCAGCGGCTGCTGCTGCAAGCCGTTCGGGTTCTGCCCAGCCTGTCGTACCAGGTTTTCCGTTTCCGTATAGTTTTCGGCCGGCTGCCCCGGTAAGCTCGACCCGAAATTCTGCATCGAAGGTAACAGTGGACTCCCGGCAGAGGGCCGCTGGAAGAAGCTGCACTGCGCTGAGGTCGCCTGAAGCGGATCGCTGCAATCGACCGCGGTGGTCTGTCCTGTAGGCTGGAGAGACTGGTCCGGATATCCCTGTGTCTGCGCTGAAAGCTGCAGCGCAGCCGCAAAAAGTGGTGCACACAAAAGCGGGGCGAGTTGTTTCTTCATACAGGGTGCTGCACGGGGCTGCGAACCAACACTCTACCCCGCCAGAGACAATCTCATGACTGAGCTTGATTGTTCCAGTGGTCAAAGTTTATCACGCAGCTGTTGTGACGATTACAGAAGTCACATGTCCGGGCCCCGTGATTCCGTAGCTGCCATTGACACAAAAGGGTCACGAACGTTTGGCGTAATGGAAATAAATTCCTTTTCTGTTGACGCTCAAACGGTATACTGCGGAGCAGCAACACCATACGGAAACAGTTACAGCTCAGTAATACTTTCGCGCCTGCGGAAGGCATCCTGCGGGTGTTTGTTTCATCTTACTGAAATCTGCGTGCGTCAATAACAATACAGCTGCAGTGTGATGGGTGGAATGAGCTCGCTTTCATTCGATACTTTATTCCCTTCGAAGACTGGGAACACTACAGATCAGCGTTTCGACGAGACGACAGTTGCGCAGGTCGGCAGCGCCAGCAAGCTTCCCGCCCGCTGGAGCGATCCGCTCCCCGTATCCGTGCTGGAATCTCGAACGCCGAGCGAAGCTAGTCCGTGGGTTCTTTCTTCCACGCGACGCGCCCTCGAGCTCGTCATCTCTCTGCTCGCTCTGGTGATCCTGTTGCCCGTGATGCTGCTGGCTGCAGTCCTGGTCCGCTTCGGATCCGACGGACCGATCTTCTTTCGTCAGCTTCGCATGGGACGTAACGGCCGCGAGTTCACGCTGTACAAGTTCCGCTCGATGCGCGTCGAAGGTCCGGAACCCGGCTCCTGCATCACTGTCGTCGGCGACACCCGGATCACTCCCGTCGGCGCCTTTCTGCGCCGTTACAAACTCGACGAGATCCCGCAGTTCTGGAACGTGCTGCGCGGCGACATGGGACTCGTTGGCCCGCGACCGAAGCTTCCGCATCACGAAGCGCTTCATATGGAAGGCCGGCCCGGTATCACCGGCGTGGCCACGCTCGCGTTCCGCCGCGAGGAAGAACTCCTCTCAAAAATTCCCGAGCACAGGCTGGACTCCTACTATGAGGAGCGGATCAAGCCCGCCAAGGCGCGGATGGATCTGCAATACATTCGCACCGCCACGTTTTCCAGCGATATCAGAATCCTCTGGCGCACCGTGACCTCCTGCCTCTTCGGTTTGCAGGAGCCGCTGGAGCGGCTGGAAGAGATCATTGCGGCTTCCACCGATCATCCAGTTTCTGCCGAGCCGCACTTCGCCGCACATGCGGGCGCGATTCCGATGTACCGGCAGGCCGGCGCACAATCCACTTACTTCCGGCCCGAGCTCTGAGCCCGGCTGGCTGAACAAATCGCTTCCAGCCTTAGTTACTAGTTATCCAACCACGCTGCCTGCTCGCGGCGCGATCATCCGCCGCCACGTCTTCAGTTGCCCCGTTCCCATTTTGGTTCCCATACCGGCTGATCGGTACAACCGGCATGCCCGTCGAACAAAGGTAATCTCACCTCTCTCGCCCGCGCACTGAAATAATCTGCGCTGTCCCGCCGCTGCATGAAGGTCTGCAGTACCGCCTCTGGGCAGGCCGGGCTGGCGGGACTCACGAGGAATGATGGCCAATTGCCAGAATGCTGCGCCGCCGGCACAACTGCGCCTGCTTCGAAAATTGCTCCATCATCGCCGGCAGCAACGCCCGCTGGTACGACCACTCCTCCTCAGGATGCCCCTCGTCCTTTGCGGCGCTCTTCTGCTGTCCCCGGCGAAGGCCATGGCCCAGCAGCCGGCGCACCCAAAGGTTTCCCCGTCCTCTGCCGCGACTGAACAGCAACGCTCCATCCGCTTTGTGCGGCAGCGGGCCATCGCAGGCGCCGCACAAGCATCGCCGCAACGGCCCGCCGAGGCCCTGATGCGTGCCCGAGCTCAGCACGCCGCCATGGTGCAGGCGGCAGCCCAGACCTCCCCACAGGGATGGCAGCCAGTCGGCCCTCCACAGGTCAGCACGTCCTCCTTCGGCCTGGTTACCGGCCGCATCACCAGCATCGCCGCTGATCCGTCGGACTCAACCGGCAACACCGTCTACCTCGGGTCCACCGGTGGCGGCCTCTGGAAATCCACGAACGCCGCCGCCAGTCCGTCGAGCGTGACCTTCACCCCGCTTACCGACAACCTGAGCGCATTTTCTCCCGCGGCGCTGACCTCGCTCAGTATCGGCGCTGTGACGGTGCAGCCCGGCGGAACCGGAGTCGTTCTAGCCGGCACAGGCGATCCCAACGACGCCACGGATTCCTGGTATGGCGCAGGCCTGCTGCGATCCACAGATGGCGGCAACACCTGGACGCTGATCACCCATGCAGCCCAGGCGACATCCGGCATCGTTCCCAACTTCATCGGCAACGCCTTTGCCGGATTCGCCTGGAGCACTTCCACTCCCAATCTTGTCGTTGCCGCCGTCTCACAGTCGGAATACTCTGCCATCCTCGGCCTGAGGAATCAGCTGAGCCTGGTCGGCCTCTATTACTCGCTCGATGCCGGGGCCACCTGGCAGCTGGCCACCATCCAGGACGGCTCAACCGTGATTCAGTCCCCGACCATCGCCGTCGTCGCCGGCAACGCTGCCACTTCGATCGTCTGGAATCCTCTTCGCGGGCGCTTCTACGCCGCCATTCGTAACCATGGTTATTATGAATCTTCAGACGGCATCACCTTCACACGGCTCGCGAACCAGCCCGGCGCCAACCTGACCACCACGCTGTGTCCTCCCAACCCGGGAAACGTGGGCTCATTCTCCTGTCCAATGTTCCGCGGCGTTCTCGCCGTACAGCCGGCGAAGGGAGACATGTTTGCGCTCAGCGTCGATCAGAACAACCTCGATCAGGGCCTTTGGCAGGACGTCTGCAATGCGGCCTCCGGCGGCTGCGCCTCCGGCACCGTGCAGTTCGCCACCAGGATCTCCGACGTCCCGCTCGAGTCCACCTCCGGCGACGGCACCCTGCCTGAAGGCACGTACAATCTCGCTCTCGCCGCGGTTCCCTCGCAGCAGGACACGCTGCTCTTCGCCGGCGACACTGACATTTGGCGATGCAGCCTGGCGAACAGTTGTTCCTGGCGGAACACGACTAACACGCAGACCTGTGCCTCCGCCAAAGTCTTTGCCGCCCAACACGCGATCGATGCCACCTTCGGGTCCGGCGGCCTGATCTACTTCGGCAACGATGGAGGCCTGTGGCGCACGCAGGATGGCGTAAACGAGGCCTCATCTCCATGCGCATCCGACGATGCTTCTCATTTCCAGAATCTGAATGCAGCCATCGGCTCGCTGGCTGAGGTCGGGGATTTCAGCCAGGATCCTGCAAACGCATCCACCTGGCTGGCGGCTCTCGGTGCCCTGGGAACGGCCGCCCCCGCCTCCAGCGGAAGCGCGTGGAACCAGGTGCTGAATGGAGAAGGGAACTTCGTTGCCATCGATCCCGGCAATCCGCAGGACTGGTATGCCAGCTCCGAGTTCGGCGTCGGCATCAACGCCTGCAATCAGGGCACATCGTGCGACACCGCCGGATTCGGCTCCGTCGCCATCGGCGAATCTCAGGTGAATAACGACGTCCAGCTCATCCCCGCACCCTGGATTCTCGATCCACAGGATTCCTCGCAACTCATTCTGGGCACCTGCCGCCTCTGGCGCGGGCCGGCCACCGGAGCCGGTTGGAGCACATCCAGTCTGCTCAGCAACATCCTCGATGGGCAGGCTGATCCTGTGTGCAACGGCAACGCAGAAATCCGTTCGCTCGCGGTGGGCCCGATCGCGCCGACTGCCTCCGTCACCCAACCTGCGGAGCAAATCTATGCCGGCATGGCGGGCCTGCTGGATGGCGGCGGCCTTGTGCCCGGCCACGTCTTCACTGCCGCTGTCACTAGTTCCTCAACCGCGTCCACCACTTCGTGGATCGACATCGGCAACTCACCGGTGACGAACGACTCCTCGTCCGACTACCAGTTCAATCCCGGTGGATTCGACATCTCCACCCTCTACGCAGATCCGCACGATGCGACCGGTCAGACGGTGTACGCCACGGTTCAGGGTTACTACTCTGCGCCGCAGTCCGGGGAGGCAATGGTCTACCGTTCCACCGATGCCGGAGCACACTGGCTCGATATCTCCATCCACCTCCCGCTCGGTCCGGCAAACAGCATCGTTGTCGATCCCAACGATCCGCGCATCGTCTATGTCGCTCTCGATACCGGCGTCTACTACACAAACGACGTCACCACCTGCTTACAACCAAACCAGAGTTGCTGGAACGTCTACGGCACTGGTTTGCCTAACGCGCCCGTCACGCGCCTTGAAACCTTCAATTCCGGCGGAACCGAGCTGCTGCGCGCCGCTACGTATGGCCGCGGCATCTGGCAAATTAGCCTTGCCACAGCCGGTGTTTCCCAGACCAGCGTTTCCGTCTCACCCGCCTCGCTCACCTTTTCAGGGCAGCCGATGCAGACCGTCAGCGCGCCGCAAACCGTCTCGGTAACAAATACCGGCTCTGTTGCCCTGAATGTCTCCCTCTCCACCACCGGCAACTTCCAGGAAACTGATACCTGCTCCGGCCAGCCGATTCCGCCGAACGCGAGCTGCCAGGTCGACGTCACCTTTGCTCCCTCGCAGACCGGCTCGCTCGCTGGAACCCTCGACATCTACGGCAACTTTGCATCCGGCGCGTTTACGGTCGCGCTTTCCGGAACCGGACTCGCGCCGGCAAGCATCATTCTCACGCCGTCGTCGCTGACCTGGCCTGCAACAACCGTCGGCTCCGTCTCGGCCTCGCAGATCGTCACCGTGAAGAACAACGGCGGTTCGCTGGCCGCCCTGCAGAGCGAAACCGTCACCGGCGACTTTGCCCTCAGCGGCAATAGCTGTGGCGCCTCGCTCGCCGCCCAAACGAGTTGCTCGCTGACCCTGATCTTCAAGCCGACCGCCTCCGGCACGCGCACCGGAACCCTAACCGTCACCGACGAAGCCGGCACCCAGACTGCTTCGCTCTCCGGCACGGGACAGACACCGCCCACAGATACCCTGTCCACCACCACCATGGCCTTTCCGGCACAGACCGTCGGCACAACCAGCGCTGCGCAGCAGGTCACGCTCACCAACAGCGGCGACGGGCCCCTCACGCAGATCGCTGCCACCGTAGCGAGTCCGTTTACGCTAACCAACAATTGCGGCGCCACCCTGCAGGGCCATTCCAGCTGCGCTCTGCTGATTGCTTTCGCGCCGGTCACGACCGGACCCGCAACCGGCCTGCTGACGCTGCAGGATCAATTCCGCACGCAGCAGGTTCAGCTCAGCGGTGCCGGCCTGGCTCCTCCGGGCCTTTCCGCAACGTCGGCTTCCATCGTTTTCGGCAGCATCGCGGTCGGATCCACCAGTGCCCCCCAGCTCCTCACTATCACCAACAACGGCGGCTCCGCTGCATCGGGCATCGCGGCCTCCGTGACGGCCAGCTTTGCCATCGCCTCTAACAACTGCCCATCCACCCTGGTAGTCGGAGCGGCGTGCCAGATCGGAATCACCTTCTCGCCCACGGCGCCCGGCCCCTCGACGGGTCTCGTCACCCTTACGGCCGATAATCTGCCCAAAGCCATCACCGTGCCGCTCTCCGGCGCAGGAGAAGACTTCAGCCTCGGCTTCACCGGATCCTCTTCGGCGGTTCTCGCCAGTGGGCAAACTGCAACCTTCACTCTGCAGCTCAGCGGAGCTGCGGACGCGACCGGAGTTGTCGCGCTCTCATGCAAAGGCGCGCCGCAAAACGCGACCTGCTCGCTGAATCCCGCCAGCCTCACCCTCACCGGTGCGAACAGTTCCAGCGCTACTCTCTCCATCGCCACAGGCGTGCAGACCACCGCGGCCGCAACGGCTCCTCAGTTGACGCGGCTTCGCCTGCCGCTGCTGGCGATCTTCCTGCCCACTCTCTGGATCGGACTCCGATCTCGAAAAACTCGCAGCCTCTGGCTGCTTGCGCTGGCCATTGCATTGTTCCTGCCCTCCGCCTGCTCGGTGTCCTCAGGCGGAGGTTCTGGCGGCACGACCGGCGGTACAGGTGGATCGGGCACGGGCGGCGGAGCAGGGGGCGGCGGCACCCAGCAGTATCCAACACCGCCCGGCACCTACACCATCACCGTGACCGGCACCATGGCGAACATCACGCA
>DASYYN010000090.1:0-34418 GCA_035933815.1 Acidobacteriaceae bacterium
CATGATGGCGCACGTTGCGGACATCGCCGCCGCCACGGATTTGCCCGTGAGCGGCGATCTGGAAAATGGATATGCCCATGAGCCCGAGGCCGTCGCAGAGACGAATCGCCTGGCCGCTGCTCATGGCCTGGTCGGCGGCTCCATCGAGGATGCAACCGGGAATGACTCTGATCCGATTTACAAGCTCGAGCATGCCGCGGAGCGGATCCGCGCCGCCGCGGAGGCAGCGCACTCCCTCCCATTCCCGTTTACGCTGTGCGCGCGGGCGGAAAATTTCCTCCACAAGCGCCCCGACCTGAAAGACACGATCGCCCGGCTGCAGGCGTACCAGCAGGCCGGCGCGGACGTGCTCTACGCCCCCGGGCTCACGAAGAGGGAAGAGATTGCCACGGTGATCCGGGAAGTCGACCGGCCCGTGAATGTGCTGGCCGGAATGCCAGGGCTCGAGCTCAGCCTTGAGGAGTTGTCGGCACTTGGTGTGCGGCGCCTGAGCACTGGGAGCGCCCTTGCCCGCGCTGCGCTTGGCCGATTCCTCCAGGCAGCACGAGAAATGCTCGATGCAGGCACGTTTCGCTTCGTTGATGAAGCCGCCGCGGCATCCCGCGATGTGGTTCCACTGCTGCAGGCCTTTGCGCGATCGTCGCAGCGGAACATGCAATGAGGCGGATGAGCATCGTCCGATCCGACATGCCCTGCAACATTGCACTATGCCGCCGCTCGTCACCAAAAGCTTGACGGGCGAAATCCGCGCGTTGTAGATAATCTAGGCATCTGCGCCAGGAGGCGAACGATGCGCTGGCCTGAGCAAATCCGGATGCGCCTCAGAATGCTCGCGCGCCGCAGTCGTGCCGCTGCCCAGCTCAATGCCGAGCTGAAGGACCACCTCGACCGTCTGACTGCCGAAAACATTGCCGCCGGAATGTCGTCTGACGAGGCCGGTCGCGCCGCGCTGCGCGCCTTTGGCAATCCCACGCTTCTGCGCGATCAGGCACGCGCCACCTGGAGCTGGGCGGCCGCCGAATCTCTGCTGCGCGACTTGCGCTACGCAGGGCGCGCGCTCCGGCGTACTCCGGGCTTCACCGCGGTTGCTGTCATTGTGATGGCGCTCGGCATCGGCGCCAACGTGGCGCTGTTCACCGTGGTGCGCGGAGTCATCCTCAAGCCGCTCCCGTTTGCTGAACCTGATCGCCTTGTCATGCTCTACGAGTCCAGGCTGCACGCCGCCGATGCGCCAGGCTACAACGGCGTTGCGGGGGGCATCTACACCGAATGGAAGCAGCACAACCACACCTTCAGCAGCCTTGCGCTGGTGCAGGGCAGCCGCGTCGGCCTTTCCGGATCGGGCGGTCAGCTTCCCGAAAAACTCAGCAGCGCTGAAATCTCCTGGGATCTGCTGCCCACGCTTGGCGTCCAGCCGGCGCTGGGGCGCAATTTCACTCCTTCTGAAGACACTCCCTCCGCCGAGGGAACGGTGCTGCTCAGCTGGCAGCTCTGGAAGCGCCGCTTCGGTGGCGACCCCGGCATTCTGAATCGCACGATTTATATCGACGCCGTACCCACCACCGTGATTGGCGTGATGCCGGCCGGGTTCGACTTCCCGGACGCCTCGTCGCAGCTGTGGCAGCCCATCTACAACCAGCGGCCGGAAAAAATGATGACCTCGCTCAGCACGCACGTGCTGCGCGTCGTCGGCCGCCTCCGCCCCGGAGTCTCACAGGCCGAAGCCATTGCCGACCTGAGCCTCATCTCGCGCCGCGTGCACGACGCGAATCGCAGCGATCCCTTCATCTTCCTCGGAGCGAACAGCCGCCCCCTCCTCGACCACATCGTCGGCAAGGTGAAGGAGCCGCTCTATATCCTGCTCGCAGCCACCGTCTGCGTTCTGCTCATCGCGTGTCTCAACGTCGCTAATTTGCTCGTCGCGCGTGTCGCGGCGCGTCGCAGAGATCTTGCCATTCGCACAGCGCTCGGCGGCGGATGGGCGCGCCTCATCCGCGAGCGACTGCTGGAGAGCCTGCTTCTCTCGGTCTTCGGCGGAATTTTGGGCATAGGCATCGCCGAAGCGGCCCTGCAATGGCTCATGCGCACCCGCAAAGATGTAACTCGCATCGAAGGCATCCACTTCGACGGCGCCGTCGTGGCGTTTACGCTCGCGGTGATTGCCGCCTGCGCTCTGATTTCCGGCCTCATCTCGGCATTCAGCATCCGGCAGACAAGCGTACTCGGCGCGCTGCATGAGTCGTCCCGCACCTTCAGCGGCGAGCGTGGCCGCACCACGCTCCGGCGTGCGCTCCTCTCCGCGGAAGTCAGTCTGACGGTCATTCTGCTCGTCGTCGCCGGCCTGCTGCTCAGGAGCTACCAGCGCCTTCACTCCTCCGACCTCGGCTGCCTCACCAGCAACGTGCTCACGCTGCATATCGGCCTTCCCGACGCCCGCTACCCAAAGGGCGCGCCGCGAATGAACTTCTTCAACACGCTGCTCGCGCGAATTCGTGCCCTCCCCGGCATCGATGCTGCTGCCTTCATCGATGCTGTTCCCGCCATGGGCTACTACAACGACGAAACCTTCACCATCGTCGAGCATCCCGCGCTGCCGCAGGGCAAGGGCCTGTTCGCCATCAAACGCACTGCCGATCCCGGATACTTCCAGGCAATCGGCATTCCCGTCGTCAGCGGCCGCACCTTCAATCCTTCGCGCCGCCTCAAGGACGCCGACGAGCTCGTCGTCGATCAGTCCTTCGCGCAGACGTTCTTTCCCGGAGAAGAGCCCATCGGCCGTCACATCCAGACCGCCACGAAGAAGTACGTCATTGTCGGAGTAGTTGGCTCAACGCGATCCGAAATCGGCGAAGATCCGCGCCCCATTTTCTACGACTCGCTCGAGGCCGGCGATCTCGGCGTCGGCACCATCGTGATCCGCTCCAGCCACGACGTGGACCAATTCGCTCTACCCGTCCAGCGGATCATGTACGACATGGATCCCGATCTCCCCGTCTCCGATGTCCTCACCATGGATCAACTGGTAGGCAAAACGACTCTTGACGCCAGCTTCAACGCCACTCTGCTCGCCGCCTTTGCCACCCTGGCTCTGCTTCTCGCCGCAGCCGGACTCTTCGGTGTCCTCTCGTGGATGACCGCGCAGCGCACCGGCGAAATCGGCATCCGCATCGCGCTGGGCGCGCAGCGGACAGAGGTCCTTCAGCTCATGCTCACCGATGGAATTCGTCCCGCGCTCTTCGGCCTCGGTATCGGTCTCGCCGTCAGCGCAGCAGCCGCGCGCCTCCTGCGCGGCATGCTCTATAAGACCGCCGCGCGCGATCCGTCGGTCTTCCTGGCGGTTTCCGTCCTGCTGCTTCTCGTAGCGGCCGTCGCCTGCATGCTCCCCGCCTGGCGCGCCTCGCGCCTCGACCCGGCACAGGCCTTGCGCGCGGAGTAGAAGCACACACGCTCGCTGGCAGCCGAAGCGAACTTCAGGTCCGCCGCTGACCGCGCTGCCGCGCCGCCTCGTACAGCAGCACGCTCGCCGCGACCGCCGCATTCAGCGACTCCACCGGTCCCGGCATAGGGATCGTCACCAGCGTGTCGGCCCGCTCCAGCAGATCCTGCCCGAGCCCCGCGCCTTCGTTGCCGATCAGGATCGCCGCCGGCCCCCGCCAGTCGAATTCCGTGCAGGGAATTGCCTCGCCCTCGCCGTCACTCGCCACCGCCGCCACCACTGGAATCCCGCGCTCTTTCAGAGCGGCCAGCGCCGCCGAAGTCTTCTCCGGCACCACTGGCACGCGAAATGCCGATCCTGCCGAAGCCCGCAGCGCCTTCGCGTTCCACACGTCCACCGTTCCCGGCAGCGCAATTACACCCGTCGCCGCGAACGCCTCGGCCGAGCGGATCAGGGTGCCCAGGTTTCCCGGATCCTGCACCCCGGCGGCCACCACAACCAGCGGCGCGTGTCCCGGTCTCGAGTCCGCCAGCGCCTCAGCCAGCGAGAACCGCGGCCGCTCCACCAGGGCTGCAATCCCCTGGGGAGATTCGGTGTCTACCGCGCTCGCAAACAGCGCCGGATTCAGCGACACAATCGGCACCGCGGCCGGCACGTCCAGCCGGCCCACCAGGCGCAGGGCGGCGTCACGACGGTCCGGATCGACCCGGACGAACACCGTCCGCAGCCGCAGCCCGCTCCGCAAGGCCTCAGCGAGCAGGTGTTCGCCCTCCAGGCCTATGACTTCCGATTCGTCCCGAGGTGACCGCGCAAAGGCCGCGCGCAGTTCCCGCACCCGGGCATTTTGCCGACTCTGTACAATGCTGATGAGGCGCGAGCGATCCGAAGCCGTCGGCATGGGGGGATTCTAAACCTCCACTGATGGTTGTGGGTTTCTGGCCGATATCCTTCCATTGACTCCCTCAGGGCGCTCCGCGGTTTGCGCCGTGAGGTGGAGAGCGATTGGGCAGAGCCGGCTCGTTTCCGGCGGGAGAGGCTTTGGCAGCAGAGATTCTGCGTGTTCATCCGGACGACCCCGAGCCGGACCGGATTCAATATGTCGCGGGCTGTATCCGCGCGGGCAAAGTAGTCGGGCTGCCGACCGACACCTTCTACGGCCTCGCCGTCGATCCGGTGAACTTGCGCGCCGTCGAAAGCATTTACGAGATCAAGTCCCGCCTCAAGCATAAGCCGCTCTCGCTGCTCGTCGCCAACCTCGCTCAGGCGTATTCGCTGGTGCGCGGCTGCAACTCCTGCCTGGACGTGCTGGCGGAGCGCTTCTGGCCCGGGCCGCTCACCGTGATTGTCAAAGCTAGCTCCCGCCTGCCGCTGCGCAGCACGGCTAACACCGGCAACGTCGCCATCCGCATCCCGGACGCCGCCATCCCCCGCGCCGTCGTGGAAGCGCTCGGCCTGCCCATCACTGCAACCTCCGCCAATCTGGCCGGCCTGCCGGAATGCACCTACGCCGGCTGCGTCCGCGACCAGGTCGGCGAGCACATTCAGCTCATCGTCGACGGCGGACCGACGGGGCGGAGCGTCCCCACCACCATCGTCGACCTCTCCGGCCAGGACGGAGAATGGCAAATTCTGCGCGAAGGCGCCATCCCCACGCACGCCGTCGCGCTCGCCCTGCAGCACCGATGATCGTCTCCGGCGACAACCTTCGTTCGGTCCGCGTGCCCGCGCTCGAACTCGTCCGCCGTCATCCCCGGCGCGCGCTCTTCGCGCTCGGAGGCGTGCTGGTCGCCGGCGGAATTGCCTGGGTCGTGTGGGTCAACAGTCAGATAAAGGACTATGCGCACCGCGACGAAGCTCGCTCCGCCGACGCCATCGCAGTCTTTGGAGCCGCCGAGTACGACGGCCGCCCGTCACCGGTGTTGCGCGCGCGCCTCGATCACGCGCTGAACCTTTACGAGCGCGGCATCGCTCCGCTCGTCATCACGCTCGGCGGCGGATACGCAGCCGATGAGCAGCACTCCGAAGGCGGAGTCGGCGAAGAGTACCTGCTCGCGCACGGCGTGCCCGAGGCGGCGATCATTGCAGAAACCGAAAGCGACAATACCGAGGAGAGCGCCGACCGGCTGTCCGTGATTGCCCGCGCCAACGGCCTCAAGTCCATCGTGGTCGTCAGCGACGGCTCGCACCTCTTCCGCATTCACGACATCTGCCAGCGCGACGGCCTCACCGTCTACACCTCGCCGCGCCCCGTCGGCCGGCCCATCTCCTGGACGACCCGCAGCGAGCGCCTCATCCACGAAATCCTCAGCTACACCGCCTGGAAGCTGCACCTTCACTGAGATTGGGACAGCAGATCCGAACAGGCGTTCTGCATCAGGGAACGACATCAGAGCGTCGGGAAAAATCAGGCTTTGTGTCAGGGCACGACTTCAGTCGTGCCGTTCAATGCTTCCAACATGAGCAGGCTTTAGCCCCTGCACGCGATTCACTTTGAAGGGGCACGGTTTCACAATCTGCAAAAGAACTTGTATCGGAAGCGCTTGTGTCAGGGCACGACTTCAGTCGTGCCGCTAAGGTTTCCAAAGGCCACTGGGCTTTAGCCCCTGCACGCAATCGCTTTGAAGGGGCACGGCTTCAGCCGTGCCGTGAGGGCGGCAAAATCCACTGGGCTTTAGCCCCTGAGGGAAGCTTCCAACACCACCGGATGCGCATCCTTCTCGCTCCCGGTTTTGCGAGAGAGAGGCTAGGCTCAACGAAACTCCACATGCACGCCCATCTCCCTCTGCAGTTGCCCGCTGCGGATCATCTCCGCCGCCTGCTGCAGCGTCACCGAATCCGGCACCCGCTTCCAGTCGCTGTCAATCTCGTCTTCCTGATCGCCGATCGTCTTGAAAAACAGCGCGTGGCCTGAGATGTGCACGTGCGTCTGCGTAATCTGCCAGATGCCCGGAGCCACTTCCTCGCGCACAATCCGGAAGGTCCCGCCCGCGTCGATGTGCCCCAGCAGCCCCCACCCGAACTGCACCGGCCGCATCAGCCGTCCATTCAGCGTCTTCAGCCGCAGCGTGTGCTCCTCAATCGTGATGTTGCCCGACATCGCGGCGAGCACGCGCGCGCTCATGCTCGGCGGCGAGAAGTTCGGATCGGGACGATACGCCAGCGTCAGAAACCCGTCATTACGATTCACCACGTGCCAGACGAAAGCAGTCGGCAGCATCTTCATCAGGTCATCGGCCTGCTGGCTGTCGTGCGCCTCCGCCTTACGCATCCGGGCGCGCAACGCCGGATCCGTCACCACCTGCTGATTGTGATTCAGGTCTGCCTGGTGATCACGCGCACTCGGGGCGTGCCCGTTGATCTGGATCAGCTCCGACAGGTTCGCCTCAGTGCACTGGATGATCAGCTTCACCGTGTCCGTCGTCGGAGACTTGTAGGTGTCCTTGTACATCCAGCGGCTGTGGTCCTCAGCTTCCATCCGCAGTTCGTTGTCGACCATCTTCCGGACGATGTCTCTGGCCTGCTGGTCCGACTGTCCGCGAGCCGCGCACGGCACGGCAATTGCGCAAAGAGCGGCCAGCGCACACAAGATGCGTTGCAGCCCTGCAGTTCTTATCATTCCGAGGCTTTCCGCATGCGGGAGTCTGGGGAATCTGTGGTCGATTCTAAACGGAGTCAAGCGGATGATGGATCGTTCCTCTTACCGATGACGGCTTCATGACGCCGTCATCATGCTTTCCGAATCTCAAACAGCACAACAGGTTGCCCCTCGAGCGCGCATCTCGGCGCCGCCGGTGCCAAAGGAGACAATCTCTCTGCCCGGTTACAATAACGGGGAGAGACACACACGATGCCGCACATGGTTTTTTGCTCGCGCTACAAACAGGAAATGGAAGGTCTCGACGAGCCTCCCTTCGACAGCGACTTTGGCCACAAGGTCTACAACAACGTCTCGAAGAAGGCATGGCAGGAGTGGATCGAGCGCCAGAAGATGCTGCTGAACGAGTATCGCCTCCAGCCCTGGACACCCCAGGCCCAGGAATTCCTCGTCGAGCAGATGGATCAGTTCTTCTTTGGAGAAGGCGCCGCCCTGCCGAAAGAATACGTCCCACCCTCCGGCCACTAAACTCACCGCGAATCCGGGGTGTTCCGGAGCCGGGCAAACGACAAGTCTGTCATCCTGAGCAGCGGACCGAATCGCGGCGGCGTGTCTTTCGCCGCAGCAATGGATTCGAGTCGCGAGTCGAAGGACCTGCGGTTGCATTTCCCGACTTGCGCGATGCTCCCCGGGTGCCCCATGTCTCCCGCCGTTGGGGACATAGGATTGCGAGCCAGATCACTAAACTCACCGCGAATCCGGGTGCCCCATGTCTCCCGGTGCTGGAGACATGGGATTGCGCGCCCTTACGTCAGCTGCCCCCTCACCCTGCCGCACCAGCCTCCCTTTCCGCACCACGAACTCCTCTCCCCGCCACGTCACCGTGTCTGACGCATAGCTCCACGCCCACAGCCCAAGCGCCAGCAGATCCCTTGGCAGGATCAGCCACAAATCCCGGACCACCTGCTGGTCTCCGAGAATCCCCACTCCCACTCCCAGCGCCAGCGATACGCGAAACAGCAGCGCCAGGCTGAAGAGTGCAATCGACGGCACGCTTCCGCCGCACGCCACCACGTTCAGCGTCGCCCACGCCAGCAGATTGCTGCAGACCGACCCGAAGTACCCCGCCGGACGCGAATCCCGCACCGTCCGCATCCAGCGCAGCTGATGCTCCACAAATTCGCGGAAAGAGTAAGCCGGAACCGACGTCTCGACTACCTCATCGCACAACTCCACGCGGTAACCGGCGCGATCCACGTGTTCGCCCAGCTGATAATCGTCTGCGATGTAATCAACGAGCACGGCCATCCCGCCGATCGCCTCCAGCGCCTCCCGCGAAACGGCCAGCGTTGATCCCAGCCCGAAGTGCAGCCCCTTCTCCAGCTTTCGCGCCGTCAGCACCGCAGGAGCGAAATCCGTCGCCAACCCCAGCGCCTCCAGCTTCGACCCCACGGTTCCATGCGCCCGCCCGCGATACAGCGCCGTCACCAGACCGACTGGCCGCTCCGCGGGCGCGTCAGAACCGGGTGCCCCGTGTCTGCCTTCCTTTGGCAGACGTGGGTCTGCAGGAGCCCCAAACGCCGCCATCACGCGCGCCAGATACTGCGGCCCCACGCGAATGTCGCTGTCGTTGATCAGCAGGTATTCGTACCGCGCCTGCGGAACCACCTGCGCCAGATTGCTGACCTTGCCGTTCGGTCCCAGCACCTCGGTGCACAGCAGCAGCCGGATCGGCCGCTCCGGGAACTCCGCCTCGAGCCGCCGCACCAGCTGCACCGCTGGATCCTCCAGGCTCGACACGCCGAACAGCAGTTCGTACTCGCCCGCGTACTGCTGCCGGCAGTGGCTGGCAAAGGCCTCATACATCCCCGGATCGACGCCGCGCAGGGGCTTCAGAATGCTCACCCCCGGCGCGAATCCGGCAGGGAAGCGCCGCCGCCGCAGAAACGCCCGCGCGCTCCAGATCGCAACGATGTAGAAGCCGAAACCGGCGAGCGTCAGCAGCGTCGTGATGGCCGCAATCAGGGTCGGGAACATCTCCGTTGAGTGTAATCGTCGAGCCCGCAGGGCACCTCGGGCCGACGTTTCACCTGGCATTCGCGCATGGCAGCGGTTGACGCTTCAGTACGGTCGCGAAGGGGCATAGCGTTATCGAGTGGACGACTGTTCCCGCGAAGCGGCTGCCAGTCACCGCACGCGAGAGGTAAAGGAATCCCCAGATGCAAAATCACAAGGTTCTCGAATTTCAGAGACCATCCGCCGCGCGCAACCACGGCGTCAAGCTCCATCGCGCTCCGCTCAGCATCATCTCCGTGGGCCGCGACCCGGAGATCCTGCGCCGCCGCGAGTGCATCCTCGCCAGCCAGTCCGATCTCTGCGTCCGTTCCGTCATGCCGGAAGAGGCGGAGAAGCTGGCGCGTTCCTCAGAGCCGCATCTCTGGATATTCTGCAGCACCATTGAGCTGCCGCGGCTCGTGCATCTGGCCTGCACCATCCGCCGCAACAGCCCGTCCAGCCGCCTGCTGCTGATGGAGGGCTCCCGCCGGCCCGGCTTCGAGGTCTCGCTCTTCCACAAAGCCATCCCACCCCTCGAAGGCCCGGATTACCTGCTGAACACCGTCAGCCACCTGGCCATCGCGGTCTGAACCGAGCAGGTCAGCAAGCCAGCAAGTCAGCGGAGCTTCAGCACAAGTTGGCGAGCGGGGCCGCTAACTGGCTAACTCGCTAGCCTGCTAACTAGCTGCCTTCCTCATTCCCCCAGCATCGGCAAATCCAGGGGCGGCTGCGCCAGCCACCTCGCGCCCTTCACCCGATCGAGCGCGCGCCGCAGCGCCGACGCCGCGCAAGGCTCCGTCGTCACCACGAAGGGCAGATTCGTCTTCTCATATCCCGGCCGCTGGAAGAGCGCGTCAATATTGATCTTCTCCGCCGCCAGCGCTCCCGCAATCTCCGCCACGATCCCCGGCGCGTCCTTCACCACGAACCGCACATAGTGCCGCAGCTCGAACTCCCCGCTCAGCGGCGTTGGCTGGCTCGGCAGATCGACCGCCCGCGATCCGTGCGCCAGCGAAATCAGATCCGACACCACGGCCACCGCCGTCGGATGCCCCCCCGCTCCGTGCCCGGAGAACACCACGTCGCCGCCATATTGCCCGCTCACCAGCACCATATTCTCCGTCGCGCGCGACCACGCCAGCGGCGAGCGCAGCGGCACCAGCATCGGCCCCACCAGCGCCGACACGCCCCCGTTCGCCAGCTCCGCCTTCGAGATTTGCCGGATCGTGCAGCCGAGGTCGCGCGCGTACACCAGATCCACCGCATCCACCTGCGTAATCGACCGGCACTCCACCGACTCCACGTCGACTGCGGCGCGTAGCGCAATCCGCGCCAGGATCACCAGCTTCGCGCGCGCGTCGTACCCATCCACGTCCTCGCTGGGATTGGCCTCCGCATACCCCAGCCGCTGCGCATCCGCCAGCACGTCCGCAAAGGCCGCCCCCGTCTCCATGCGGCTCAGCATGTAGTTGCACGTGCCGTTCAGGATCCCCTCGATACGTGTAATCCGATCCCCAGCCAGCCCCTGCTGCAGCCCGGGGATCACCGGAATCCCGCCCGCTACCGCCGCACCGTAGAGCAGATGCGCGCCCTTCGACCGCGCCAGCCTGTCCAGCTCGATGCCGTGCGCCGCGATCAGCTTCTTATTGCCCGTCACGGCCGACTTGCCGGCCTCAAGCGCCCGCCGCACCCACGTGCCAGCCGGTTCCAGGCCGCCCACCAGTTCGACCACCACATCCACATCCGAGCGCAGGATCGCTTCGAAATCCTCGGTCCACGTCACCGACGCCGGAGCCCAGTCCACCTTCTTGCGCGCGACGCCACGATTCAATACATGCGAAAGCGAGAGTCCGGAAGGCTGAAGATCGCACAGGATGCGGGCCACAGAACTGCCCACCGTCCCAAATCCCAGGATGGCAACTTTCATGAATACAGCCTACCGGAACCCGTCCCCGAGTCAGTTAGCCAGCTTGATCTCCGCCAGCTTTCGGATCGCCGGCAAATCCGCCGGCTTCTTCACGATGAGACGAACCCCGGTGCCCTCACTGTAATGAGGCGCGGCAGCAATCGCCTCAGCGACTTTCTGCGGAAAGCTCGTGTGCCGCACGGCTTCCATGGCCCGGTCGCCCAGCACAAACGCAGCCCGGAAGCACCCCTGGCAGGGGGCAAGATAGACGATCGTCCGGTCCTTCTTCTTCAACCGTAAGGACCAGCCATACTTCAGCGCATCCGACTTCCACTCTTCCGTCGTGACGTCCTTCTCGTGCTCGACCCAGGCGACAAATTCCTTCCAGGCCGCGGCGCTGGACCCCAGCGCCGCCTCGACCTCCTCCGGGGTGGGTCGCGAAGTGCGGCCGACAAAAGCATTGAGGTGTTCCATACATTCCTCCGGTGCGCAGCCGGGGTGCGGGAAGCAGCAAAATGACAGAAAGAATGGCGGCTGCGTGTGGCTATGAAGTGTATCGCGGCTGTCGGACTGCGCCGCGCAGGCCCCGCGCTTCCACTTTGATCCCACCGAACGGCTCGCATTGACGCCGCCCCTGCATCCCATTCATTGTTTCTGCAACGGGAGGACCCAATGGACGATCGCCGCGAATCAGCAGGTTTTGCCAAACAGACATGGGGAAAGCGCTGGGTCAAGGTCGTCACCATCATCGTCGCCGTGGTGATCGTCATCGTTCTCATCGTCCCGCTCTTCATCAACGCGGACACCTTCCGTCCCATGCTCGAAAGCAAAATCTCCTCCGCCCTCGGCCGCAAAGTCACCCTCGGCCACCTCAGCTTCTCGCTCTGGTCCGGCAGCATCAAGGCCGACGACATCGCGATCGCTGACGATCCCAACTTCAGCCAGCAGCCCTTCTTCGAGGCCAAATCGCTGCGCATCGGCGTCGAAACGGGAGCATTCGTCTTTCACCACGAGGTACACATCACCAACTTCGTCGCCGACTCGCCCGAAGTTCACCTCATCTCCGGACAGAACGGCACCTGGAATTACTCCAGCCTCGGCCACTCCTCCACGGGTCAGGCGCAGCAGCAGAGCGCCGGCGAGCACCCCAATGCTCCGCAGCCCCAGCAGAGCGGTGCAAAGCAGCCCAGCGCCCCCGCGCCTGACAACGCTCCGCAGCAGCAGAGCAGCGCCTCCGGCATCACCATCGGCGACCTGAAAATCAACAACGGCAGCGTCACCGTCTCATCCAATCCGCCCCATGGACAGCCCTTCGTCTACAGCAACGTCGACGTGACGATGAAGAACCTCTCCTATACGCAGAGCATGCCGTTCACGCTGACTGCCAGTCTCCCCGGCAACGGATCGGTGCATCTTGACGGCGCCGCCGGGCCCATCAACCAGCAGGACACCGCCGCCACGCCTCTCCAGGCCACCCTCAGCGTCAAGAGCTTCAATCCCGTGAAAGCCGGAGTCCTCCCCGCCAGCGAAGGCATTTCCATGGACGCCGACGTTGACGCGCAGGTACACTCCGACGGCCACACCCTCACCAGCAGCGGTAAGATTCACGCCCTCCACCTGCAGCTTTCACCCGGCGGATCGCCCGCGCCGCAGCCCGTCGACATGGGCTACAAGGTCTCCGACGATCTCCAGGCCCGCACCGGACGCATTGAGGACCTGACAGTCCAGACCGGTTCCGTAGCCGCGCACGCCAACGGCACCTTCCGCATGGCAGGCGAGAACGTCGAGCTCAACGTGAAGCTCTCCGCGCCGAACCTCCCCATCGATCAGCTCGAAGCCTTGCTGCCCGCCGTCGGCATTCGCCTGCCCAGCGGTTCCTCATTGCATGGCGGCACTCTCACCGCGAATCTTGCCGTCACCGGCACAGCGAAAGCGCCCGACATCAGCGGCCCAGTCAACATCGCGAACACGCGCCTCGCCGGCTTCGATCTCGGCTCGAAGATCCAGGGCCTGAAGGCGCTCGGTGGAACCGGCGGCGGCACCGATATCCAGAAGCTCAGCGCTAACGTCCACTCCACTGTGCCCTCCACCCAGCTCACCAATATCGATTGTGTTGTGCCCGCGATCGGCGAAGCGACGGGTAACGGAACCGTCTCTGCGGCAGGCGCGCTCGACTTCCACCTCACCGCCAAACTCAACAGCAACTCTACCGTGGGCGGCCTCGCTAATACCGCCACCAGCGCCATCGGCGGCATAGCCGGCAATATCCTTCACTCGACGGCGACCAACGGCGTCCCGCTAGTCGTCAGCGGGACAACGTCCAATCCGGTCATCCGCGCCGATCTCGGAAGCATGGTGAAGAGCCAAACCGGCGGCCTTCTCGGCAAGAGCAGCAGCGGTCAAAAGACCACCCCCGGCGGACTCCTCGGCGGCCTGCTCGGCAACAAGAAGCCTCAGTAGGTCACCGCGCTCATACGCAACGGGTTGCATAACCTCGGCACATTGCGCAATTTGGCATACCGGAACAACCCCGCTGCCGCCCGCGAGTTCCTATCCATTGGACCAGGTAGGCCGCCCAGTTGTGGTTCGAGGCCACCTGGATGCAGGTTCCCGGTAAATTTTCGTTCCGCCGCGCTCGATGCCCGGAACGCTGAATCCACGAGAGGAAGGAGCAAGACCATGAAGCGATCGATCGCTGTATTTGCCATCGGGGCGCTGGCCGCTGCCGTATCTATACCCGCCCTTGCGCAGGACAAGGACACGACCCGTGCCGACAATGAGCTGACTGCCGCCACTGAGGTCATCACACAACTCACCGGGCCCCAGTCGCGCGCCGGCATTCCCGACGACGTCCTCAGCCGCGCCAAGTGCGTGGCCGTCATTCCCAAAATGCTCAAAGCCGGATTCGTCGTCGGCGGGCAGCATGGCGCCGGCGTGGCCACCTGCAAACTGGCCAGCGGCCGCTGGAGTTCCCCCGCTCCCTTTGACCTGAGCGGCGCTACCTTCGGGGCGCAGATCGGCGGCGAAGAGCAGGGCTACGTGCTGATGGTGATGAACCACGATGGCATGCAGGCGCTCATGTCCGGACACTTCAAGGTCGGCGCCGGTGTCGATGCAGCTGCCGGTCCGGTTGGACGCGAAGGCTCCGCCTCTGCAGGCGTCAACGCTGCCATCCTCAGCTACGCGCGCGCCAAGGGTGCCTACATCGGAGCGACTCTGAATGGCGCTGAGCTGAACCAGGACCACGGCGAAACCAAGGCTCTGTATGGCCAGGAGGTTCCGTTCTCTGACATCCTGAATGGCCAGGCGCAGATGGCGACACAGGACGCCGCCGCTCAGGAGTTCGTTCACACCATCGCCAGCGCAACCCAGCGCGCCGGCAGTGAGCCGACCGAAGCGCACTAACCGTTCCTGAACTCGATTTGCACGAAGAAAGAGGCGGGTCGGATACCCGCCTCTTTTTATTTCCGCTCTCGGCTCTGCCGCTATCTGCTATCCGCTATCGGCTACCTGCTATCCCCCGCCCATGCACCCGCCACACTAGTCCCACAGAGACTCGCCCAAAGAAATTCGGCAGTCCATGCACCATGTTCGGATACACCGGCGCAGGCGATGGAATGCTGGCCAGCGCGGCGTGAAGATTCATGTACACGAAATCCCCCTGGACGCGAATCGCAACCCGCGGACGGATCGGCGTGTCCAGCCCGCCACCGAGCATGCAGAGAAGGGAAGTGGTCTGCCCCGCCGCGCCGTTCTGCATCCAGTTGCGGTTGGCGTTCACCGCGCCCAGCATAGCATCGGTGAACACTCCCTCCCTGCGCAGCTGAGCTTCGTATTCTGCTCCGCCGCTCAGGAAGAGCAAATGCTCCTGCGCATTGAGGTTCGTGCCGCGGTAATCGGCTGCCTCCGCCTTCAGGTCCAGCCCGCGCCACGGAAGCATGTCTAACGCGGCCACAAATCCATTCAGCGGCTGCCGCGCGCCTTTCACGCCATTGGGACTGTTCGAGAGAAGGCTGTAGCCGCCGGAAAGCTTGTAGAAGAATGGCTGCGGCTCCTGCGCGTCGAGCCGGTGCGCTGCGCAGCAAAGCAGGAGAGCGAGTTCCAGGAGGATGACTTTCGACACGGTAGTCAATGTGAATGTAGCTGGATGCGAATCTTTCCAAATCTGCTGCCCCGCGACAGGCTAGAACGACCACACCAGTCCAGCCCCCATGCGTGCATAGAAGTTCGGCAATCCGTGGACCCCATTCGGATAGATCGGCGCGGGCGAGGGAAGCGCCGCGATCCCCGGGTGCAGATTCATGTATAGAAAGTCGCCCTTCACGCGAATCGCGAGATTATGGCCGATCGGCGTATCCAGCCCGCCGCCGGCGATCCCCAGAAATGATGCCGTCTGCCCGGCCGTGCCGTTCTGCATCCAGTTCTTGTTCATGGCCACGTTGCCCATCAGGCCCTCGAGGAACCCAGCCTCCCGCGACCCGAGCCGGTGATCGTATTCCCCTCCGCCCGTCAGGAACAGCAGATGCTCCTGCGCGTTCAGGTTCGTGCCGCGATAATCGCTGGTCGCTACTTTGAACCGCAGCCCATGCCAGCGCAGCATCGCCAGTTCCGCCTCAAATCCGTTCAGCGGCTGCCGCGCGCCTTTCACGCCATTGGGACTGTTCGAGAGCAGGCTGTATCCGCCGTACAGCTCATACAGCGACTGCCATTGCTGCTGGTTTTCCTGAGCCTGGATCCCAGGCGCGATCACAAAAAGAAGAACAGCGCTCCAAAGAAGACGGAGAAGCAAAACACGCATCGTGGACTCAATGCTAATGGTTCACGCTGTCGATTGGAAAATCGAGTCTGACAACTGACCGCTGACTGCTGACTGCTGGCGGCTAGCTGCCGACTGCCGACTACTGATCACTCACTACGGATCGCTGACCGCTGCTTTCTGAGCTCTGAGCCCTGTGCTCTGAGCCCTGTCTCTCCGCCACCGGCAGCCGCACCTCCGCCATGCATCCCGTGCGCCCGGTGCGATTGCGCAGCGTGATGGTCCCGCCATGCGCCTCCACAATCTGCCGTGCCAGCGCCAGCCCCACCCCCGAGCCGGATTTCTTCGTCGTGTACAGCGGCACAAACAAGTTGTCCGGATTCGCCAGGCCCGGCCCGTTGTCCTCCACGCGAATCGAGACGAAATCCCGTTCCTCGACCGCCCGAATCGTCACCTCGGGCTCGCATTGCTCGCTCAGCGCCGCAATCTCCGGATCGTCGCCCACGCCGAAGCTCGCCGCTTCCACCGCGTTGCGCACCACGTTGATGAGCAGTTGCTCGATCTGGTCCGGATCGGCCAGCAAATCCACATCCGGCGCGGGCAGCAGCCGCACATCCAGCCGGATCTCCAGGCTCGCCACGCGCTCCAGCAGCGGTTGCAGCGGCACCCGCTTCAGCACCGGCGCAGGAAGCTGCGCCAGCTGCCGGTATGCCTGCACGAACCGGTTCAGAGAATCCGCGCGGTTCTCGATCACGCTCAGCCCGCGCTGAAAATCCCGCTGCAGCAGCCCATTGCCGGCGTGCTCGCCGCTCTGCGCAGCCGGCGGCGCCAGCCGCGAGCGCAGGCTGCCCGCAATGGACTTGATCGGCGTCAGCGAATTCGAAATTTCGTGCCCGATCACGCGAATCAGCCGCCGCCACGCCAGCCGTTCTTCCTCGCGCAGCGCCAGGCTCACGTCCGACAGCAGCACCAGCGTATGCGGCACGCCGCGTTGCCGGAACGTCGACCGCCGGATCATCCACCGCGCCGGCTGTTCCGCCCCGCTCCGGGTTTCGCTACGCCGCAGACCGGGTTGCGCCTCAGCCGCCAGCATGATCTCCGCAGGCTGCTCCAGCAGCGGAGCCAGCGAAAGCTCCTCCGCCGTCCTGCCCAGATCGCGCGAGGGCTGCAGCGCAAAGACGCGCTCCGCCGCCGGATTCAGCAGCCGCAGCCGCTGATCCTGATCGAACGCCAGCACCGGCGCATCCATCTCCGCGATCACCCGCCGCAGCAGCGCGACCGCCTCCAGCGCGCCCACCCGCTGCGCCTGCAGCGTGTCGGCCAGCGCATTGATCTCCAGCGATAGCTGCCCCATCGCATCTTCGCGATTGGCCCCGCGCGCCCGGAACGAGTAATCCTCCTCGCGCAGCGCGGCCACCACGTTTGCCAGCGTCTGGATCGGCCGCACCGCCTCCTCGATCAAAGCCGAGAGCACCAGCAGCAGAAGCAGCAGCAGAATTCCCAGCGTCGCCAGCATCGGCCCCGTCGAAACGTGCAGCAGCGCGAGCACGGCGGCCACCAGTCCCATAAGAATCACCGCGCCGATCGTCGCGTACACGCGCAGCCGCGCCTCAAACGAGAGGCTCTGCCTGCGCTTGCGCGATGTCGGCCGGTTATGCGGCATAATCTGGGGCGCTCAGCGACAGCGTACAGCGTTTCGGAGCCAGCTATGAAGCGGTCAGCTAAAGAGCGGCCAGCTAAGAGGCGGCCAGTGGTGAAACGGCCAGTGATGAACCTGCCAGCGAACGCCTCTCAACTGACCGTTTCCTTGGCTGACCGGTTTTCCGCTGACCGGTTCTTACCTGACCGCTTTTTAGCTGACCGCCTGAACGCTGTCCCTCAGATTCCGTACTTCTCCATCCGCCGGTACAGCGCGCCGCGGCTCAGGCCCAGCGCCTCCGCCGCCTGGCTCACGTTCCCATTGCAGCGCGAGAGCGCTTTGCGGATCAGGATGCTCTCCACCGACTCGAGGCTCATCTCCTCGAGCGCCTGCGTCGACACCCGTCCCGGGCTCAGCCCCAGGTCAGACACCTCGATGATGTTCTCGCGCGACATCAGCACCGCACGCTCGATCGTATGATCCAGCTCGCGCACATTGCCCGGCCAGGAGTAGTGCAGCATCAGCTGAATCGCCGCCGGATCGATGCCCTGCACCTGCTTGCGGTAGCGCTGCGCATAGCGCGACAGGAAATACGCCGCCAGCGGCGGAATGTCCTCGCGGCGCTCCCGCAGCGGCGGCAGATGGATCTCGACCGTGTTCAGGCGGAAGAGCAGATCTGCGCGGAACCGGCCCTCCTCCACATCCTTGCGCAAATCGGCGTTCGTCGCCGACAGCACGCGGACATTCACCCTGCGCGTCTTCGACGATCCAACGCGCTCCATCTCACCCGTCTCCAGCACGCGCAGCAGCTTGGCCTGCTGGCGCGGCGGAATATTCGCGATCTCGTCCAGGAAAAGCGTCCCGCCCTCCGCCAGCTCGAATCGCCCAATGCGCTCGGTGCGCGCGTCGGTAAACGCGCCCTTCACGTGCCCGAACAACTCGCTCTCGAACGTTCCCTCCGGCAGCGCGCCCGTGTTCACGGCCACCATCGAACGCGAAGCTCGCTGCGACAGCGCATGCAGTGTCTGTGCCACCACCTCTTTGCCCGTCCCATGCTCGCCGGTGATCAGCACGCTGGCATCCGACGGTCCAATGCGCGCAATGGTCGCCAGCACCGGCTGCATCGAGGGAGCCGTCGCGATCATCTCCGGCAGATTGGCCGCTTTCAGCAGCCGATTCTCCGCCTCCAGCCGCTGCGCCCGCCGCACTGCATCGTACAGATCGATCTGCGTCCGCAGCACCGTCAGCAGCCGCGCATTGTCCCACGGCTTCTGGATGAAGTCGTTCGCCCCGCGCCGCATCGCCTCGACGGCCAGCTCCAGATTCGCCCACGCCGTCATCACGATCACCGGCAGCGCGCTCTCATGCGAGCGAATCTGCGACAGCAGATCCAGCCCCTCGCGCCCCGACGTCGTATCGCGCGTGTAGTTCAGGTCGAGCAGCATGGCATCGAAGCTCGACGACTGCATCGCGTCGATCACCATGAACGGCGACGTCGCCTTCTCGACGCGATACCCCTCCGGCTCCAGCAGCAACTCCAGCGCGTCGAGGATGTGCGGCTGATCGTCCGCAATCAGCACACAAGGCGCCCCCCGCTCCCGCGGTGTTTCGTTCGTAACGGATTGTGCTGCCGTGCTCATAAGGACCAGCGAAAAACTCTTAGCAAAGCTGTTAGAAAAAAGCCGTTAGCAAAGTACTTTTAGCTTAACGTTTCGCTGACTGCTGACTGCTGACTGCTGACTGCTATTCAGGGCCCATGCGTCACCACACCCGACTTGGCATCGTCAATCGAAACGCCCGTCCGCTCCAGCGTTTCCCCCGTAGCCCGATCGATATCCACCTTAGACTTTTCGTACGCCGTCTGCGCTGCGTCCAGCGCCGACTCCGTCAGCGCCAGCGCGTTCTGCGCCGCCAGCGTATCCAGGCTCGACTTCGCCCCCAGCTTCTGTTCCTGCTGAGTGATTTCGAAGGTCCGCTGCGCCAGATCACGCGCCTTCTGCGCTGCGTCCACCCGCGCCTGCGCCTGTTCCACTGCAAACTTCGAGTTCCGCACGTCGAAGCGGATGGTCTTCCGCTGTTCCTCGAACGTGATCTGCCGCTGCCGGTACTCCAGCACCGCGCGGAACTGATCAGCCTTCGCCACCCGGTTGCGCAGGTTGATCGACAGGTTCACGCCCACCTGGTATTCCGGCGCCGTGTAGTTGAACGTATTACCGAACATCCCGCCAAAGCCCACAGGCAGGTTCGAGGAGCACTGCACCGGCCCCAGAATGCAGTGCGGATTCTTCACCCCGGCCACACCATTCCCCTGATAGAGACCGTATGCGTTGAACACCGGCAGCAGCTCGCTGTTGATGGACTTCAGGCTCATCTGCGCCACTTCCATCGCGATCTGCTCCTCGCGAACGTCCGGCCGGTTCTTCTCCGCCTCCGTGATCAGGTCGTCGATCGATTTCCCTGCATTCGGATCCGACGCGCCCATGCGATCCAGCGGCACCACGGGCAGCTCGTCAATCGTCGGATCGTCGGTTTTCGTCAGCGCGTTCTTCATCAGCAGTTCATTCAGCCGCAGCGTGGCGCGCGACACCGTCAGGTCGCCCTCCGCGCTGGCCACCGCCGCCTGATCCTTCATCACCTGCATCGCCGGAATCGCCTTCAGTCCCAGCTGCCGCTGGTCGTCGGTCAGCGTCTGGTTGGCAAAGTTCAGCGACTGCTCCTTGATCTGCTCGTCCTCAAACGCATTCACGAGATCCCAGTAGATGTCCTCCACCTGCGTCACGGTCGCGATCACCTGCAAACGAAATGCGAGATCGGTAATCTGCAGGTTCTTTTTCGCGATGTGCATGTAGCGCTCGTTCGTGGACAGGCCGAAGCCGGCCAGCAGCTGTTGCGCAATCACGATCTGGAAACTGCTGTTCAGCGTTGGATTCGTGGCGAAGTATGGGCTGTTCGCCGTCAGCCGATTGCCCAGATAGTTCACTTGCACATCGGTACCGACGGGAAATGATTGCGTAAACTGCGCCTGCCCCTGGATGGTGTTCAGTCGAAAAATCGGCACACCGACCTGAGCCGGATTAACTTCCTGCGTCACGCTGTGATCGTCGAAGCCCTTGAAATTCAGATAAGGATCGAAGGACGCGACCGCGGTCCCGGCGCCCAGTGTTGATTGCACAATGCCGCCCGCGCCCGCCGCCGCCGATCCCCCCGCCGACCCGCCGCCGCTGGTGTTGTTCCCCGAGAATCCGCCCTGCGTCGACTGCACAACCGACGCGTTCACACCGCGGACCAGGCCGCCCGCCTTCGTGCGCAGCACGTCCGTCTGCGCTATCGGAAAGTTATAGCGAAAATACGCCAGGTCCAGATTGTTCTCGATCGCCAGCGCAATCGCGTCATGCAACGAGATGTAGAGCTTGCCCTCGCGAATCAGGTTCACCAGCCGCGGTGAGTTCTGCAGATTCAGTGGCGGCGCCGTCGATGGCTCATAGGGTGCCAGCGGTTTGTGCGAGTGCGGCATCGACACGTAGAACGGCTTAGGCGGCGCAATGTTTTGCTGCCGCTGCTGCTCGATCTGCTGCTGCAAATTTGGGGAGGGCTGCTGATTCGTGTTCGCCGGAGCCGGAGCTTCCGGCGCCGCCTGCGGATTGGCCGGCGCACTCTGGGCCGGAGCCGCTGGCTGCGTCTGCGGAGGTGGAGGAGGGGTCTGGTTCTGTCCTGCGACTGGATAAATGATCCCGCTGCACAGGCAAATCAACAGTATGCCTAGAATCCGGGTGCCCCATAACCTGGCCTGAGCGGAGTGGCGAAGCCACGGAGTCGAATGGCTCTGCCCGTCTTTGGCAGATGTGGGAAGGCGCGTGAGCGCCCGCTTTGTGTCAGGGCACGGCTTCAGCCGTGCCGTAACGAACCGAAAAAATTCCCGGGCTTTAGCCCCTGCTTCGTTTCCCGAGGTCACGATGCGGTGACCTCCACGCCAAGATTCGGATTCGCCGTGTCCGCCACCATCCACCCGTCGCGCAGCTCGATCACGCGCGATCCAAAGGCGGCATTCGTCTCCGAGTGGGTTACCTGCACGATGGTCGTCCCCTGCTGATTCAGCTCGCGAAACAGCTCCATGATCTCCTTTGCCTGACTCGAATGCAGATTGCCCGTGGGCTCATCGGCCAGCAGCAGCGCCGGCTTGTGGATCACCGCGCGCGCCACGCCCACCAGTTGCTGTTGCCCGCCGGAAAGCTGGGAAGGAAAGAGGTCCTTCTTGCCGACGATGTTGAACCGGTCCAGCGTGTCGGCCACCAGGCCCTGCCGCTGCGCGCGTGGCATGTCCTTATAGGAAAGCGGCAGGTCGATATTCTCCTGCACCGTCAGATCGTCCAGCAGGTGATAGCTCTGGAAGACCATGCCGATATTCCGCTTCGCTACCTCGGCACGCTGGCGGCGGTTCAGTTTGTGGATCGCCTGGTCCTTGAACCAGTACTCACCCAGCCACTGATCGTCGAGCAGCGCCAGCACGTTCAGCAGCGACGACTTGCCCGCCCCCGACGGCCCCATGATGGTGACGAACTCGCCTTCCTGGATATCCAGGTTCACCCGGCGCAGCACCCATGTCTGTCCCGCGCCCGTCTTGTAACTGCGTTCGACATTTTTTAACTGGATCATGACGCTCCTCGGCCTGCAGCCCGCCATACACCGGCGGGCTGCACACACATCCAGCATCACCCTGCCGGCTCACAGCCTGGCTGGCCACTGGCGGCTGACTGCTGACTGCTTACTTAACCTCGAGAACCTGTTCCGCCGCCTCGCCTTCGGCCACCACTTTGCCGTCGAAGAGGTGAATCTGGCGGTCGGCGTGACGCGCAAACCGGGGATCGTGCGTCACCATGCAGATCGTCGCGCCTTCGCGGTGCAGATTCTGCAGCAGCTCCATTACCGCCTCAGCGTTGCGCGAGTCCAGGTTTCCGGTCGGCTCGTCGGCCAGCAGGATCGAAGGCGATCCGGCCAGCGCGCGCGCAACAGCGACACGCTGCTGCTGACCGCCGGAGAGCTGCGATGGATAATGCCGGATGCGGTGCGCCATGCTCACCCTCTCCAGCGATTCCTGCACGCGGCGCTTGCGCTCCGCGCTCGACATTCCGGAGCGGTACGTCAGCGGCAGCTCGACGTTCTCGTACACCGTCAGATCGCCGATCAGATTGAAGCTCTGGAAGATGAAGCCGATCTCCTGGTTGCGAATCCGCGACCGCTGCGAGAAGTTCAGATTCTCGACCGCGTGCTGGTTCAGCATGTAGCTGCCCCCCGTCGGCGTGTCGAGCAGGCCAATGATCGAGAGCAGCGTCGACTTGCCGCACCCCGACGGGCCGGAAATCGCCACGTACTCGCCCTTCTCGATCTTCATGTGGACGCCGGACAGCGCGTGCGTTTCAATTTCATCCGTATAGAAGACCTTGGTGAGGCCTTCAATCTCAATCAGCGCCTGATTGTTCTCCATCGTCCTCTCCTGCTCCTGAAATGTTCCTCGCTGAGGAATGCCACTCAAACGTCGTTTTGAAGGGGCACGGCTTCAAAGCTTGCTGAAAACTCGGCCCCGAACCGTTTTGTGTCAGGGCACGACTTCAGTCGTGCCGTAATAGCGCAAAAATCAATCGGGCTTTAGCCCCTGAGGCAAGTCTTGCAAATCCAGCACTCCCACTCACTCCAGCCTTACCTTGTCGTTAGCATCGTACCGCGACATATCCGACAAAATGACGCGGTCGCCTTCCTTCAGTCCGTCCAGAATCTGAATTTCCGTCACCGACGCGCCGCCCACCTTCACCTGGATCCGCGTGGCTGTTTTGCCATCGGGATCGATCCGGAAAAGGCTGATCGTGCTGTTCGGATTTCCAAACGCCGGCCGTCCTACATACAGCACATCGTGCAGGTGCTCGAGGTCGATCGTTCCGTCCACGCTCAGCTGCGGAACCGCTCCCTGGGGCAGCGGTCCATCCAGTGTTACGTCAACCGTGCGCGTTCCGTTCAATACGGAGGGATCAATTCTGGAAACATGGCCCTTCACGATGCCGTTATGCGTATCCACTTCCGCCGGCTGCCCCAGCTGAATGTCATGCGCCTGCGTCTCGGCAATCTGCAGAGCGGCCTTCAGCTGACTCGGATCGATCACCTCGGCCACCGACGTTCCCGCCGTCACGTGCTGCCCCACCTGCACCGGGCCTGGAGGTGTAGGCAGGGAACTCAGCACCCCGGCGATGCCTGCCCTCACGTGCAGTTCGTCCTCTTCTCTCTGGTAGAGGGCCAACTGAGCCTTCGCCGAATCGATCTTGGTCTCGGACGAGGCCAGCTGCACTTCGATGTTTTTCTGATTCACATCCAGCTGCTCCACTGCGATCTTGTGCTGGGCGGTGAGTTGGTCGGCGTTGTTCTTCGACTGCTGATACTGAATGCCGCTGATCTCGCCCAGCTTGAAGCGCTGCTCATCGATCTGCGCCTGCATCAGTGCCTGGCTGTATTGCGCATCCACCGCTGCCGCCGCCGACTTCTTGTCCATGATGGTCGACTGCAGCGTCGCCTCCAGGCTTTTGTAATCAGCCTCTGCGCCGTCCAGCGCCGCCTGCGCGCTCACCATCTGCTGCTGCAGCTGCGGATCGGCCATGTCCAGCAGCACCGTATCCGGCTGCACCTTGGTTCCCGGCAGCACCTTAATATCGACAATCGTCGCGTCCGTCTGCGCCGGAATCAGCCGGATGCTCTCCTCGCGAGGCACCAGCGTTCCCAGTCCGCGGACGTTCACCGTAAAGTCGCCGCGCTTCACCGTGTCCGGCCAGATGGTGCTGGCGTCCACCGTCGGGATTGCGGGCTTCAGCCGCATGACTGCCCAGGCGGCAGCCGTAACGCAAACGATAACAATAGCCAGCACCACGATCTGCCGGCGGAGCTTCTTTTTCCTAATATCAGGCCGAGCGATATCCATTATTAAGATCCCAATTGCATGTGCCGCGCCATTCGCGCCTGCGCCGCACCTTACTGATACGCAACAGCTTGCGCCATGGTTCCCGCTCCCCGCCGTTCGCTGCGGTGGCCGATTGCGGAATGCGCTGTCCGGAACCGGACACTTGTCATCCTGAGCGAAGGTCGCGTAGCGATCGCAGTCGAAGGACCTGCGGTTCCAGGCCGTCGCCACGGCCCGGGTACCCCATTCAAGCCCGCTGTTGGCTTGAGTGGGGTACGGGCTACCAGCTACCGGCCACCAGTTACCGGCTTGCTCTTCACCCGGTCCTCCACCAACGCCACAATCTGCCGGTGAATGGCCTCGATCGACTGGTCCCCTTCGATCACCACCACACGATGCGCATCCCGCCGCGCGATCTCCCGATACTGGTCGTAGACCCGCCGGTAGAACGCCTCGTCCTCGCGCTCGAACCGCCCTTCGTCCACACCCGCGTTCGCCGTGCGATCGTTGCGGCGCCGCGCCCGCCGCAGTGACCGATCGAAATGCGCCAGCAGCAGAATCGTCAAATCCGGATCGAGACCGCCGCACATCGCCGCGTGCATCCGCAGCACGGCCTCGCTGCCCAGCTGCCGTCCGCCACCCTGATACGCCTCGCTTGAATCCGTGTAGCGGTCGCACAGCACCACGCGGCCCGCCTCCAGTGCCGGCCGGATCACCTCGGCAATGGCCTGCGCCCGGTCCGAAAACATCAGCCCCAGCTCCGTCATGGGCGCCAGATGCTCCGTGCGCGAATCGAGCAGCAGCGCCCGAATCCGATCCCCAATCCGCGTACCACCCGGCTGCCGCGTCACCGTGACCGCGTATCCGCGCTGCTCGAGCGCCGCCGCGAGCTTCCGAATCTGCGTCGACTTACCCGACCCATCCAGCCCCTCGAACGTGACGAAGAACCCTCGCTGGTTTCCCGGAGACATGGCTGGAGTTTAGCAGCCACACATCCGTTGTGATCCTGCTTGAGGTTTGTTCTGTCGACCGGAGAGAACGCAGTCGGCGATATCCACAATCAACAGAAAAAAGCGAGCCGCTTGTGACGTCAGTCACGGACAGTAACGCGACGCGGACGGATACTCATAACACGAAACTCGGGTCCCGCAATTTTGCCAACTCCCTCCCAAGCCCAGGCAAGGCGCGACTGATCTCATCCTGAACTGAGATACGAGGTCGTGTTCTGATCCCTTGCTTTGCTTTGGCCGCGCCCTCGTGTCCCTGGCCAACGCCTTTTTTCTCTGCCTCGGTAAAGGAGGTTATTTTGCGTTGTGCCAACCCAGAATGCCGGATGGAATCGGACTATCTGCGCAGCGGCAGTCTTTACTGGATAAGAGAAGACATGCACCAAAGCGGTCGTCGGGGGCGATTTATCTGGCTGTGTAGCGCCTGCTCTCCCAGGTTCGTCCTGGAGACCCGCAGGGCAGCAACTGCAACCCTCATCCATCGGGCTATCCGATGTGGTTGGGGATTCATCCCGTCGGCCTCCAAACCGGGCATGGCTCCCGGTCATGACGCACAGCGCGGCCGGTGAGCGTTGAGGAGTAATACCATGAGTTTCGCGAACCGCTTATTGCATCGTCACACGTCAGAGCATCGTGCCTCCAATACTCACTGCGTGCCGCAACCGTTTGTTAACGGCAGGAAGGGACCGCAGAGGGTCACGAGCGCCGGCACGCCGGCGGATCTCCTCGTCTCTGAGCCATCGAACCTCTCCGGAGCCCAGCTCCGCTGGGGCGGATTTCCGTTCGATATCCTTATCAACCGTCTCATTCGCGACCAGCATGAAGAGATCAGGAGGGAACTGCTCCGCATACAGGAATTGTCCGCGGAAGCCATGAAACAGGAGCATATCGATGCGGGCAAATTGAGGGCGGTCGGCCAGTTGGTGGGCTCGCTGGTCACATCGGTCGTCGCTCATATGAACGCGGAGGAAAAGATCTTTCCCTTACTCCTGAAGCTGGAACTCGCCTACCTCGGAGAAGGCCTCGCGCCGAACCACCGTAACACCGCCCGGGAAGCCCTTCGCTCCTTCTCCAGGGACCACGAGCACCTCCTCAAATATCTTCAGGACATCACCAGGAGAGCTGACTCCATCGCGACGCCGGCGCAAATGACTCCCATCGAACATGATTTGTCTGCTCGCCTGAAGACGTTGCATCGGCTGCTTCTCAAGCACTGTTATTTCGAAACAAATGCCCTCTTCGCCCGTGCCGCTCAAATGGAGGCAGAACTGTTCCGCTGATCCGTGTTGCGGTCCGGCGCACGAGTTCTGCTACCGGCTACCGGCCGTTGCTTACACGGCTTACAATGCTGACATGAAGCCCGCCCGATCCCTCGTCGTGAGCATGCGCCTGCCTCAGGAAAGCGGCAAACGCCTGAAGCGGCTGGCGAACCGCCACGGCTGGACCGCCAGCGATGCCAGCGCCCGTCTCGTCGAAGAGGGCCTGCGCCGGTCCGAGTTCGCCTTCATCGACTTCCGCGACTCCGCCGTTGGCCGCCAGGCCTATATCCAGGGCAGCACCCTTGCCGTCTGGGAAGTGATGTTGCTCGTCCGCAGCCTCCGCGGAAAAGCCAAAGCAGCGGCAGACCATCTCGCGTGGCCGGAGTCCAAAGTGCGCGCGGCCATCCACTATGCCGAGGCGTATCCGCAGGAAATCGAAGAAGCACTCCGGGAAAATGACACCGCTGATTTCGATTCCCTGAAGAGAATGCTGCCGGCGCTCCAGGATTTCCGCCTTCGAGCGGGCGTGAAGCGCGGCTGAAATGCTGCGCCTCCTGCTTGACGAGCACATTGCTCCCGCTGTGGCCGCGGGATTGCGCCGCCGCCACAAAGCGATCACGGTTCACGCACTCTCAGACTGGGAGCAGGGCACTTTCCTCGGCCGCGACGATGCCGCCTGTCTGACCGAAGCGGCCCGTCAGAAGCTAATCTTCGTCACCTATGACCGCCGCACCATCCCGCCTCTGCTGAAACGCTGGGCCGAAGAAGGCCGCTCCCATGCCGGAGTGATCTTCATCGACGACCGCACCATCACACCCGGCGACGTTGGAGCCCTGGTCCGCGCCCTCTCCGCTCTTATCCGCGAAGCCGAGGCGTGGGACCGGCGCGACCGCGTCCTCTTCCTCCGCCGCTAAAGCCCGCAACTCCACAGCAGCCACGTTCCTGCGGCCAGCAGCAGCGGTGCCGTGAGCGCTCCTGGCATCCATCGCCGGTACACCACCGAAGCGCCCAGATGCAGGAACCCGTTCCCAATCCCAACCAGAATCGCCACCGGAATGGCCGCAATCCGGATCCATTGCACGCCGTGAAAAGCCAGCGGTGCGAGCGCAAACAGCAGGCACACCGCCGACGACAGGGCGATTAGAAACGAACGCAGCGTGAACACCGGCAGCGGCAGGTGCAGCTTCGCGCGGATCGCCCGCGCATTCGGGTTATACACCGCAAGAAAATCGTGGCTGGCTTCGTCGGCAACGTGCAGCGCAACCGCAAGGGCGAAGGCAATCCACGCCAGGCCAAAGTTCCAGTGCACCATGGCGGACACCTCTTCGCGCCAGCATACTCCTGCGCCATCCGCTATCTGCTATCTGCTGCATGCTCACGTTTACACTGAGACGTCACCTTCGTACCCAGGAGCACTATGTCCCCTCGCTTCCCCCTGCTGGTCGCACTGGCCTTTTCTGCCGCAGCCGTCCTGCACGCGCAAACCTCGCCCGACCGCCCCATCCGCATCACCGCCGACCTCACGCAGGCGCCCCGCAAGTGGATCCATGCCGAGAGCACCATCCCCGTCTCGCCTGGGCCCCTCACGCTCCTCTACCCCAAGTGGATCCCCGGCGAGCACATGCCCGACGGCCCCATCGACAACCTCGCCGGCCTCCTGATCACCGGCAACGGCCAGCCCATCCGCTGGACGCGCGACGACGTCAACATGTTCGCCATCCACCTCACCATTCCCGAGGGCGTCTCGGAGATCCACCTCAAAGACGACTTCCTCGCCACCGCGCCCGCCAACGGATTCTCCGCCGGAGCCTCCACCAGCGCGAGCCTCGCCGTCCTCAGCTGGAACGAGCTCATCTGGTATCCGCAGGGCTACCCGTCCGCGGATCTCTACGTCCAGCCCTCCGTCATTCTCCCCACCGGATGGCAGTACGGCACCGCGCTCGAGAAGACCGGCGGCGACGCCACGCACCCTGAGTTCAAAACCGTTTCCCTCGAGCAGCTGGTCGACTCGCCCCTGCTCGCCGGCAAATACTTCGTCGAGATTCCCCTCGCGCCCGAGATCACGCCGAAGCACTACCTCGACATCGCCGCCGACGGCCCTGAAGACCTGAACCTCAGCCCCGACACCATCAACGGCGCCAGCAACCTGGTCCGCGAAACCGGAGCCGCCTACAAGTCGCGCCACTACACCAGCTATCATTTCCTCGTCACCGCCAGCGATCAGGTCGCGCACTTCGGCCTCGAGCATCACCAGTCCAGCGACGACCGCGTGCCCGAGCGCACTTTCATCGACGACAATCTGCTGCTGCTCTCCGCGTCGCTGCTGCCCCACGAGTTCACTCACTCCTGGAACGGGAAGTACCGCCGCCCCGCGGGACTCGCCACCGGCAACTACGAGTCGCCGATGATCGGTAACCTGCTCTGGGTTTATGAAGGCCTCACCGACTACATGGGCAACGTGCTCGCCGCGCGCAGCAAGCTCGAAACCGCCGCGCAGTATCGCGAATACCTGGCCGACACCGCCGCCATGCTCGACGCGCGCCCCGGCCGCACCTGGCGCGACCTGCAGGACACCGCGACCGCTGCGCAGATCCTCTATGAAGCCGGCGGCGGCTGGGATAACTGGCGCCGCAGCACCGACTACTATCCTGAAGGCGACCTCGTCTGGCTCAACGTCGACACCCAGATCCGCAAGCTCACGCACGATCAGAAGAGCCTCAACGACTTCCTCGGCCTGTTCGAAGGCCTGGGCGGCAACACTTCGCCGACGGTCGTTCCCTACCACTTTGACGACGTGGTCAACACGCTGAATCAGGTGGTGAAGTATGACTGGGCGAGCCTGCTGCACGAGCGCCTCAACAGCCTCTCGCCGCATGCTCCGCTCGAGGGCATCGAGCAGGGCGGCTACAAACTCATCTACACCGATCAGCCGAACGAGTTCGAGCAGGCGAAGACCGGCTCCGGCGGAGGCACCAACGCCTGGTGGTCCATCGGCCTCAGCGTCACCGCCGACGGTCACATCGAGGACGTGCTGATCGGCTCACCCGCCGACAAGGTTCGCCTGGGTCCCGGCATGCAGATCGTTGCCGTCAACGGACGCCAGTTCAGCGGACCGCTGCTCAACGACGCCATCCGCGGCGCGAAAGGGAACCAGGCGCCGATCGAGCTGATCGTAACCAACACCGGCACGTATAAGGTCCTTGGGATCGACTACCATGGCGGCCTCCGCTTTCCCCATCTGGAACGCGTCAACGGAACCGACGACTACCTCGACGAGATCCTGAAACCGATGACGGGCAGTAAGTAGCGGGAGCGGGTAGCTGGTAGCGGGTAGCCGGTAGCAAAAGCCGGGGGACTGTGGCATGTAACTGCAGGCAATAGGCATTAGGCAGTAGGGAGTAGAGCGTCTACAGCCGCGCGCCGCCAGCCGCCAGGCTACCGGCTATTGCCTACTGCCTATTGCCTATTGCCTGCCTTCGTTACTCCCGCCCGCCCCACTCCTCACAAATCTGAGACTCCAGTTATCCGAACCGGCTATCCTGAACTTATAGAGTAAAAGTCAGGAAGTAAGCCTCGCACCCCGTGCGGGGCTTTTTCATTTCCGGGGCTGAAGCCCCTTTTTTGTTTGGACATGTTTTCCCCGGGCTGAAGCCCGGGGCTTCTAGCGCCGTGCTGCTGACGCGGCACAGGGCGCCCGCAGGTGTCAGGGCACGACTTCGGAGCTTTCGACAAATTAGTGCTTTGAAGGGGCACGGCTTCAGCCGTGCCGTAACAGCCGCAAAACATCAGGGGCTTTGGCCCCTGAGGGACGATCTGCGCCCCCTGTGCTGCGTCAGCAGCACGACGGTAGAAGCCACGGCCTTCAGGCCGTGAAACAAGGAAAACGAGAAACCCCGGGCTTTAGCCCCGGCCACGAAAGGATCGAAATGGAAGCCGAACAAGTCACAACTGCGCGCGAAGATCGTCGCTGCATAGAACTCACCCTCAGCGGACACCCTTGCCGCAACAAGCCCGCAGCCGAACGCGACCGCTGCTACATCCACGGACTCTTCCGCGCCCTCAACGACGGCCGCTCCACGATCGACATCCCCCTGCTCGAAGATCCCCAGGCGATCCTCTACGTCTACTCGCAAGTCGCCCGCGCGCTCGCCCAGGGAGCGATGCCCGCCGCCAACGCCAATGGGATCATCCGCTGCTGCAAAGGCGCCGAACGCCTCCTCGAAGAACAGCGGAAGCGCGAGCAATTCGAAGAGCGAAGGAAACAGAAGGCAGGAAACAGGAGTCAGGAATCAAAAAGTATGGAGCCTGCCGGAGCCCTGCTCAATGAAGATCAGCAAGATCAAACACATGCCACAGTCCCCCCGAAAATCGACAATTGTGAACCAACTGGGTGCCCCATGTCTCCCGTAGTTGGAGACATGGGTCTGGAGGCGACTGGGTCTCCCGAAGTTGGAGACATGGGTTCCGTGTGCCCCACAACGTGCTCTGAGCGGGACTCGGACGGGTCTCCCGAAGTTGCAGACATGGGTGCCTCAGCGGAGCCGCAACCCTGGAAGGTCGAACGTCCCCTGCCGGTCGTGCCGCCGCCCCAGTTCGCCGACGCCCCGGAGAAGTTCCAGCGCACCATTGAGCGCGTAAGCGACCAGCGCCTCGAGGCAAACCTGCGCCGCGACCGCGCGATTCGTGCCCGCGGAGGCCGCGCCACCGATTTCTACCGAAACGGCGAGGGCGTCCGCTGCGACATCCGCGACAGTTACTGACCAGCGTTGCTCGATGGAGGAACAAACAGGCACGACAATGCAGTGACAACATGAAGACCACGGCATGACACCGCACGCCACGGCTCTCCTTACTCTCCCAGCAGGCTCAGGAGCGGAGATGCGCGCGGCAAATCGGCACGGCAGGGAAGGGTTTCGCATCGCCCTGCGCGCTGTGTGTCTCGCGGCGTGGCTGATTCTCGCCGGCGTCATCGCCGGTCATGCACAGGTCCTCGACAGCACGGGCATCCCAGGCGGAGCGTCCAGCTATGTACCGATGGACAGCTGGGTGTATCCGGCCATCGAACGCCTCGCAGCCGAAGGCTATGTGCAGACGGCTTTCCTGAGTCTCCGTCCATGGACGCGCAACGAGTGTGCGCGCCTGGTCGACGAAGCCGAAGATCAGATGACCGATCCGCCCGCCGCTTCCGACGCGCCGCGTTGGCTCGGCGCGCTCGAGCGGGAGTTCGCGCCGGAACTCGCCGAATCCGGATCGTTCCGCACGGCCGCGCAGATTGAATCCGTCGATCAGCGCGTGACCGTCATCGCGGGCCGTCCCCTGACCGATGGGTATCATTTCGCTGAGAGCCTGATCAACGACGACGGCCGTCCCTTCGGGCGCGGAGTGAACCTCTACTCAGGCGTTGCACTGCGCGGAACCGCCGGTCCCCTCGCAGGCTACGTGCGCACTGAGTTCCAGCGAGCAGCAGCGGCTCCGGGACCGAGCGCCTTCGCCCAGCAGCAGATCGCAGCGGCCGACTTCACATCGTCCGCGGCGGCAGGGCCGATCGCTGGAGTGGCGCGCGGACGGCTGCTCGAGGGCTACGTCGCATTTGGCGTCGCCAATAACCAGCTCACCTTCGGGCGCCAGTCGCTCTGGTGGGGACCAGGGCGGAGCGGCGCGACTCTGTTCAGCAACAATGCCGAGCCCATCGACATGCTGCGCTACGACCGCGTGCGTCCCTTTGTGTTGCCGGGATTCCTGAGCATCATTGGCCCGATGCGTGTGGAGTTGCTGATCGGCCGTCTCGCCGGCACGCAGTTTGCACGGCCGAGCAACATCCTCTATGGGCGGCCAGGATTCGCCCTGCACAACCAGCCATTCGTGCATGGCGAGAAGATCTCGTTCCACCCCACGCCGAACCTCGAGTTCAGTGGATCGCGCACCGTGATCTTCGGCGGCCCCGGTGCGCCAGTAACCACGTCCTCGTTTCTGCGGAGCCTGTTTTCGCCCAGCGTCGCGAACGGAAAGGTGGACCCCGGAGATCGCCGCTTCGCCTTCGACGCGCACTATCGCATCCCTGGCGTGCGGCAATGTGTGACCGGCTATTTTGACGGCTTCGCCGACGACCAGGTATTCCCGTTGCTGTATCCGACGGAGAGCGCGTGGATTCCCGGAGTGGTTCTGCGCTGCGTCCCGCACGCGCCGCAGCTGACCCTGCGCGCCGAGGGATTGGTATCTCCCTACCGCGACCTCGAGTTTCCCGGCTTCTTCTACTTCAACGTCCACTACCTGAGCGGTTATACGAACCAGCGCCAGTTGATCGGCAGCTGGATCGGGCGCGAAGCCAGCGGCGAACAGGTGTGGACCACGTGGAACCTCTCGCCTCGATCCTCCATCGAGGTAAGCGGGCGCAGCATGAACGTCGCGAGAGAGTTTCTGCGGGGAGGAGAGCTGCGCGATCTGCGCGTCACGGCCAATCTTGCGATTCGCCCGGAATGGCAGCTGATTGCCGAAGAGCAGACCGAGTGGTGGCGCTTCCCGCTGCTCTCCGCGAGTCCGCAGCGCAACGCCGCGTTCACGCTGCAGCTGTCGTACAGGCCTGAGAAAGCGGCGCAGTAATCGGACCGGCTACTGCTCCAGCCGTACCTCGCTCACCTGAATCACCGGAGCGATGTCGGTGTACTTGGGAATGTCCTGCTGAAAGATGTCTGCGTTGGGCAGGAAGGCATCGGTGAATGCCTGCACGGTCTCGCAGGTGAATCCGCAGATCGCCGCAAAGGGCGGCGGCTGCTCCGGATTGCCGCCCACGAGGCCGATCTCCACCGAGACGGCCTTGATGGCGGAGCCGAGCAGGCCGAGCGCCAGCGGCATGTGCGTGTTCAGGTAGTAGTCCACGTCGAAGTGGCTGCCGGGCTTGCTCGGATAGAAGATGGAGACCTTGACCATGTTCCTACGATACTGCACCGGCGGCATTGGTTCGCCGTGCGTGCAGGGCCGCAGGCGCGTCGTGGCGTGTGCCGCCGACGCGCTCGAATGCGAGCCTCAATCAGTCGACGCGGGTGGCGGTCAGCTCCACCTGCATCTTGCCTTTATCGTTCAGATCGTCGGCGGAGAAGACGACCGTCGGCTTGCCGATGGGGATCAGCACCGCCGAGTCCCACTTATTCTGACGAATGATCGGCTCCTGCACCGCGCCGATGGTTGCGCCCGCTTTTGCAAAACTGCTCACGTTCGCCGTCAGGCGAAAACTGAGCTGGTTGCCGCTGTCTTTAACCTGAGATATATCCATATCGACGCCGCTGTCGATATACGTGTACTGCGTGTTCGACCCCGAAGTACCGGTCGCAACCGGCACTCTGTCCCCGGTACGAACGGACTGCGTAAACCCGGGCGAGGTCTTCAAAGTAGTCGCAAAGCTTCTGGCGTTGGTCACTTTTCCTGCTTCGTCGATCTCTTCAACCGTGAGGTTCAGCTTGTAAAAGTGTTCGGGAGGGTTTGCATTTCCCGCCGTGGATCTGTCTTGCGACTCCTGCCCGCGCACAGCCAGGGGCGCGGCCGACAGCACCATGAGGGCCAGAACGGTTGCAGCTTTCTTCATTGGATTTCCTTTCCCTTCGGTTCAGCGTTTTGTTCTTCGTCGTCCAGAGGACGAATCGTCAGTGCGGCGATCTGGATGGGATCGCCCAAATGTTTCTGCGCCTCGATGACCTGTTTCGCTGCATCGGGAGGAGCCTTGGTCGCAAGCGCCAGCAGACTCTGCTCTTCCGGCGACAGCGGCGCTGGAGCAGGGAACACCTCCTGCTTCGGAAGATTGCGCGCTACCTCGACAGCTGTGTCATCCCGAGCG
>DASYYN010000110.1:0-8342 GCA_035933815.1 Acidobacteriaceae bacterium
CAAGTCAGCAAGTCAGCACCCGCTATCAGCCACGTGCCTGGGGTCCCGCCCCGGTGCTATTCTGTGGGGCATCGGAGGTGCTTGCATGAAGCTCTTCCTCTCCTCTCTTCTTCTGGCCGCGCTGCCCGCGGCGTTTGCGCAGAACCAGTCTCCGCAGGGGCCGTTCCAGCCGGGAGTCGTCGTGTCTCATCCCTCGCCTGCCACAGTTGAAGCAATGAAGGCGCAAGCGGAGTACATGAACCATCTCGCTCTGCATCCCATCTGCCCCCTGTTTGTGACCTCGGCCACCGTCGCCGCGACGGCCGGATATCTGCCGGTTGCGCAGCGGCGGCCGGATGACGGCACGCTCTCCCTGCACTTCCGCAACCAGAGCGGGAAGACAATCCGGTCTGCCTCGATTAGCGCGACGGTGAAGGTGAAGACCAATATCTACGATCTGGATGCGTACCCCGTCCCGCTGCATCTGACCTTCTCCAGCAGCGGAGACGCAGATCGCGATCTGGATCAGCTCACACAGATAGAATTGCCGCCCCACTATTATGTGTTCGGTCTTGCCCAGGTCAGCCTCGATCGCGTGACCTATACCGACGGGACAAACTGGAGCAATCCAAAGCCGGGCAACTACTGCACCACGAACGGGCAGGGAATCCGCCAGATCGAGGCGAAGTAGGAAAGCTCAGCCCTCCCTCGCCCGTTCCACCGCCCGCACCACCGCCCTCGCCTTGTTCAGGCTCTCCTCGTACTCCTTCTCCGGAACGGAGTCGGCGACGATGCCGGCGCCGGCCTGGATGTAGCCCTTCTTCCCCTCGACGAGCAGCGTGCGGATGGCGATGCAGCTGGTCAGGTTGCCGGAGTAATCCGCGTAGAGCACGCTGCCGCCGTAGATGCCGCGCCGGGTCGTCTCCAGCTCCTCGATGATCTCCATGGCGCGAATCTTCGGCGCGCCGCTCAGCGTGCCGGCGGGAAAGCAGGAGCGCAGCGCCTCGACGGCGCTCAGCTCTTTGCGCAGCGTGCCCTCGATGTTGCTCACCAGGTGCATCACGTGGGAGTAGCGCTCGACGAACATCAGGTTTGTCACCTTGACGCTGCCATATTCGCTCACGCGGCCCACGTCGTTCCGGCCCAGATCGACAAGCATCACGTGCTCGGCGCGCTCCTTCTCGTCGTTAAGCATCTCGCGTTCGGCGTCGAGGTCGAGCGCCTCGCTGGCTCCGCGCGGACGAGTGCCGGCGATGGGGCGGTACTCGATCTTGCGGCCCTCCACGCGCACCAGCAACTCCGGTGAGGAGCCGACGATGTGCGTCGTCTCTTCGCGTTCCTTGCTGCCCGGGGTTTTGCGACCGAAGCGCAGGAAGTACATATACGGCGAGGGATTCACGATGCGCAGCGCGCGGTAGACGGAAAAGGGATCGACGCCGGGCTCGATGTCCAGCCGCTGCGAGAGCACGACCTGAAAAATGTCGCCGGCGGCGATGTACTCCTTCGCGCGCTCGACGGCCTTGATGAAGGCCGCCTTCTTCGTCCGTGAGGCGGGGCGCAGCTTGCCGGAGACGCGCCGCGTGGGCAGCTTCGGCAGCGGCTGGGCGAGCCGCCGCTCCATGCGATCGAGGCGTTTCAGCGCGTCGGCCCAGGCGGCCTGCGGCTTGTGGCGGCGGAGGTCGGCGGTCACGACGAGCAGGATTTCTTTCTTCACGTGGTCGAAGGCCAGCACCTCATCGAAGAACATGAGGCAGGCATCCGGCAGGCCGAGATCGTCGACCGTGTCCTCGGGAAGCCGCTCGATCTGGCGCACCACGTCGTAGGCGAGAAAGCCGACCGCGCCCGCAGTAAACGGAGGCAGCCCGGCAATGCGCGCCGGGGTATGGCCTTCGAGGGCCTCGCGGAGCAGCGCGAAAACGTCGCCGGTGACCCGGCGTGTGCGGCCGTGCTCGGTGATCTCGATCTCGCGGCCATGCGAGACAATGCGCCGGCTGGGACGAATGCCGATGTAGGTGTAGCGCCCCAGGCGCTCACCGCCCTCGACAGATTCCAGCAGAAAGCATTCCGGCTCGCCGGCGGCGATACGCAGGAAGGCGGAGACCGGCGTTTCGAGGTCCGCGGTCAGCGTTCGGTAAAGCGGAACGAGCGTGTGCGTGCGGGCGAGGCGCAGAAACGTCGTGCGGTCGGGTTGCGAGGGGCGCATTGTTACTTAGCGTATAGCGTTTAGCGTATAGGGTGTAGTGTCCGGGGTGTGGGGCGTGGACGGCCCATCGGCTGCGTCGCGTCAGAGCGCTCGATCGCCAAAACAAATGGGCCGCCCCGAAGGACGGCCCGGAATACAAGAGGAGAACGTTGCGTTACTCAGCTGCGCTGGTGCTGCTGTTTGCGCTCGCCGGACCCACCGCAAGCTGCAGGAAGCTCCCCGCCGCCAGCTTGAAATTGCCCTTCTCCTTCGAAAAGGTTCCCGAATCCGGATTCTCCACGGCCGACTTCATGGTCACCCCGCGAATCGCGCCCGGCTGCTGATCGACGGTGTACTTCGCTTCCACCTGGGAAGGCGCGGGGCCAATGTCGTCGCCGTTCGCCGGATAGGCTGCGAGCAGCGTCGCCTTCACGGGAATCTTCTTCCCGCTCTTCAGCTCAGCTGTGTTGAATACCACCGTCACGCTCGTCGGGGTGCTGCCCTCAGCGGCCTTGACTTCAGAGACGCTGCCCACAAGCTGGGTGCCCTTGGGCAAGGTTTCCCCGCTGGTGATCTTCACGGAATCGCTCAGCTTCACCGCAACCTGCTGGCCGACCTTCGCGGTCTGCGAATCGAGCGGCGTGAGGAGTTTGGTATTGACGCCGCTCAGCGACTGGGCCGAGGCGGCGGCAGCGGACATCGCAACGATAGCGAGGCCCAGCGACAGGTTCTTCACAGAAAAAGAAAATTGCATTCGTAGCTCCTTGATGAAAGTACCGATGAAAGTAGCGCCTGCCCGCCGGACTCAAGCGCGCACACGGCGGCCTGTGTCTGCAAGGCCCGCAATGCAGCGATTGCGTCCGGAGTGGTGCTCGAGTACGGCGCAGGCGCGCCGGCGGATTGCACAGGCTTCGCCTGAAGCAGCCCAGTAACACCTCTGCTGCTATTTTCGACGGACGAGGAGGTGCTCAGGATGCAGAAAAGTTCGAAGTATTGGTACTAAAGTTTAACGATTGAGCAGAGGAGTTCTGCGCGCTACATCACAAACGCGACGCGCTCCAGTTCCTTCTGGATGCAGTCCAGCGAGCAGGCATTGCTCTCCAGCCGCAGCGCCACATCGCGCGCCAGCGCCGCGTCCACGCCATAGCCGCGACCGGCAAGGAAACTGGTCAGCAGCTCCGCAGCCTGGAAGGAGTCCATGCCCGACTGAATCAGCTCGGTGCGGAGTCCGGCAAGCTCTGCTGCCGGGAACTTCTCGATTCTGATGTCGTCTGCCATGGTCTGCTCCTGTCGAATGCTGCTGCGGATTCAACCCCTTCACCCGGTTAGACACCACTCTTCGGATTTAGTGTTGCTGCTCGAAGAGGCTCAATCCCTGACTGCCTCGCTCTTCGAACGCAAATCTGTGGTAACAGGTGTGGAATCAGCGCGCTTCGAGCCGCGTGTCCATGGCATGGCACCCGTCGCTCCGATTCTGTGCATCCCGCCGTACGTACACTGAATCCATGCAAGGTTCCCCCGAAAATCGCGGCTCGGGTCCATCCTGGGGCGTGATGCTGCTAATCATCTTTGCCGCCATGCTGGTGGCCGTCGCCATTGCCTGGGCCTTTATTCATTCTTTCCAGCGCCCTCACTGATACGCGTGCGATCCATGCGTGGTTCCTTTGCCGTTTGCGCCTGCGGAATACAATCGCAGCGGGAGCGTGATGTTCGTGCGCGTGGGACTCACCGGCGGTTTGGGCAGCGGCAAATCCACCGTCGCTGCGATGCTGCGCGAACGCGGATTCGAGGTGCTCGAGGCCGACGCCATTGCACGCGCGATGATGCAGCCGGGTCAGCCGGTCTACCGGGCCATCGTCCAGCATTTCGGACCGTCGGTGGTACGCGCTGACGGCACACTCGACCGCGCTCGCCTGGCGGCCATTTCCTTCGGACAAGGCCGGCTGCAGGACCTGACCAGCATTGTGCATCCTCCGGTCATTGCCGAACAGGAACGCCGTACCGCGGAGATCGTCGCGCGCGATCCGGCGGCCGTCGTTGTTGTTGAATCGGCGCTCATCTTCGAAGCCGAGGCCTCCGGCAGCGCACCCGGCTGGCGCAGGCGCTTCGACCGCATCGTGCTGGTCACCGCCCCCGACGATGTAAAGCTCCAGCGCTTCCTCGCCCGCATCCTGCCAGCGGATGCCAGGCCCGAAGAGCGAGCCGCGGCAGAACGCGATGCCCGCGGACGCATGGCCGCGCAGCTGCCCGACTCGGTCAAAATTCCCCACTGCGATTACGTCATCGACAACTCCGGCACGCTGGCGGACACACGGCGGCAGGTGGACCGCATCGCGGCGGAGATCCGCTCGTAATTCACTCGTCGGCTCAGTTGCGAACGATAACGCAACCCTGTGCTAGCCTCCCGGATATGGGTGTGAGAACGATCCGTAGCAAGCTGGTATGGATTTCTATGCTGGCGGTGATCTTAATCATCGTTGCGGGCAAGGCCCTCTGCTCACCACCGGTAGTGCCAAAAGCCTATGCCATCGCCGAAATTAACGTGACCGATCCGAATGCCTATGAGAAGTATCTGCATGCGGTCACGCCCGTCGTGAGCCATTTCGGAGGGAAATATCTGGTTCGCGCAGGCACAGTCGTTCCACTCGAAGGAGAGGCTCCCACCGGCCGCGTAGTCGTCATTGAATTTCCCAGCCTGGCGACCGCGAAGTCTTTCGAATCTTCGGCAGAGTATCGAGCGATTGCACCCCTTCGTCAGAGGGCCTCACGAAGCCGGCTTTTTCTCGTGGAAGGAACTCCGCAGCCGTGACCGATGCCGCGCCGGTCTGGCAGCCCGGGCGTGGCGTGTCATTACAATGAAGTTGAAGCCCGGCCTGGGTAATTTTTGATATCGCTCCGGGCAGGGGCCGAAGCGAACAAATATGACCTTCCGCAGAGTCTTTCTCGTCCTCATCCTGGTCGGGGGTTTCTGGTATCTTGCCAGCCACGCGAATTTTCGCGGAATCGGCCACGGACGCTCGCCGCTCACGCTCACCGAAGCGCAGGCCGCCCCCGAGTACTCGAATGCCGAGCTGAACAACATCGGGGTGTACAAACGCGTGCTTCCGTCGGTCGTGAACATCACGTCCACCACCGTCACGCTCGACTTCTTTTATGGATTCGTGCCGTCGGAAGGGCAGGGCTCGGGATTCATTCTCGACAAGCAGGGACACATCCTGACGAATTACCACGTCATCGAGAACGCGCGCGACATTCAGGTTCAAACCTGGGACAAGCATCGCTATCGCGCGCAGGTGATGGGCAAGGACCGCGTGCACGACCTGGCTCTGCTGCAGATTGACGCTCCCAACCTGACCCCGGCTGTGCTCGCCTCCTCGCACGATCTGCAGGTTGGTCAGCAGGTCTATGCCATCGGCAATCCCTTCGGATTGTCGGGAACGATGACTTCCGGGATCATCAGCGCCATCCGCTCGGTGAAGGGGCCGGAGCAGTCGCCGATCGAGAACGCCATCCAGACTGACGCCGCCATCAACCCCGGCAACTCCGGCGGGCCGCTGCTCAATTCGCACGGCGAGGTCATCGGCATCAACTCGATGATCGCGCAGAACGGCGCCGAGCAGAACGCCGGCATCGGATTCGCCATTCCCATCGACACCGCCAAGGCGGTGCTGAATGACTTCCAAAAATATGGGCACGCGCGCCGGCCGTCGCTGGGCATCAGCACGCTTGCCATCGGTCCCGATCTCGCCGAGCAGATGGGCCTGCCTGCCAGCTCCGGCCTGCTCATCGAGGGCACTGTGCCGGGAGGCGCAGCCGATCGCGCAGGACTCCGCGGCGGCAATCAAACCGCCTATCTCGGCAACATGCAGATTTCCATCGGTGGCGATCTGATCGTCGCCGTCGACGGGCAGCCGGTCACGACGGCGCAGGAACTGTCCGACATCATGAACGAGAAGCAGCCCGGCGACACCGTCACCATCACCTTCTACCGCGGCCGGCGGAAGATGACGGCGCGCGTGGTGCTGGGCGAAGCGCGCGAAACGACCGTCTGATGCCCGAGCGCTGGACACCCGCCGCGATCCCGCAGCAAACCGGCAAGCTCGCGTACATCACCGGCGCTAACAGCGGGGTCGGCTTCTATGCCGCGCTGGAACTTGCGCGCGCGGGATGCGCCGTGGTTCTCGCCTGCCGCAACCGCAAATCGGCAGAGATGGCCCGGGCCGCGATCGTCGGCGAGGCGCCGGGGGCGGAGGTCGAAATTGCCGACCTGGATCTCGCCAACCTCGATTCGGTCCGCGCAGCCGCGCAGGCGTTTTTGGCGACAGGGCGCCGGCTCGATCTGCTCATCAACAACGCGGGCGTCATGGCCTTCCCTGCGCGCAAGACGACGGCGCAGGGATTCGAAGCGCAGTTTGGGACGAATCACCTGGGGCATTTTGCGCTCACCGGACTGCTGCTGCCGGTGCTGCTGCGGCCGCGAAGCGACAAGGGCAATCAGCCCGCGCGCATCATCACGGTCAGTTCGATCGCGCATCGCGGCGGCACAATGGATTTTTCCGACCTGCAGTGGGAGCGCGGCTATCGGCCCTGGCCTGCGTATCGCCGCAGCAAGCTGGCAAATCTGCTCTTCGGGTTCGAGCTCGAGCGGCGGCTCGAGCGCGCGCAGGTGCAGGCGATGAGCATCGTGGTACACCCCGGCGTTTCGCAAACCAATCTCTTCAAAGCGGGGCCGGGATCAGGCGGCGGCGTGCTGGCGAAGGTGATCCCGCATTTCATCGAGCTGACGGCGCAGTCCGCGATGCAGGGCTCCTGGCCCACGCTGTATGCGGCGACCAGCGATGCGGTGAGAGGCGGACGCTACTACGGTCCCGATGGCTTTCGCGAGATGCGCGGCTATCCCGTCGAGGTCCGCGCCGAGCAGCAAGCCTACGATGAAGTGCTGGCCGTACAGCTGTGGCAGGTCTCTGAGGAGCTTATCGGCGTGCGCTATCCGCTCTAGCGCATCCGCTCCCGCACTTCGGGCCGCACCAGATACAGAAACAGAATCATGTCGAAGGCGGCCAGCCCCAGCATCAGCAGCTTGTGAAACTCCGCGACCATCCACAAGCTGTGCACCATCGACAGAAAGATGGCCGCCAGCGTCATCGCCCACCCCCAGCGCTTTTGCCGCAGCAGGCCATGCCCGGCCACCGCAAAAGCTGCTGCAAAGATCAGTCCCGCCAGCGGCAGCTGGTGCCGGCTCACCGCCAGCAGCCACATCAGGCACAGCAAAAACATGTAGAGCCCGATGGCTGAGACGCCTGGCAGGGGCTTCGACCTCTCTTCGTCGTTCATAAGGTATGAAGATAAGCGAGCAGCGCCTGCAGTTGCTGTCCGTCCAGCTGACTGGCGTACCCCGGCATCATGTTGCGCCCGCGCAGGATCACCGGCACGACGCGCTGATCGTTGGCCGGCGCGCCGCTGGGCAGAAATTTCTTCCGGTACATGCCGAAGAGGCTCGGCCCGTGCAGATCGCCGGTGTGGTTCGCGTAGTGACAGCTGGCGCAATCCTGCTCGTAAATGGCCCGCCCCTGCTGCTCCTGCGGGGTCAGCTCACTCACCGGCTTCGACGGCCCCAGCGACGGCCCACAGCCGATGGCCAGCAGCGCTGCGCCGATCCCCATGCCTGCAAAGAAACGCGGAAGGCGACTCAATTTCATCCTGAACCCTACACCCTATACCCTAAACGCTGCATTTATTCCGCGTCCGCGATGGCCGTCACAATGCGATCCATCGCATTCCGGCTGGCCTCGCCGGTTGGGTCGTGATCGTTGCACAGAATGGAGAAAACCAGCGTCCGCCCGCTCCTCGCGGTCAAATACCCGGTGAGCGAATTCACCTCCGCCAGCGTTCCCGTCTTCGCGAACACGCGGCCTTTCATCGGACCGCTGAATCGCCCCGCCAACGACCCGTCCACGCCACCAATCGGCAGCGTTGATTTGTAGAGCGCTCCCCAGGGCTGCCGCGCGGCATAGGCCATCAGCGTGGTCGCCGCGCGCGGCGTGATCAGATCGTCGCCCGACATTCCCGATCCGTCAAAAAACAAAAAGTCTCCCGGATTGACGCCCGCGCCGATCAGGAACTGCCGCACCACGCGCGCTCCCTGGGCAATCGAACCGTCATCCGCCTCCAGACGCCCGAG
>DASYYN010000249.1:0-4077 GCA_035933815.1 Acidobacteriaceae bacterium
AGGGTCACCAGTTGCTGGCCGCCGATCACGGCGTCCATCGGCAGAGCCGCCATGGGCACGGCCGACTCGCCGTTCAGCGCCATCCCGCGGTTCTCCTTGAGCGGAGCGAGCGCGTTAGCCATGGACATCGGGATCGCCGACAGCGTCCGTCCCTCCACCGCCGCCTGCGCCTCCGGAGCCAGCAGCGTCACGTAGAGCCGGTCGCTCGGATGCGCGCTGTTCAGCTGCGCGATGGTCTCCGCCACGTCCAGCGGCTGTGCGTTGAACTGCAGAGGCTGCATCATGCGGTCCAGCGTGCCGCCGTCGCTCACCAACAGCCGCACCGGACCGTTTGGCAGGTTCGCTGGAAGCTCTACCGGGATGCGCACGTTCTTCGGATCCCCGTGCCACGGCCGGATGGTCGCGTCCAGCGTCACCGTGTCACCCGCATGGACCTCGATCTTGCTCGCATGCACGCTCTCGATTTCCGCCGTCAGGCGCCGCGGAATGGCCGCGACCTCGAGATCGACGCTCTCGATCGGCGTGCGCCGCGCGGCGTTGTCGTACAGCTTGGTGAAGCGCTGGCCCAGTTCCAGCGCAGCCAGAAGGTTCGCAGGCAGAGTGTCCGTCGGAGCGACAAGACTGTTCAGCTTCACCGTCGGGAAGCCGCTCAGCTTCACCGCTCCCTGCAGCCGGTAGGTCGTCAGCAGCGAGTAGCCGTTCTGCTGCATCAGCCCCTGGTAGACGGCCACCATCACCGCCATGGGCGTGATCTGCGGCTGGTCGATCACCTCGAAGTGCAGCGCGTTCTCGCTCTTCTCCGCCGCGCCCACGCCATCATGCGTCACGTGGAGTGTGACAGGGATCATCCGCGCCTTTTCCCCGAACTCGCCCATGATGGCCGACTCGCGGTCCTGCGTAATCGTCCCTACCGTCTCCGTCGTGTTGATGATCTTGAATGACTCGGCAGGCGAAGGCAGGGTCGCCACCACGTCGGCCTTCGTCATCGGCATCGACACCGGGCCGAACTGCGTGATCGGATGCCCGCAGGCCAGCATCTTCTTCGGGTCGACATAGGTCACTGTGCACGTCGCCGCGATGTCCAGATCGCCGCGCACCAGCACCGCGCTGACCGCCGATCCCGGAACCAGGGGATCGGGCTGCTTCTCGTCGCTCTCCGAGCCGCCCACGCCCTCGACGGGCATCAGCCCCGCCGGGGCGTACTTCTTCCACAACTGCAGCGCCGTCGAACTGAAGCCCGAGAACACCAGCGGCGTATCCATCGGCTGAATCAGGGGCTGATCCTGCCCGCCCATCGCACCCAAGGTCGCCCCAGGCGCACCGGCTTCCGTGCTCCCCTGACCGCTGAACGCTGTACGCTGAACGCTGCCTTCTGTGCCCTGTGCCCTGAGCTCTGTGCCCTGTCCGCTCTGCTGGGTCAGCTCCGCCCCGGCCTTTTCGACGTCCATCATCTGGCTGATTGGAGTGATCCCGCAGATCGGCTCTTTACTGAACTGCCCGATCCGGTACGACAGCGCCCCGACCAGCTTGCCGTCGATGTATACCGGGCTGCCGCTCATGCCGGCCACTACGCCCGTGTACTGCGGTTTCGTGCCTTCCAGCCGCGCCAGAATCATGTCCTGCCGTGGCCCAATGGCGTTGTGCAGCACCCCCAGGATCTCCAGCCCCATCGGCTCGGGCTTCGTGCCCTCAAAGACCGTGTACGCCACCCCCTGCTGGCCGCGATGAACCTCGCTGAGCGGGTAGAACTTCGTTACGGCAGGCGGATTCGGCGGCAGGTTCAGCGTCTTCGCTGCCTCCGAGGCAGGATTCTGTGCCGAGGCAGACAATCCCCCCAGGACCGCGAGGGCTATCGCCGAGGCCGTCCTTTGGATATCTTTCATACTGGTACGCACGTCCATAGACTAGCCGCTCCCGCGGTTGCCGCAAAGGCCCGCGAGGCTCGAAAATCGTCCCAGAGGTTTCTCATGAGGGTCTCTCGCCTCCGTTTCCCGGCCATTACCGCTGTCGCTCTGCTGATGTCTCAGACGCTCCTGACCGCCCCTTCGTCATGGGCTCAGGACAATTCTCAGCAGAATCAGACGCAGCAGAATCAGCAAAAACAGAAACCAGGGGACGATCAAAGCAGTCCCGCGTCCGGCGGCCCCGGCAATGACACCGGCCCTATCGCCATCCCCAGGACCGGCGCGCCGAAGACCGAAGCCCCGCCGCCCCCGCCAAAAGTGAAGAACCCTCCGGGCCTCGATAACTATTCACTGCGCGTGGATGTGCCGGTTGTCAATGTGGACGTCAACGTCATCGCCGAGAAGACCCATCAGTTCATCCCCAACCTGGATAAAGACAACTTCCGCGTCTACGAGGACGGAGTCCCCCAGCAGATCGTCAATTTTCATCAGGTCAAAGCGCCCATCACCGCCGTGTTGCTGCTGGAGTTCGCCGCCAACGACTACAACTTCATCTTCGACATGTGGAATGCGGCCATTTCCTTTACCAACCAGCTGCAGCCGAACGACTACATCGCCGTCATCACGTATGACATGCACACCAACATCCTGACGGACTTCACGCAGAACAAGCAGCTGATTGCGGAATCGGTGCAGTCGCTCCAGATCCCCACGTGGCACGAGACCAATGAGTTCGACGCTCTCTACGAGACGCTGGACCGCCTCTCGCGCATCGACGGCCGCAAGTACATCATCCTCGTTTCCTCGGGGCTCGATACGTTTTCGAAGATCACGCTCGACAAGTGCCTTCAGAAGATCAAGGAGACCCCCAACGTCACCATCTTCTCCATCGCGACCGGCGGCGCGGGCGTGTATGGAGCGGGCAACTTCGCCAGTGGGCGCATGGATAACATCACGATGCTCCAGGCGCAAAACGAGCTGCAGAGCTTCGCACGCATGACCGGCGGCATGTACTTCGCGCCCCGCTTCGACTCCGAGTTTCCAGATGTCTTCCAGGACATCAACAACTCGATCCGCAACCAGTATCAGATCACCTACCGGCCGACGAACGGCAAGATGGACGGCAGCTGGCGCCGCATCCAGATTCAGCTGGTCGACCAGGAAGGTCATCCGCTGCGCATGGTGGACGAGAAGCACAAGCCGCTGAAATACGACATCATCGCTCGTGACGGCTACCGCGCCAAACGGCAGGTGGAATAGAAGCTGGTAGCTGGTAACAGGTCGCTGGTAGCCTCTGGCTATTGGCTACTGGCTACTGGCTACCCTGCTACCCTGACTGCTGCACGCTATGGAGCCACTTCTCCTCGCCCTGCTTGGTCCCACGGGCAGTGGCAAGACATCCCTCGCGCTGGCGCTGGCCCGCCGTTTCGGCGGAGAGATCGTCAGTTGCGATTCGGTGGCCGTCTACCGCTCCATGGAGATCGGCACCGCCAAGCCCACCGCGGCGCAACGCCGCGAGGTTCCGCATCACCTCATCGATGTGCTGCCGCCGAGCGAATTCTGCACCGCAGGCGACTACTCGCGGCTCGCGCGCCAAACAATTGCCGAGATTACCGCCCGTCACTGCATGCCAATCGTGACCGGCGGAACCGGCCTGTATCTGCGCGCCCTGCTCGACGGCCTCTTTGCCGGACCGCAACGCTCCGAGGACATCAGGAATCGTCTGCGCGACAGCGCCGAGCGCCGCGGGCCCGCATGGCTGCACCGCATCCTCAAACGCCTCGATCCCGCCGCCGCGCAGCGCATCCATATCAACGACCACCCCAAGCTCATTCGCGCGATTGAAGTCTGCCTCGCCGTCGGCAAGCCGCTCACTTCCGTCTGGCAATCCGGACGCGATCCGCTCACCGGATACCGCATCCTGCGCATCGGGCTTAACCCGGACCGCCAGCTTCTCTACGAGCGCATCGACCAGCGTGCCGAGCGCATGTTCTCCGACGGTTTGGTCCAGGAGACGCTCACACTGCTCCGCCAATACGGCGAATCGCCGCGCCCTTTCGATGCTCTTGGATACCGGCAGGCGCGCAAAGTCCTTCATGGAGAACTCACCGTGCCGGAAGCCATCGCCTCCACGCGCCAGGCGCACCGTAACTATGCGAAACGCCAGCTCACC
>DASYYN010000264.1:0-18690 GCA_035933815.1 Acidobacteriaceae bacterium
AGTGGAGGGTCCAAGCGGCGAGGCCGGTGCTCCCGTGAGGCAGGACCTCGATCCCTCGCGCGCGGTGCTCGGCACGAGGACCGGTTCGGCGTCGCATGCAGACGGGCTGTTTCAGATCACGCTGCCCAGCTGGCGGCTGGACCTCGAGCGGGAAATCGACCTGATCGAGGAGATCGCCCGCGTCTACGGCTACAACCGCTTCCGCAACACGCTGCCGGCGTTCGCCGGAACGGTGGTCGAGCTGCCGTGGGCGGAAAAGGAATCGACGCTGCGGCGGACGCTGCTTGCGCTGGGCTGGAACGAGGCGATTTCGTCGACGTTCTGCTCCGGGCAGGATGCGGAGCTATTCGTGCGCGAGCCGGGCGCGACGGTTGCGCTGGGGAATCCGCTCAGCGAAGAGGCAGGGATGTTGCGGCCTTCTCTGCTGCCGGGCATGCTGACGATGCTGGCGCTGAACATCAGCCGCGATGTGGAAGGCGCGGCCCTGTTTGAGATGGGGACGACGTTTAGCGGCAGCCCGGAAAATGGGTACGCCCGGGTCGAGGAGCGGCCGTCGCTGGCGATGGGAGCAATGGGCAGCGTCTTCGGCAGGCACGAAGCGGATTTCTACGATGTGAAGGGCACGGTCGAGCAGCTGCTGGCGAAGTTCTCCGCGCGCTCCGTGTACTTCGACCGCTTCCCTGCTGTCTCCGGACTGATGCCGGCGTGGCTGCATCCGGGGCGCAGCGCGCGCGCCGTGGTTGATGGCGCGACGGTGGCGTGGTTCGGCCAGCTGCATCCGGCGGAAGCGGCGCGGCGGAAGATCAAACAGACGGTCTGGATCGGAGAAATCTGGCTGGACCGCCTCTACAAGCAGGAGCTGCGGCAGCCGATTGCGCGAGAATTGTCGCGCTTCCAGCCGGTGCGGCGCGACTTCAGCGTGATCTTTCCGGAGTCGGTGGCATGGGCGAGCGTGGCGGCGGCGGTCGAGAATCTCGCCATTCCGGAACTGCAGAGCTACGCGCCGAAGGAAGTGCTGCGCGATGCGAAAGGAAAGCTGGTGACGCCAGGGCATTACTCGCTGCTGCTGGGCACGGTGTTTCAGTCGCACGAGCGCACGCTGCGCGAAGAGGAAGTGCAGGGCTGGTCGCAGCAGATTGTTGCCGCCCTTGAAGGCGCGGGCGGCAAGCTGCGCTCGTGAGCTATGCCGCGTTGTTGCGGCGGTGAGGACGGTCGTCGTCGAGGGTGGTGGCGTTGTCCGGGCCTTCGTCGGTGTGCGGATCGGAACTAGTGTCGCCGGGCAGGCGGGTACGCAGGCGCTCGGCGCCCATAGCATTGGCCTCGCGATCGTACTTGTCGTCGGTGACGGCATTCATGTCGACCGCGTCAGTCATGCCCTCCATCTCGATGCGATTCTCGGGCAGTTCTCCGGTCGGCATGTAGACGCCTTCGGACTCGAGCGTCTTTCCCACGTGGCGAACGGCATCCTGCCGCTGAGGCTCTGGGTTTCCGGCGCTCTGCTCCTGGGTCTCTTTTCCCTGCTGCTTTGGCATAGAACTCCTTTCTCATTCGGAGAGCGTGGGGCCTGTGCGAGGTTGTCTTCGGTCGAGCCATCGCCTGGTTTCGCTCGCCTCATCCCACCAGCGAGGGACTTTTATGGCGAACAAAACTGGCGAGCCGGACGAGCAGAAGCGGGAGCCGCAGGGATTTGGAGAGCACACGCGCAAGCCTTCCAGCGAAAACGCCCACCAGCAGGGTTGGGGACTGAACGAGGACGAGCGCACCCGGCTACCTGAAGGCAAGCAGCCCTGGGAGGGCGGCACCGATTACGACTACGGGGCGCAGGATTTCGGCGACACGCCGGAAGATACGAGCGCGGCCCAGCCTTCTCCGCAGGCGGCAGAGAAGTTCCGGCAGACGAAAGAGAAGGGGAAGAAGGGCGAGGCGGCTTAGGCCGTCTCGATATATCCCGCATCGGAAATGCAGGTCCTTCGGCTCGCACCTGAATTCCCGCTGCGCGAAACCGACGCGCAGCAAATTCGGTTAGCTCGCTCAGGATGACAGGTCGCTTAGAGGATTTCGGCGAGGCGGGGATAGAGACCGGCGTGGCTCGTCTGGTAGAGAGCCAGCAGCCGCTGCCGCATCAGGTAATAGGCTGACGCTGCCTCGTGCAGGTGGAAGGGGATCAGCGTTGTCGAGCGCTTCATGACGGAGTGAAAGAGGAGCGTCAGCTCGACGCGGCGCACGGAATTGCGGAGGCGAAGCGCGTCGCGCCGCATGCGCTCCGTCACGATCACGCCTTCTTCAAAGTTCCACTGCTGGGCATGGGCTGCGAGCTGCAGCATGATTTGGGCATTCTCGCGCATGCTGCGCAGGCCGGCCCTGCCGCCGAGCATTAGCCACATGTCAGGCGGCTCAAGAGAAATCTGGCCCTCTCTGGGATCGAGGTAGTCCCGCGCAACGGAACTGACGTGGCTGAAATCGATGGGCTTGAGCGCGGCGACCAGGTCATTCCAGCTGCGCCGGCGCAGGCGATACGTGGCGACCTGCGACCACACGGCCGCCCCGATCAATCCACATGCGATAGCGCCGAGGAGGAGGAATGCCAGCACGAGAGGATACCTTTCTCAGTCACTGGTTCGGATCAGGCCAAACCGGCGAGATGCTCGGCCTTACGCATCAAGTCTCCGAAGATCGTACTCGACCCGTTCGTGAAGCGCAAGGATGTAACGGTGCAGTTCGGGATTGATCGGGCGGCGTTCCGGCTCGCGTTTCCATAACTGCACAATGATGTAGATGATAGCCAAATCATAAGCGGCGCCGCGAACCTGGTCGAGTGCACGAAAGTGTGCCGTACCAAAGTAACTTTGCAGGCATGTCGTGTTGACCGTGACCAGGATCGCGGCTGGCGAGAAGCCGTTACGCATCCATCCTTCGCAGGTCGTACTCCACTCGATCATGAAGCGCAAGGATGTAGCGGCGCAGTTCGGGATCGATCGGCCGCCGCTCCGGCTCGGGTCGCCATAGCTGCACCACGATGAAAAGGACGGCCGACCAGTAGGCGGCGCCGCGAATGTGGTCCAGGACCAGGAAATGCTCTGTGCCAAGGTAGCTTTGCAATCCCGTCGTGACTACCATCACGACGTTATAGAAGGTCCATCCCTGAGCAAGAGCCATGACGTGATTGCGCCATCCCAGTCCCAGCCGGGTGGCCGTGAAGCCCATCGCCGCAAACAACTCGCAGGTGAGGAGACTGGTAAAGAGATTCACGCGCAACGGCCATAACTGCCATGCGCCATGAACGGGTGGGGTAATCCACCAGGAGAGCGCGGCAGCGATGAGGGCGCCTGCCAGGCCGATGGTCACAAACATTGCACGTGCATCGCGCAGCCAGGTTCCGGTTGGCCGCAAAACAACCTGTGCGATCTCGAGGATGATGCCGACCTGGAATGTGTAGTCGATGACCAGGAACAGGTAGTACTGGTCCCGGTAGAGGATTCGGTTATTCAGCATGTAGGCTGTGAAACCTACGATGGTTCTCAGGAGGTCGAAGGCGAAATACGAGGTGAAAACCGGAAACTGCCGATACCGCCCGCGGACACACAGAACGAGGAGCACCAGGGCGTCGCAAACGAAGCCTGCTGCCCAGAAAATTCTGGTGAGTGCCGAGAAATGCATGGCGCGGTCCTGCGTTCAGCATATCCCGCGCGAGCCGGCCCGGCGAAGGTCGCCGGGCCAGCCAGTTGGTTACAGTCCCAGGTAGCCGAGGAGCGAGACCAGAACCGTGATGGTGGTGCCAGTCGTGCTGCTGGTGCCGCTTGTCGTTGACCCAGAGCCGGAGCCCGAGGACGAGCTGCCCGATGTCGGCGGCGGCGGAGGTTGCGTGCTGCCTGGCCCATCGGCGTAGAGCGGCATGGAAGCCATTGCGAGCACGATCATCAGGACTGATACTTGCCAAAGCTTTTTCATGAGGACCTGGGGATCACCCCGGGTAACCTCCCCGAGATGACGAATGCTCCCCTTTTGACGCTCGCCAGCGTTCAAATGTCAGGACGAAGCGCCAAAACAGCTTTGGCAACATGAAAACTGGAAGATATAGTTAAGGTTAGGGCGATAAACTGCCCCGATCCTAATTACCAAAGTTATACAACTTTGCCTATGCCGTTGTTTAAGACCTAATTACCAAACACGGCATGCCTTGACGGGCGCCATCGGCTGTCCGGCCTTGCAGCCAAACGCGTTGGCAAACTGCGGCATGTTGACAACGACACCGGTAACGCGAATGCGATCCGGGGAGTGCGGATCCGTTTGCGCGAGCATGCGCACGAGTTCCGGCCGCTGATTGGCGCACCAGTTCTGCGCCCATCCGAGGAAGAATTGCTGCTCGGGCTTGAGGCTTTGCCCGCCCTGCTGCTCGTCTGTTCCGTCGCTCTGCGTTCCTGACGCCGCAGCATGCGCCATCAGCGCCATGAGCGCGAGGCGCGCGCCACCATTGTCGGCAGTGTTCTCGCCGAGGGTGAGGCGGCCATTCACCTTCACGTCATCGACCGCGGTGAACTGGCTGTATTCGTTGGCGACGCAGTCGGTCCTCTCGTCGAAATTTTTCTTGTCCTGCGGCGTCCACCAGTCATGGAGATTGCCGTTGCCGTCGAACTTCGCGCCTTCGTCGTCAAAGCCATGCGTGAGTTCGTGGCCGACGACGGCTCCGATGTGGCCGTAGTTCGTGGCTGCGGTCGCGTTCTTGTCGTAAAACGCGGGCTGCAGGATGCCGGCGGGGAAGTTGATGTTGTTTTCCGTCGGATTGTAATAGGCATTCACGGTGGGCGGGGTCATTCCCCACTCCTGGCGGTCCACAGGCTTGCCGATTTTATTCAGGTCGTACGCGGTGGCGAACTCGCGGGCCCGCACCTCGTCACCGAAGGCATCGTTCGGCTTGATGTCGAGCTTTGAATAATCGCGCCACTTATTCGGGTAGCCGATCTTGTTGGTAATCATTTGTAACTTCTGCTTTGCCTTGACCTTCGTTTCCGGGCTCATCCAGTCAATCTCATCGATATCTTTGCCCATGGCCTGCTCGATCTGCTGCACCATCTGCACGGTTTCAGCTTTCATATCGGGGGTGAAGTATTTCGCGACGTAGAGCTGGCCGAGCGCTTCGCCGAGCATGTTGTCGGTCGCCCGGACGCAGCGCTTCCAGCGGGGCTGCTGCTGCGGGGTGCCCGTCAGCTTGCGGCCGTAGAAGTCGAAGTGCTCCTCGTCGAAGGCGTGCGGGAGGCGCGACGCAAAGCCGTCCGCGAGATGCACGCGCAGATAGGCCTGAATGACGGAGAGGTCGGTTGCCTCGATGGCTTTGTTCAGCGCCGGAAAGAATTCGGGAGAAACGACGTTCAGCTTTTCGACCTTCGGCGAGCCAATCCAGTCGAGATATTTTGGTGCCTCGATGGCAGGCGCGGTCGCTGCGAAGCTGGTCAGCGCCATCATGTGATAAATCTTGTCGGGATCGCGGCGTTCCACCACGCCCATTGATCCTTTGGCCAGGGCCGTCTCGAAGTCCATCACCTTCTGCGCGTCGGACTGGGCGGCATCCGGGGATTCGCCCAGCAGCTTCAGCATGTTCGCCAGGTGCGCGACATACTGCTTGCGCGTTTCCTCGCTTTTGGCATCGGTGCGCAGGTAGTAGTCCTTCTCCGGAAGGCCGAGGCCGCCCTGGTCGATGGCGGCGATATTCATCGTGGCGTCTTTGAAGTCGGGCATCGAGCTGTAGTCGAAGAAGACGTCCACGCCCATGCGACTGAGGTGGGCGGCGAGCTGCGGGAGCTGGTCTTTGGATTGCAGCGCAGCGATCTGCTGCAACTCGGGTTCAATGGGAGCCACGCCGCGCTTGTCGATCGCAGCGGTATCGAGGCAGCTCTGGTAATAGTCGCCGATCTTCTGCTCATTGCTTCCCCGCTGCGCTTGTGAAGAGGCGGCCTGCTGCAGCAGACCGTGAAGGACCTGCGTGTTGTACTCCAGCAGGTTGTAGAACTCGTCGAACTCGGGTGCGTCGGAGGGGATGGGGTGGACCTTCGCGAAATTGCCGCAGGCGTACTGGTAGAAGTCCACGCAGGGGTCGGCGGTTTTGTCGATCGCTGTTGGATCGAAACCGGGGATCGGAGCGTAGACCTTGTCGGCCGGGTGAACGGCGCCGGAGCCGGCATTCTGAGCGGAGGCTACAGCAGCAGACAGGAAGATGATGAGGGCAAAGATGGGCAGACGGCGCATGGATCCTCCGAATGGAATCGCCCGGCGAGACCTGCTCGCCACGGCGAAAGGAGAATGATACGCGAGAGCTGCGCCGGTGGTTCCGAGTGGGGACGAATGGGCGATCTGCGGTGACGAGCCGCAGAGATTATTGCTGGTTGTCGAGGCTGGTGGGCGTCTCCCGCGCGGAAGAATCTTCCCGGGCCGGCGTGCTCAGGTCCAGTGAGTTGGCTGCGGAGACTTCCCGGCGGATTTCCTGACGCGGCGGCAGATCGGCTGCCGGGTGGTAGATCTCGGCATTCGGATCGGGATGGAACCGGCCCTCGCCGAGGTAGGCGGCGATCAGCGTTCCCGCCACGTAGGGATTCAGCACGGCCAAAGGCACGACATATTTCTTCGATTTGACCAGAGCTTCAGCCACTCCGTCGACGGGCGTGCTGCGCTTTATGGTTCCCGGCACCTGCGGAATGACGAAGGTCAGCAGGTCTGCATCGGGATGTTTCCGGCTGTACTTCACCAGCGATTTGGCAGCCTGCTTCGGCGTCATCATGCCGCCGTCGGCGATGAAGTTCCGGTGGATGGAATGCGGGTAGTAGTAATTCAGCACCTTCTCGGTGAAGTTGGCGCAGTTATTGAACAGCAGGTTGAAGTGGCCGACGTTGCGGCGGTCGTTGAAGCGCTCGATCAGGTCCAGATCCTGCTGATCGGTGGTGGCGACTTCGTAGCCCCAGATGCGCCGGTCGTACGATGCGCCAACCAGCTGGATCCACTCGCCGCCGGGAATCTCGTGCTTTGGATCGTCGGGAACCAGGTCTTCGAGGTGATTGCGCCGATAGGTGTCGCGCAGCTTGCGCTCGAGCCGCGGGGTGGCGGTGGCGGGGATTTCGGACGGGTCGTCGACGGCATAGAGATACGGGATCAGCGGGATGGCCAGCCAGTCGTATCCATCGATGTGGTGGTAGCGGCTGAGCACGACGCCCAGCTCACCGGGACGGCAGGGCCGCAGGTGCGTCGGCGTGTCAGCACAGACACGGTTCAGATAGATGGCGGCGTGGCCGGTGGGATTGAAGAAGCCAAAGTCGCCGAAAGGCTCTTCGACCAGAAGCGCTGCGTCGGCGCGGGCAGTGGCACAGCTGACGGCGGCCAGCAGAGCGATGGCCAGGGGGGACCTGAATATGCATCGGGGGAATTGCATCGGTTAAAAATAAGGCCGTTCGGGACGGCTGAATGACCCTCCATGCCAAAGGTGACGACACCTCGGTCGTGCCGGTTAGAACCCTGTTTTCAGCAAGATGTTGTTCTTTTAGTATCTATTTTTTGCGCGGCGACGTCCAGGCCGGCGCCTGCCGCTTTGGCGTCGCGCCCGCTGATACGCTCGTGGTAGATGCCGGATATGAGCCAAGGTGATTCGGGGAGGTTTCCGCCCGGGCAGACGCTGCTCGTTGACGCCGACGACACGCTCTGGGAGAACAATATTTACTTCGAGCAGGCGATTGCGTCTTTCATCTCCTACCTGGACCATAAGGAGTACACGCGGGAGCAGGTGCGCGAGAGGCTGAACGAGGTGGAGCGCGAGAACGTTCGCGAGCACGGCTACGGGCTGGTCAGCTTCCGGCGGGCGCTGGTCACGTGTTTTGAACGGCTTTCGCCGGGGCCGGTCCCGCCGGAGAAGCACGAGCAGATCGTGAGCTTTGCCCAGTCCATTGCCGAGCAGGAAATCGAGTTGCTGGAGGGTGTGGCCGGGACGCTGCCGCAACTGGCCGAACGGCATCGGCTGATCCTGGTGACGAAGGGCAACGAGGAAGAGCAGCTGGACAAGCTGGCCCGCTCCGGAGTGGCGCAGTATTTTGGAGCGGTAGAAGTGCCGAGGGAGAAAGATCCGGAGGCCTACCACGCCGTCTGCGGCCGGCACGCGCTGGAGCGCCGGACAACTTGGATGATCGGCAACAGCCCGCGATCGGATATCAACCCGGCGCTGGCCTGCGGCCTGAACGCGGTGTACGTCCACCACCCGAACACCTGGGTGCTGGAGCACGATGCGCTCGACCCCGCACCGGAAGGGCAGCATTTGCTGGAACTGGGGAGCTTTGGGGAGTTGCTGCGGTGGTTCTGAGCGGAGGTGCTAGCGCACTTCCTGAGGTTTCAGCTCCGGAGTTTGGGGCCGGTCCGCGAGCTCCTCGAGCAGGATGCGTGTCTCGATCAGCACATCTTCGGCTTTCGTCGCTGTCAGCGGGAACTTCAGGACGCCCTGGGGCGTGAACTGCGCGCCGCGTTTGGCGTTTTTCGCGACGAGCTTCATCAACCGTCCGGGATCGACGGCGGCGGTCTCGGTGAACTTGACGTGGAGCTGGTCGCGTTTGCGGTCTACCTGGGCGACGCCGATGCGCTCGCACTCAATGCGCAGTCGCGCCGCCTCGAGCAGGTTGTCGACACTGGCTGGTAGCGGGCCGTAGCGATCCTGCAATTCGGTGCGGACGTCCTCGAGGGCGCGCTCGTTCTCGACGCCGGCGATGCGCTTGTACATGCGCAGGCGGTGGTTTTCCTCGGCGATGTAGCTCTCGTCGATGCGCAGGGGAATGCCGAGGCTGAGCTGCACGGATGGGCGCTCGACGCGCTCTTCGCCCTTGAGCTTGCTCACAGCTTCCTCGAGCATCTGCGTGTACATCTCGAAGCCGACTGCCTCGATGTGGCCGCTTTGCTCGCCGCCGAGGAGGTTGCCGGCGCCGCGCAATTCCAGATCGAGCGCGGCGATTTTGAAGCCGGCGCCGAGGTCGGAAAACTCCTTGAGCGCAGCGAGCCGGCGACGCGCGACTTCGGTCAGCTCCTGCTCCGGCGGGATCAGCAGATACGCATAGGCGCGGCGATTCGAGCGGCCGACGCGCCCGCGCAGCTGATACAGCTCCGAGAGGCCGTGGCGATCGGCGCGATTGACGATGATGGTGTTCGCCAGCGGAATGTCGAGCCCGTTTTCGATGATCGTCGTCGCCACCAGCACATCGTGCTCGTGGTGCATGAACGAGAGCATCACCTTTTCAAGCTCGTTCTCGCCCATTTGTCCATGGCCGACGACGACGCGCGCGGCCGGAACCAGTTCCTGAATCTTCGCGGCGATCTCGTAGATCGTCTCGACGCGGTTGTGGACGAAATAGACCTGGCCGCCGCGCTCCAGTTCCACTTCGATGGCGGAGCGGATCAGCTTCTCGTCGAACTTTGCGACCACGGTTTGGATGGCCATGCGATCCCGCGGCGGCGTTTCGATCACGCTCATGTCGCGCAGGCCGACCAGCGACATGTGCAGCGTCCGCGGAATCGGCGTCGCGGACATGGCCAGCACGTCGATCTCGCGGCGCATCTGCTTCAGCCGCTCCTTGTGGCGGACGCCGAAGCGCTGCTCCTCATCGACGACGAGCAGGCCGAGGTTCTGGAACTTGATGTCCTTCGAAAGCAGGCGGTGCGTGCCGATGAGGATATCGACTTTGCCGGTCTCGACCTGCTCGAGGATCAGCTTCTGCTCCTTCGCGGTGCGGAAGCGCGAGATCATTTCGACGTTGATGGGGAACTGCCGGAAGCGATTTTTGAACGTTTCGAAATGCTGGAAGCTGAGCACCGTGGTTGGTGTGAGCACCGCGACCTGGCGGCCATCCTGCACGGCCTTGAACGCCGCGCGCATCGCGACTTCCGTTTTGCCGTAGCCCACGTCGCCGCAGAGTAGGCGATCCATGGGCAGCGGCGATTCCATATCGCGCTTGATGTCGGCGATAGCGGAGATCTGATCGTCGGTTTCGTTGTAGTCGAAGGCGTCTTCGAATTCGCGCTGGAACTCGTTGTCCGGCGGGAAGGCGTGGCCCTGTGCGGCCTTGCGCTGCGCATAGAGCTTCAGCAGCTCGTCGGCCATGTCCTGCATGGCCTTCTTCACTCGCGCCTTGGTCTTGGCCCACTGCTGCGAGCCGAGGCGATTCAGGATTGGAGGCGGCCCGGCTTCGGTGGAGCGGTACTTCTGGATGAGGTCGAGGCGCGTGAGCGGAATGTAAAGACGCGCGCTCTCGGCGAACTCCAGAATCATGAACTCGAGCGAGACGCCGTCCTGCTCGATTTCGCGGAGACCCTGGTAACGGGCGATGCCGTGCTCGACGTGGACGACGTAGTCGCCGATGGTGAGGTCGCGGAAATCCGAAACAAAGGCGGCTGTCTTCGACTTCTGTGGCGCGGGGCGAGCGGTGACGTCGGCCTCGTCGAAGAAGTCCTGCGCGCCGAAGAGCACGAGGTGCGCATCCGGCAAGCTGACGCCGGCGGCGAGCGGCGCGCGCAGGATGACGGGGGTGCGCATGTCGCCGGCCAGATAGCTCGATTCGTCGTAGATGTTCTCGCTGCCCGCGTGCTGGATGCGGCTGCCGAGGCGGTAGGGCAATTCGTATTCGCGCAGCAGCGTCGCCAGGCGCTCCACCTCGCCCTGATTCGGCGCGACGAGGAGCGTGCGCACTTCCTGCTGCATGAGCGAGCGGATCTGTTCGACCAGCGCGGGAATCGATCCGTGGAAGCGCAGGGTGGGGCGCGAGGTGAACTCGATCTCGCCGAGCGTGTCGTCTTCCTCGAGCACATCGACGGCGCCCAGCTGATCGATGTCGATGCCCGGATGCGATGCCAACTGGGCCTGCAGGATTTCCGGACGCGCGTAGATGTCTTCCGGCCGGATCAGCGAGCCGATGCTGGAGCGCTCGTGGCGCTGCTCGACTTTGGTCCACCAGCGGTCGATCTGATTGCGGATCATGGCCGGCTCTTCGACGAAGAGCGAGCTGCGCGGGAACAGGTCGAGTAGCGTGCCGGTTGCGCCGGCTACACCCGCGAAGAACTCCCAGCCGGGGAAGATGGTGACGCCGCCTGCGGCAATCGCCTCTGCGACCATGTCAGGATCGTCGGTGGCTTCGAGGCGCGCGCCACTGAGCCGCGCATGGACGGCGGCCAGCAGTCGCTCCGTTACGGGCGTTTCCGTCAGCGGCAGCAGGCGCGCTTCGTCCAGTGGGGCGGCGGAACGCTGCGTCTCGGGATCGAATTTGCGGATCGACTCAATCTCGTCGCCGAAGAACTCGAGGCGGATGGGGCGGTCGGCTTCCGGCGAGTAGATGTCGAGGATGCCGCCGCGGCGCGTGAACTGGCCGGGCATTTCGACGATGTCCATACGGGTGTAGCCGACGCTGGTGAGGTGCGCGAGCAGCGTTTCGACGTCCACCTCTTCGCCGCGGCGGAGGATCTGCGCCAGCCCGGCGTAGAAGGGCGCGGGGAAGAGCTTCATGGCCGCGGCTTCGACCGGGGCGACGACGATCGAGGCCTCGCCGGTGGCGATCTTCCACAGCGTCTTGGCGCGCTGCTCCTGAATGTCGGGATGGGGCGAGAGGTTCTCGAAGGGCAGCACGTCGTGCGCCGGCAGGCGGAGCACGCGCTCGGGCGCGATGGCGCCGGTGAGCTCGCATCCGGCGCGGAGGGCCAGGTGCAGGGCGTCGGCGGCCTTGTTATCGGTGACCAGCACCAGGACCGGCACGGCTGCGGCGCGGGCAAACAGCGGAATGTAGAGGGCGCGGGCGGTGGAGGTGAGTCCGGAGACACGACGGCGCCCACGGGCAAGGGCGAGGTGCCGTCTTGCCTGTTCAAAAGAGGGGGTATGCTCCATGTCCGCCAGCAACTCGCGGACGAAAGGGAGGATCATTCCAATTTCAAGTCTAGCAGTGGAGAACGGTGGCCATTGGGCCGCAACGGGGACTAAGATGATCGCCACTCCCCGATCCGAAATTGCGTGATGCCACCGAGTCCCTGTTCCGGCGTCCGTGCACCAACCGGAGGTCTCAGAATGCCAACTCAGCTCACCGAGGAAATTCGCCTTGGACAGATCGCCATCCGCTTCCTGGTCGAGGGCAGCGAGTCCCGCGGCTCCATTGCGATGTTCGAATTCGATGTGGCTGCCGGAGCGCGGGTTCCGGTGGCTCACAGCCACGATGCCTACGAAGAAACCATCTACGGCCTCGAGGGCGTGCTTACCTGGACGGTCGAAGGGCGCAAGGTCGAGGTCGGTCCGCGTGAGGTGCTTTGCATCCCCCGTGGTGTTGTGCATCGCTTCGATAATCCCCATGCCGCCGATGCCCGCTGCCTGGCGGTGGTCACGCCGGGCGTCCTGGGACCGGACTATTTCCGGCAAATAGCAGCCGTGGTCGACGCCGCAAAACCGGGTCCTCCCGATCCTGCTGCCATTGCCGCTGTGATGCTGCGGCACGGGTTGACACCGGCCCAGTAGCAGGAGAGAACCGCTGTACCCTCTGCCGCGGCAGCTTGTACCCTAAATGCATGTCGTACACGGCGGCGCTCGACAGTCTCCATGCGCGTGTGGGCGAGCTGCATGCTGCGCCGGGAGCGGCGCGCCGCAAGTTCCGCATCGAGGAGATGCAGACGCTGGTCGCCGCGCTGGGGCATCCGGAGCGGCGGTTTCGGTCGATCCTGGTCGCGGGGACGAACGGCAAGGGCTCAACCTGCGCCACGCTGGCATCGATCCTGCAGGCGGCGGGCATCCGCACCGGCCTCTACACATCGCCGCATCTGGAGCGGGTCAACGAGCGGATCCGGGTGAATGGCGAGCCGATTGGCGACGACGATTTCGCCCGGCACTACTTCCGCGTCGACGACTGCGCGAATCAGCTGATCGCCGGGGGCAAGCTGCCGGGGGCGCCGAGCTTTTTCGAGATGCTGACGGCGCTCGCTTTCGAAGCGTTCGCCGCAGCGGAGGTGGAGATCGCGGTGCTGGAAGTGGGGATGGGCGGGCGGCTCGATGCGACCAACGTCGTCGATCCGCTGCTCTCGGTGATTACGGACATCTCGCTCGATCACACGGAATGGCTCGGCGACACGATCACGCTGATTGCGCGCGAGAAGGCCGGCATTCTGCGCCGGAATGGCGTGCTGATCACGCTGCCGCAGCATCCGGAGGCGAATCAGACGATCGGCGAAGTGGCGGTGGGGCTGGATGTGCGGGGAGTGAACGCGGCGGAGTACGTTCCGCAGTCGTCAGCGGTCAGCAGTCAGCGGCCAGCGCAGAGCACAGAAGACCCGGCTGGGCGGCTTTTGCGCAACCGCTACTCGCTCCAGGTGCTTGGGGAGACTATCGAGGTCGATTCGCCGCTTGCCGGAGAGCATCAGCGGCGCAACATTGCGCTGGCGATTGCCGCTGCCGTTGAATTGCGTAATCAATACGGTTACAAAATCAGCGCCGCGCACATTGCGGAGGGAATCCGCAGTACGCAGTGGCCGGGGCGGCTCGAGTTGTTCCAGATTCCCGGAGCAGCGAAGGTTTTGCTCGATGTCGCGCACAATCCCGCCGGAGCCTGGACGCTGCGCGCTGCCATCTCCGCCATGACGCAGGATGAGAGCGAGCGCCTGAGCCCTGAGCCCTGTGCCCTGGGTCCTGTTTTGGTCTTCGGCTGCATGCAGGACAAAGCTTTCGACGAGATGGCGCAGATCCTGTTCCCGCTGTTCTCTCGCGTGATTGCGACGCCCATACTGTCGCCGCGTTCGGCTTCGACCGATGAGCTGCTCCAGGCTGCGGCAAAGGTCGGTCTGCGGGCGGAGGCTGCGGGCGACGGGCGGCAGGCGCTCGAGCGCGCGCTGAACGAAGCTCCCGAGGAAGGCCTGGTGGTGGTTGCCGGATCGGTCTACCTGGTCGGCGAGGTGCGGCCGTGGCTGATTGCGCGGCAGGGAGCGGCGCGGCGATGAATCCGCTGGGGCCTCGGCCCAATCCGCTGCCTTTGCACGAGCGCCTGGTGAGCAATTGCTATCGCGCGCCGCTTTTCTTTGTGGCGACGGCGTTCTTCGGCAGTTTGGCTCTCGCCGTTTCATTGTTTGAGAAGAGCGGGCGCAGACAGCACCGCATCGCGCAGGCTTGGGCGCGCACGGCGATCGCGCTGAGCGGAACCAAGATCAACGTGCTGAATCGGCAGTACCTGACGGGGGAGCCCGCGGTTTACGCCTGCAATCATTTGTCCTATATGGATACGCCGGCGATCTTCAGTTCGCTGCCGTTCCAGTTTCGGATCGTCGCGCGGCACGACCTGTGGAAGCTGCCGTTCATCGGCTGGTATCTGGAGCGGTCAGGACAGGTCGGGGTGGACCTCAGCGATCCGCGGGCCTCGGTGGCGAGCCTGCTCGGCGCGGTGCGGACGCTGAAGAGCGGCATGCCGCTGTTCATCTTTCCTGAGGGCGGGCGCACGGAAACAGGGCATCTGGAGCCTTTCATGAAGGGGCCGGCATTCATGGCCATCAAGGCTCAGGTGCCCGTGGTACCCATGGCGCTGATCGGAACCTGGGAATTGCTGCCCATGCACGCTTCCCAAATCCACCCGGTTCCCGTTACCCTAGTCGTTTCCGAGCCAATTGAGACCAAAGGGATGACCATGAAGCAGGCCGACGCGCTGACTTCCACACTGCAGCAGCGGATTGAGGCGTTGTATTATGAGCACTCATGGCTCAAACGTCCCCAGCCTGAGGGCTCGGAGGCAGCGACGACACGCGAGAGAACTCCGACTGATGTATCCCAGGAGGCAGGGAAACGATGAAGTCTCCCCGCATTGCGATTCCCGAACCGAACAGTCTGGACGCTGAATACACCGCCATCGCCTGGCCGCAGTATGCCAAGGCCATTGAGGCCGCAGGCGGCACACCGGTAAAGGTGCCGCTGAGCGAGTCGCCGATGCATGTGGCGCAGATCGTGGCTTCGTGTGAGGGCGTGCTGCTGCCGGGTAGCCCCGCCGATGTGAATCCGCAGAAGTATGGCGAAGAGGCAGTCGGCGACTGCAAGCCGGCCGACTATGCGCGCGAAGCCGTCGATGAGCTGTTGCTGCAGGACGCGTCGAATCTCTACAAGCCGCTGCTGGGCATCTGCTATGGCTTTCAGGCGCTGAACGTCTGGCACGGAGGAACGCTGGTGCAGCACCTGGCCACTCGGGTAAACCACACGGCGGGAAAAACTGTGGTGGAGGCGCACCCGGTTGAGGTGGATCCCAAGTCGCGGCTGAAGCGCGTGCTGGGGCTGGGGGTGCGCACGACGCTGGCCGTGAACAGCAGCCATCACCAGTCGATCGGAGTGCTCGGCGACGGGCTGATTCGCGCGGCCTGGTCTCCGGAGGATGGGGTAATCGAGGCTGCGGAGGGGCATGGCGATCAGTTCCTGATCGGCGTGCAGTGGCACCCGGAGCGGATCTTAGAAGAGAGCCGCGCAGCACGCTGCCTCTTCGAGGCCTTTGTGGAGAAGGCGCTGGAATGGGAGCCCCGGATGATCCGCGAGTCCGTCGCCGATTGACCGGGGACTTTGCCGCCCGGTTCAGCCTGACAACCGAACAGGCGCAGCGCTTCGAGGAGTACCTGGCGCTGCTGCTCCGCTGGAACGCCCGCATCAATCTGACGGCGGCGCGCGAGCCGGAGGACATTGTCGAGCGGCACTTCGCGGAGTGCATCTTTGCGGCGCAACAGCTCTCAAATCAGGTAAATACGCTGCTGGATTTTGGGTCGGGCGCCGGCCTGCCGGGGATTCCTATTGCCATTTGCCGGCCGGAGATCGCCGTCACGCTGGCGGAGTCGCAGGGGAAGAAGGCGGCCTTCCTGCGGGAGGCGGTGCGGACGCTTGGGCTGAAGGCTGATGTCTGGAACCGGCGCGTGGAGCAAATGCCGCCGGAGCGGCTCTTCGATGTAGTGACCCTGCGAGCGGTCGACAGGATGGCGGAGGCCTGCCGGACTGCCGTGGGACGGCTGGCGCCGAGTGGGGTTCTGATGGCCTTTGCTACCCGTGCTACGGAGCCGGAGCTAAGGGGAATCAATGGAGTTACCTGGGCCGATGGCGTGGCGATTGCGGGATCGCAGCAGGGGCTGCTGCTGGTGGGCCGTTAGCCGCCTTTAGAAAAAAACCAGGCAGAAAATGAGCTGGGGGATACGGCAAGTGCTTGACTGCAAAGATGATCGGGGCATTTGATTGATCAAGTTGCTATCAACCAGGAAGTTAATAAGCGGTCAGTGATAAAGCCGCCAGGGATGAAGCGGTCAGGGATGAAGCGGTCAGGGGCCTGCTTAGCTACCGACTGATGGCTACCACTGCTGACTGCTTTATCCCTCAGTCCACGCCCTTGGGATTTTGGGTGAGATTGCGGGCGTTGGTGACGTTCTCGGGCGAGCCGCTGAAGGCCTGATCTTCGTGGTAGTAAAACTTCTTGAACCAAGCACCTACTTTCCGGATGCAGTCGTCGGAGCCGTCGTCCCAGCGGATCTGCGCCTCGCCATTGATGTACTGCCACGTCCCCTTCACATCGCCGAGCGAGCGCCAGGCGGTGCCGTCGTCGTTCAACCTGATCGTGAAGTTCTCGCCGTTACCCTCGCCGACCTCCCACTTGCCCAGGAAGTGAGCGCGCGAGGGGCCGGGGTAGTGGATCAGGTTCGCGGGCGCCGAACCGGTGACTTCGATGCGCGTGACGCTGGCGAGCGGGAAGGTCTGGCGGTGTCCGTCTCTGAGGATGACGGTGACGGTGCCGGGGCCGGACTGGTCGTCGGCGCGGGCAGGTAATGCGGAAGCGATGAAAAGCAGCACGAGGAGAGAGAGCGCGATCGTGAGTCGGCGCATGGTGGGCTCCTTGGTAATAACGCGCGTGGGGGCAGGACCCGCGCTGCAAGGAATACGACGAGAGTATACTGCCGGTTCCACGGGTGTTTACTGGTTGGGTTCGAGGATCTCCTGGGGGCTCCAGGCCCACTCGAGCCAACGCCGGGCTTCCACCCCATTCGCGCGAGCGCGATTGGGGGCCCGGGCTTGAATGGGGCACGCGGCACCCGATTTGTTCCACGTGGAACACCAACGAGCCGGTGACGTGGGGTCAACCACGTGGAAGTATAGAGTGCGGGCCCCGTTTAGGCTTCGCAGGCCCACTCAAGCCAACACAGGGCTTGAATGGGGCACCCGGCACTCGGCGGCTTAGCGGAACGGTATCGCCAACCGAGTCGCAGATCGTAGTGGATGGAACCGCACTGACGGGACGCCATCACCTGGAGTTGCGGTGGAATCCGGCGGAACTCAGCGCGAGGCCCGCGGAATCTGGGGCAGATGCCGGCAGCGGTAGTGCTGAGCTGACGACGGCTATTCGCGAGCAACCTGGGCTTGTTCTTGTTCCCACACATGGGCTGCTGGACACTGTCGTGATCGATCACATCGAATGGTCACGGAAAACCAAGCCGAAATGAGACAGGCAGTGTTCCACGTGGAACACACCCACTCAAGCCAAAAGAGGGCTTGAATGGGCCACCCGTCCCACTCAACAAGGCTTGAATGGGCCATCCGGCCGGCCTACTCAAGCCAACATCGGGCTTGAATCGGGCACCCAGTCCTGTTCCACGTGGAACATTTCGAAAGTTTTCCACCTGGGTACCCCCTCGTTTCACGTAGCTGCAATAAATTAACGTGTCCGGGATCTCGTTAACCTGCTGCGAGTTAGCGGACACCAATAGCCCCGCCTCCGGGCGCGTTCCACAATTGCACCCCGGTTTCGCACAGCGGGTTTCGATTGCGGAGACCCCCCTCGTCTCTTAAGCTGGCAGTCATGGGGAAGGTGCTTGCGGTCGTCAATCAGAAGGGTGGAGTCGGGAAGACGACCACAGCGATTAACCTCAGCGCAGCACTGGCTCTCGAGGGGCTCAACGTCCTCCTGATCGACTGCGATCCCCAGGCGAACTCCTCGGGAGGGTATGGTTTGGGCCGGGAAGAAGATCGGCGCTCCTCCTACGAGGTGCTGATGGGGGAGGCGACGATCGAGGAAGTCGCCGCGGCCACCGAGATCAAGACCCTGAAGCTGGTGCCCTCGCACAAGAACCTGACCGGCGCCAATGTGGAGCTGATCCAGATGGAGCGGCGGGCGTACCGACTGCGTGAGGCCATCGAAAAGGTCAAATTCCTCTACGACTTCATCATTCTGGACTGCCCGCCGGCGCTGGACCTGCTGACGCTGAATTCTCTGGTCGCGGCCGACAAGCTGCTGGTTCCGATGCAGGCCGAGTATTTCGCTCTGGAGGGGATCAGCGAGCTGGTGCACACGCTCGAGCGCGTCCGGGAGTCGTTGAACAAGGACCTGGAGATTGAGGGCGTGTTGCTGACCATGTACGACGACCGGACGAATCTGGCGCAGCAGGTCACGCAGAATCTAAAGGACTTTTTCAAAGACAAGCTGCTGAAGACAGTGATCCCCCGGAACGTGCGGCTGGCTGAGGCTCCGAGCTACGGGAAGCCGGTGATGCTGTACGACCCGAAGTCCAAGGGGGCCGAAGCGTATGGCGACCTCGCGATTGAGATCCTGGAGCGCAACGGGATGGATACCGCCAAGGCAAAGCGGCGCAAGGAAGCAGCGGCGGCGGCTCCGGAGAGGCCGAAACAGGAAGTAAAAGTAAGGTTCTGGCCGTACGCCT
>DASYYN010000265.1:0-2534 GCA_035933815.1 Acidobacteriaceae bacterium
TGTTGCCAGGGAAGGCGGTTGTGCCGCAATTCCTTGCATCGGGTTGACGGTAGTGGGTTGCTGAGATTGCTGCATGACGATGCGGGTGAGTTCTACGCGTGAACTGATATTGAGCTTGCGGAATGCCTGGCGCATGTAGAAGGCCACGGTGTGGGAACTGATATACATACGGTTGGCGGCCTGCCGGTTACTCAGTCCCTGGGCGACGAGTTCGGACGCGGCGCGTTCGGCGTCGGTCAGGCTTTGCCATCCGGAGACGGGCCTGTCGGCTGATTGCGTCCGGTGGCGGCGGCGGACGCCGAGCTTGCGGAGCCGACGGCGGATACGAGCCATGTCGGCGGTCGCGCCGGTCAGCTGATATCCGCCGAGTGCTTCCTCCAGGTGGCGGACGGCCCGCTCCCGGTCCCCCTGCCTGGCGTGCAGGACGCCGAGGTCTTCCGCTGCGGAGGCCTTAGCCCACGGGTCACGGTGCTGCGCCGCGGCCTCAGCCAGGTGCGCTGCGTCTTGGCCGACAAGTCCCATGCTGTGAGCTACCGCGGCGGTGATGGGAGCGAATCCGGGATTGTCGGAGGCGAGGGCTTCGGCGGTGCGGGCGGCGATGGCGGCCAGCTCATTGTCGCCCGCGGCCAGTGCGGTGCGTATCAGCCAGGTTGCCGTGGTGGGATCGCCGAGCAGGAGCCCCCGGTGCGCAGGGAGATCGGCGCAGACCTGGCGGATGCGGCCGATAGCGGCAGTCGGCCCGTCGCGTCCTTCGCCGACCTGGGCTTGGGCCATGGCGGTTTCCGCACGCGCGTAGGTGTCAGCAAAATGCGGGCCCGGCGCGGAGCGGCTGGCGACGTGATATGTCGCAGCGGCGATGTCGCCACGGCGCAGCGCTATCACGCCGAGAATGCAGTGTGCGGTCGAAGCGTACCCGTGCGCCCCCATGGTCTCAGCAATGGCCAGAGCCGCCTGGCCTGCGGCGGCGGCGTCGCTCAGCCGGCCGTTGGCCATATGGATGCGTGCGCGCAGAATGGACAACACCGCCTGGGCTGGGATGCCGTCAAGCGCCTGGTTGTCCGCGGACCGCAGGATACTCTCCGCTTCGTCGAGCTGGCGCAGGTCGACAAGGGCGGCGGCAAGCGCGAGCAGCGGCTGGAAGTGGCGGGCATCCGGGGAGATCCTGGTGCCGTACCGGCAAGCATCACGGAACAGCTCGAGCCCTTCGCCGATCTGGCCCTTATCCCAGCTGATCATCGCGCGGGTGACCAGGGCCGCCACTACGGCATGACGGTGGTACTGGCTTGAGGCGGCAAGGATGGTGTCGGCCATAGGCCCGGCGAGTTCGTCGCGCAACCCGGCAACGGCCTGCAGTTGCGCGGTCATCGCCTGGTCTCGCAGGTCGCGAGGAAGCTGCGGCTGGGCCAGTGCCACCCTGGCTTCGGCGCGGCCGTCGCTGGCCCGGCCGCGGGCGCACAGGATCGACGACAAAGCGCACCGCAGCCGGGCCTCTGCAACCGGCGGCAGTGGCGTGGCTAGCGCGTCCTGGGCGACCTGGAGGGCCTGGTCCAGCCGACCGGCGGCGGTAAGAGCTTCGGCGGCGGCCACCGAGCGGGACGGTGCGTCCCGATGACTGGGATGTGTCAGTTCCAGCGCACGCATCGCCAGATCGGCCGCGGTTTGGGGAGACGAACACACTGTCTCTGCCGCGGCCCGGTCAAGGTCGGCCAGCGACGCGGAGTCGCCCGGATGCGCGGCTTCGAGCAGGTGGCGGGCGACCAGGACCGGCGATTCCCCGCGGTTCAGCAGGATCTCGCCGTATTGGCGATGCAGCGCCTTACGCGCTGGCCGTGGGGTCATGTCGCTGACAGCGCGGCACAGGAGTTCGTGCCGGAATGAGAATGCGCTTTCAGCGGCGGTCATGAGCCCGGCGCCCATCGCCTCCTCTATCGCGGGCAGCAACGCGGTCGGCGTTTCGCCGAGCATCTCGGCCGCGTCCTCCAGCCGGAACGAGGGCCCGAGCACGGCCGCTGTCACCAGCAGGTGCCGGGCCGATTTGCTGAGGCCATCGAGCCGCCGCTGCGCGACACGGTGAATCCGCTGCGGCAGCTGGGCGGAAGCCCGCACGGCGCGGCCGCCGGTGACGTGCACGGCGTCATCGTCGCGCAGGCCGTGGATCAGTTCGGTGAGCAACGAGGGGTTCCCGGCGGCGCCAGAGGCCAGGGCGAGCAAGCTGGTGTCTGGCAGCGCGCCGAACGCGTCCGTAAGCAGCGCCGCCACCTCGTCATCACCGAGCGCGGCCAAGGTAACACGAGCGGCACCGTCTTTTTCCAGGATGCCGAACAGATTTTCCGCGTCTTGCTGCTGTGTGTTAGACCGGGCAAGGATCCAGGCGATCGGGTGCCGCTTTAGTGCCCTTGGCAATGTCCGCAGCGCCACTAGCGTGGCAGGGTTTGCCCAGTGCAGGTCATCCAGGCATACCAGGACGGGGACTGCCGCGGCCCGCTGTTCCAGGTGCGCTTGTATCTGGCTGATCCACCACGCAGGCGCATCCG
>DASYYN010000035.1:0-9111 GCA_035933815.1 Acidobacteriaceae bacterium
AACAGCGGCCCGATGCCGAAGATGTACAGCAGCAGCATGACCATGGGCGTCATGGTCGCGATGCGCAGCCGCTTCAGGCCAAAACGGGCCACCATGATCAGAATGAAGACGGCGGCGGCGATGCCTACCAGGCTGGCGGCCACAATGGCGATCCGCGGGGGAATGGCCTCAGGATTGTGGAGATGCAGCGGCATCAGCAGCACGAACATGGTGAGGATGCCCGTGAGCACGGCATGCAGCACGAGGAGCCACGTTTTTAGACCACGGGTTCGGATGCGGTTCAGGTAGTCGCCCGCCAGAATGGTGAGCGGTGGCAGGGCCGGCAGAATGTAGCCTGGGAGCTTCGACTCGGAAAAGGAGAAGAAGACAATGGGCACGACGGCCCACAGCACCAGGAACTCCGGGAAAGCGTCGCCCGCGCGGCCATGCCCCACATACAGGATCCGGGCGCGCCGCACCTTCCACTCGTTCATGGAGGTGCCTACAGCGTCGGCGAAGGCGGTGATAGCGATGACGGCCCATGGGGTAAGGCCGAGCAGCACCACCGGGACGTAATACCAGAAGGGGTGGTAGTGCTCAAAGCGGTTGGTGGCGAAACGCTCCAGATTGTGCTGCAGAAAGAAGATCTTCAGAAACGTGGGATTGCGGCGCTGGACCGCGATATACCACGGGAGCACCATGGCAAAATAGAGCACAATCCCGGGAAACCAGAGGCTTCGTCGAAAGAGGGACCACTCCCGTCGCAGGATCGCGAATATGCCGATGATCACCAGCGCCATCAGGGGCGCCACTGGACCTTTGGCCAGCGTGGCGGCTCCCACGAAGAAGTAAATATCGAACAGCCAGAACTTGCTGTCCGTCTCATACCAGGCGTACCAGCCAAGCATGCCGATGCCGAAGGGCGCGGCGAGCTGCATGTCTGTCGACGCGCCCCGGGCAAAGCTGAGGATGCCTGCGCAGGAGGCGGTGATCAGCGCCGCATCCAGCTGACCTCCGTTGCGGAACCGCCGGATGTGGAGGTAGATCAGGACCACCAGCATGAAGGCGAAGCTGGCCGAAGGCAGACGGGCAGACCAGTCGTGCACGCCAAATTCGCGGAAGGAGAACATCGCCCGCCAGTAGTAGAGCGCCGGCTTCTCCAGCCAGGGGTGCCCCCACAGGACGGGCGTGATGTAGTCGTGGCGAGCCAGCATCTCGCGGGCGACCTGCGCGTACCGGGGCTCGTCGGCGCCCACCAGGCCCAGTCCATCACCGCCGAAAATCGGCACCAGGCCATAAAACAAAAAGAACGCTGTCAGGATGAACAGCGTTCCCGCTTCCGCCAGCTCTTCTACGGTTGTGGGAAATCCCTCGCCAATCTGCCGAATGCGAGCCGGTAACAGAGAATGCCACCGCGGCTTGCCGGGTTCCACAGTTTCCTGGGACTGGTTTGGGCTGTCGTTCACGTCCGAGTCAGCGTAACAGATTCAGATGCCGTCATTTCGGTTCGCCGCCCGGCTCGCCTGGCTGCGTCATCAGCTCTCCGCGCATCATCTCGAGGATCTTCTCGGTCGCCGCAGCCAGGGGCCCGTCGAGGGTGCAGCCTCCGGCATGCAGATGGCCCCCGCCGCCGAAGCTGGCGGCGATCCGCGCCACGTCCAGGCCTCCCTTGCTGCGGAGCGAGAGCCTGACACGGCGATCGGGAAGCTCACGCAACAGCACGGCCGCCTCTACCCCCGCCACCCCGATGGCGTAATTCACGATTCCCTCGCAGTCCTCCTCAGCGGCCCCGGTGCGTTGCATGTCGGCATTGGTAACCCACAGCCAGGCCAGGCGGCCATCGCGCCGGAGGTTCGAGAGCGCAGCTCCCAGCAGCATCATCTTCGAAAGCGGATTGGAGAAGTACACCTCGCGGGCAATCTGCGCCGGATCGGCGCCACGCGCCACCAGATCGCGCGCCAGCTCAAAGGCATGGGCGTCGGTGCCCTCGTAGCAGAACGAGCCTGTGTCCGTAAGCACTCCGGCATAGAGGCAGGTGGCCATCTCCGCGGTCACGGCGACGCCCGTCGCCCGAGCCAGACGATAAATCATCTCGGCCACCGCGCAGGCGTCTACGTCAATCCAGTTGACGTCGGCAAAGGGCTTGCCGCTGACATGGTGGTCGATATTCACAAGGAGGCGCCCTTCAAGCCCCGCGACACGGGTGCGGGCAATGCCGTCGCACTCCAGCATGAGCACCGCGTCGTACTCGCCTTCGAGGCGGCTGGTCTGCCGAATGGTAGTCGCGCAGGGCAGGCCGCGGTAGATCAGCGGCACGGGATCAGCCGAGATCAGGTCGGCTTGCTTGCCCATCTGCGAAAGAATTAAGCCGCAGGCGAGCATCGCGCCGACAGCATCGCCATCCGGACGCGCGTGGGCGCAGACGACAAAGCGCTTTCCCCGTTGCAGGACCCCAAGCACGGCGTCGAGGTCTTTGGCAGCGACCTCGCTCTGACGCGCTGCTGTGCCCTGCTCTACCGGGATGTTCTGTCCCGCCGCCATTGCGCTGTTTGCCTGCTGTTTCGTTAGCTCCTCTGCTCAGTGCCAGGGGTTTTCAGCCCCGTCCGCCTCTTGCGGCCCAGCAGCTCGTCAATGCGCGCCTTCATCTTTTCCGACCGGTCGATCAAAAAGGTGAGGTCCGGCACAAAGCGGACCCCCATGCGCTCGATAAGTTCGTGGCGGATGTACCCGCGCGCCGCCATGAGCCCTTCCAGTGTGTCGGCCTCCTCGGTGGCGCCGCCGTCGACCGCGACATAGATCAGCGCGGATTTCCCGCCGGGATTGAGCACCACCTGGCTGACGTAGGCGAAGCTGATGCGGGGGTCCGACAGCTCGCCCTCGATCATGGCTCCGATCTCTTCGCGCAGGGTCTCCGCCACTCGCTCCTGGTGGTATTTGCGCCCCCGCTGCTCGACCATCCCCTCCTCCTGCCGCTCTGTCTCGTAAGACTGCAGAAACGCAATAAACGGTTGAGAATATCAGACTGCGCGGCATGAAATCCGGAGATGGGCACCGTCGGGCAGAAATCGCAGGGCAAAAAACAAAGGGCATCGGAAGATGCCCTTTGTTCCTGGCCACTCCGCCCAGCCCAGTTTTGGGATCGCGGGCGGATGGTTTCCTGATCGTCATCGGCTGGCGCCGAGCGGTTCCTGCTGATCAGCGATGAGGACGAAATAAGTGCACGTGCAGCCGCTCTAGCGATGATCGGCAAGCAGTGCCGACTGCATGTGTCCGCCGGCGTGCGTTACGGCGATCTTCGGCGCCGGCTTCTGATACCAGGCCTTTGGAAGGCAAACGCCTCCGAGAATGCCGAGCATCAGAGCCGCGGCGTAAATAGCTAAACGTCCATGCTTCATGATCGTCCCAACCTCACATTTATGGTTTTACCCCAGTTGTCGAGCGGGGAATACACCCAGGAGGGGGACAGCGGAGGAACTTCCGGGTGCAGGCAATATAGCACGGAGGCAGAACGAGAAATCAACGTCAAAAGAGTACCAGGGAAGCATAGTTACCAGAGCCAACAGCCATGGAACTCTGGTAGCCCCGTGGTAATGGAGACTTGGTAACGGCACTGCGCAGGTATGCGACGAGATCCCGTTCACAGCCAAGGGTCGGGCGCTCAGCCGGAGCGCCCCGCAGCCCCAGAGGAGGAATCCTTAGTTCTTCACCGTCATCGCGTCGGAATCAACGGCCTTCTTCCCCGTCACACCTTCGAGTCCGGCGAGGACGCCTCGATAATCGCTCTTATCGCACTGCATGGCGAAACCACCCTTTTTGTCGCCGTCCGCCCAGGTGAGTCCCACATAGTGCTTTTTTGATTTCGTCAGCGCGAGCAGTGCGCCGACACCGAGCGAAACTACAGCAACACCGATAGCGGCCCCTATTCTCCTGTGCACGTCCTGTCCATAACTGATCTCCGTGATGGAGGCCGCCGGGATGATGATCAGATCCTGTCCGTCCTGCGTGAACCGAACCTTGTCTCCCTCGAGAAATAGCCGGATTTTTGCGCCGGTCTTTACGTTCGACAACGATCCGCCGTCGTACATCACGCCATAACCGGGCTGGGATGCAATAGCAGTAACCGGAACAATGAGACACAATACAACGGCCAGGAAGCTATGCAGCAACCCTTTCATCACTAGCTCCTAACTGGGATTTTCTGGAATTGTAACTGTCGCCCTGCCGCCTGCAACAACTGTTTGCATGCTTTTCGAGAGAGAGTATTACCTTAGCTACTTACCCGGAGCACCACCACCGTTTCGTCGTCGAAGCGTTCCCGCTTGCCCTGGAAGCGGCCTACTTCGTTCAGAATGCTCTCGGCCAGCCGTGAAGCCGACTTGTGCAGGTGCTTGCGGACGCAGGCTACGAGGCGGTCGTTGCCGAACATCTCGCCCGCCGTGTTCTGGGCATCGACGATGCCGTCGCTGAAGAAGATCACGGAGTCGCCGGGCTGCAGGTTGATGCTGAACTCATCCCAGGTTGCGCTCGGGAACATGCCGAGCGGAAACCCCTCGGCGCGGATGGTTTCGATCTGCTCAGCATGACAGAAGAGAGGCTGGACCGAGCCGGCGTTTGCCAGTTGCAGCGTAAGGGTTTCATCGTTCCACAGCGCGAAGAGCATGGTGACGTATTGCGAATCGAGCCGGCGCTCCTGGAGCGCATCATTGAGCGCTCGCATCATGCGTGCCGGAGGCAGCTTGCGAGCAGCCTCAGAGCGCAGAATGCCGCTGACCAGGGCCGCGTAGAGCGCCGCCGGCGCCGCCTTGCCGCTCACATCTCCCACGGCAATCGCCGTGCGGTGCGGATCGTAGGGCAGAAAATCGTAGAGGTCACCGCCGATGGTGCGCGCCGGCAGAAAGCGTGCCGCGAACTCCGCACGCTTGTGCTGCGGCTTCTTGGCGGGAAGCAGCCGCAGTTGCACCTCCCGCGCCATGGCCAGGTCGCGCTCCAGCCGCTGCTCCTGCTGGGCGACGCGCTGGTAGAGCTGCGCATTTTCAAGCGCAATCGCCACCTGGCCGGCGAGCGTTGTGAGAGCCCGCTCGTGATCCTCGTTGAAGAAGTTGGGCCGCGTGTGCTCAATATCAAGGACACCGATGCACCGGCCCTTGTAGATGAGCGGCACCACCATCTCCGAGCGGGTTTCCGGGTTCACCATGCGATAGCGCGCGTCCTTCCGGACGTCGCCCACATTGATGACCCGCTTTTCCTGAAGGGCGGCGCCGATCAGTCCCTGGTCCACGGGAATCGGCTCGGCCCGGATACCGGCTTCCATGTCGCCCAAAGCCGATGCCGGAGGAATCAACCGGTGCGGAATGGGAGGCGACGACTCCCAGATGTTGCGCCTCTCCTCCGCGGGCTTCTCTTTCCCCTCAAACTTGTGACGGAAGCGGATCGCGAGGCGGCTCTCCAGCAGCTGGTCGCGTTCGTTCACGAGCCAGACGGAGAGCATCTGGTAATCGATAATCCGCCGAATCAGTTGCCCAACGCGCTGCAGCAGCTCATCGGGATCGAGGATCGAGGTTATCTCGCGGCTGATCTCGTTGAGGACCTGCAGGGTCTGCGCCTGGCGCGCGACGCGCGTGTAGAGCCGCGCATTTTCAATGGCTCCGGCGATGCGCGACGCGGTGAGAGCCAGCAGGCGCTCGTGTTCCTGCGTGAAGTAATTGGGCTGCTCCGACTGGATATCGATCACGCCGATGATGCGGTTCTTCCTGATCAGCGGCACGGCCAGTTCGGAACGGACCTCCGGGTTGACGTTGATGTAATTCTTAGCTTTGCTGACGTCGTTCACCAGAAGCGGCTGGCCGGTCTGCGCCACTTCTCCGACTATGCCCTTACCGATGGGAATGCGCATGCGCTCGACCTCCGGCTTGTGGCCGATCTGGAAACGCATGCGGAGATCCTGGGTGCGGTCGTTGACGAGCAGGATGGCGAAGATGCGGTAGTCGATGACGGCGCGCACCAGCGCGGCCGTTTGCTCCAGCAGCGTCTTCAGGTCGAGGGTGGTGTTGAGCGCGTCGGCCAGGCGGATGAGGAATTCCGTCTGCGGCGGATCGATGTGCGGCTGCGAGGAACGCCGGGGCTGCGCTGAGGCGGGACGGTAGTCGCCCTCCCAGCCGTGCTCGGCATGCTCCGGTCGATTCCGCTGCTGCTCTCCGCTCACAATCCTCCTCGGCTGAACGCGGCAATGCGCAGGCCAGCCGCAAGCCATCATACGGTGTTTTCGCGTGCCCACGCCCCGAGTGCATCAGCGCCCACGGTGGCCGCGCGATCAGTGCGGCGCCAGTTCCGGAGGCATCAGGCAAATGTCCGGCAGATTGCGGTAGCGCTCCGCAAAATCCATGCCGTAGCCGATGACGAATTGATTCGGGATGGTAAAGCCGACGTAATCCGCCTCAATCTTCTCCAGCCGGCGAGATGGCTTATCGAGCAGTGCGGCAATGCGCAGCGAGCGCGGCTGGTGTTGTTCAAAGAGACCGCGGAGAAAGCCGAGGGTCAGCCCCGTGTCGAGGATGTCCTCGACGATGATGACGTTTTTGTCTTCGATGGACTGATCGAGGTCCTTGATCAGCTTAACGGCCCCGCTGCTGCGCTGCTCTTTGTCGTAACTGGAGACCGCCACGAAATCGAAGGTGTTGTCAACGGAGATGCTGCGCGCCAGGTCTGCCAGGAAAATGGCCGCGCCTTTCAGGACGCCCACCAGAACGATCTTCTCGCCTGCATAATCGCGGTCGATCTGCCGCCCCATCTCCATGACGCGATGACGGATGCGCTCGCGGCTGAAGAGGACTTCCAGATCCTGATGAACCCCGGTCGTGCTCACAGCTCCGATTATCTCCAATCGCCGCGGCGGAAGCTATACTCGAAAGAGTTGAATTATGTACCCGTTTATTCACATTGGCCGCATCTCCATCGGCACCTTTGGACTTCTGCTCTGGCTTGCGGCTGTTTGCGGCTGCTGGATTCTCTACCGCAATTTCCAGCGCTGGCGCATTAACGCCGACGCGATCAGCATCGTGGCCGTTTCCACGGTCGCCGGCATCCTGGGCGCCAAGCTGTGGCATGTTCTCGAGACGCCGCATGAGCTGTTTGCGCATCCTGCCGATTTGCTCTTCGACCGTGCCGGATTCGCCTGGTACGGCGGGCTCATCGTCGGCATCCTCGCGCTGCTTTGGCAGGCTCGCGTCTACAAACTTGGCTCGCTGCAGATGCTCGATCTGGCCGCGCCGGCTGCGTCGGTGGGCTATGGCGTGGGCCGCCTCGGCTGCCTGGTTTCGGGGGACGGCGACTATGGCAAACCAACCAACCTGCCCTGGGGCATGAGCTTTCCCCACGGGCTTGTTCCGACGTACCAGCGCGTTCACCCGACGCCGGTCTACGAGCTTTTCGGCGCCCTGTTCATTGCGTGGATACTCTGGCGCCGCGGCGGTCCCGAGCGTCCGCGGCCGTGGGGACAGATCACCGGCGAATACCTGATCCTGAGCGGCATTGCGCGGTTCGCGGTGGAGTTTATCCGCATTAATCCGCCGATTCTCTGGGGCATGACGAACGCGCAGCTCGCCAGCCTGGGGGCAATCGTTTTCGGCTTTGGGCTGGTCCTCTACGCACGCAGCCGTGCTGCTGCGAACAGCGCGAAGGTGCAGGCGACACGGACGGCGCACACGGTCTGAACTGTCTAGCTCAGCGTTTTTAGATAGGCCTTGGCCTGGTCGAGTTCCGGGAAGAGCTTTTCGTCCTGCTGGAAGGCACGCGAGTGTACGCAGCGCCGCCCGTTGCGGTGCTTCACCGGGTGTTTCAGGTGCAGCATCTCGTGATACATGAGGTATTCAATCGCATAGCGCGGCGTGTTTTTGCGATCGAAGACGCGGCTCACCATGATGGTGTTGTGCGCGGCATCGTAGTGTCCCAGCAGCCGCGTGGCTTTGTGCTCGCTCCATGTGAGCTGCGGGCGTCCCATGAGTCCGTGGAAGAATCGCTGGTTGAGCGATTCGAAAATCTCATCGAGATCGTAGTGTTCGCCGCGCGCGGTTACGATGCGCTTGCGGCCGCGCACCTGGCGGATGCGCTCGCTCTGCCGCACCACGGCTTCGCTCATGGTGAAGCGGCGATAGTGATACGCCTGCTGCGCGTCGATGGGCTTGCGGTAAAGCTTCGCCAGCAGGATGTGCGCAATCGCCCGCAGCACGTGCGGCGGTGCGCCTTCCAGCAGATCGGAGAGGCTGACCTGAATCTTTCCTTCGCGGAGCCGAATCGTCGTGTTCAGCGATGTGAATCGCCGAAACCGCACCTCGATGGAAGGCATGGGAGCCCGCGGACGAATGGCCCGGTACTCCTCGGCAAACAATGCGTTCAGCTGAGGATTCACTTCGTCCCGAGCCTCGCATAGCGACTACGTGGAAATCAAGACGGAATGCGCGCATGGAGATGCCCTCCGTTACGATAGAAGTATCCCCAGTTTCCGGAGAAGCCTTTGCAGGCCACAGCCACCGAACGCGTGATCGCACCTGCCCGCAATATCGAGGGAAGCCTTCGCCTTGCCGGCGACAAAAGCATCTCGCATCGTTACGCATTGCTCGGCGGCCTGGCTGAGGGAACAACGAAGCTGACGAATTTCTCGACCGGAGCGGATTGCGCATCGAGCCTCGCCTGCGTGGAGGCTCTTGGCGCACGAGTAAGGCGCGACGGCAGCTCCATTGAAATTACTGGCACCGCCGGGAGCTTTCGGGCTTCAGCGGAGCCGCTGGACTGCGGGAACTCCGGATCGACGATGCGGATGCTCGCCGGCTTGCTCGCCGCGCAGCAAGGCACCTTCAAGCTGGCTGGCGATGCGTCCCTGAGCAGGCGCCCCATGGAGCGCGTTCGCAAGCCACTGATGCAGATGGGAGCGCAGATCGAGTTGACGGAGGGCCACGCGCCGATGACGATTCGCGGCGCTTCGCTGATGGGCCTTGACTATGCCACGCCGATCCCAAGCGCGCAGGTGAAGACGGCCCTGCTGTTTGCTGGAATCCAGGCGCAGGGCAGGACGGCGGTGCACGAATCCGTTCGCACGCGCGATCACGGCGAGCTGGCGCTGCGGGCGTTTGGAGTGTC
>DASYYN010000047.1:0-4589 GCA_035933815.1 Acidobacteriaceae bacterium
CGTCGTCTCTGCCATTCCTACAGGTCCTCTCTCGGGGGTTGGAGCGCGACGTGCTGGCTCTCTCTCTAGAATACGAAATTTTGGCGACAATCTGATGTCAAAAGGCAACGAAAACTTGCGTTGCAGCAACATGGCGGCGACTGGCGCGTATAGTGGCTGGGTGTGCTGATCCCCGCCTGAGGCGAACCTCTTGAAACTTCGAGTTTTGTGGCCGCTTGCCTGTGCCGGATTGCTGCTTCCTAAACTCTTTGCAGATGAGATTCCTCAGGGCATTCCACAGGCGCTGGCGCAGGAACGGGCGGCGCGGGTTTCGGATGTGCATTACAGGCTGAGCTATACGCTGCAGCCCCATGCACCGACGGCGCCGGGCACGGAGGAAATCCGGTTCCAACTGAGGGATGCCCGGACCCCCTTGCTGCTGGATTTTCGCGATGGGCAGTTGAGTGAGATTCGGCTGAATGGGACGGCGATCCCGGCGGACATTGTGCATGGGCATGTGGTGCTGCCGGCCTCGGGGCTGAAGGCTGGCGAGAACGTTGTCGAGACGAAGTTCGCGGCCAACTTCGGAGTGGCCGGGAAGGCGATCACGCGCTTCGACGACCATGACGATGGATCGGAGTATCTGTACACCCTGTTTGTCCCGATGGACGCGAGCATGGCGTTCCCCTGCTTCGATCAGCCGGACCTCAAGGCCCGTTTTCGGCTCCAGATTGCTGTTCCCAACGACTGGACGGTCATCAGCAACGAGTCTGTTCATGAAACCGTGCACGGGCTAGGGTCATCCACAAAAGGGCTCATTTTCTCCGCTACAAAGCCGATCAGCACCTACCTGTTTGCCTTTGCCGCTGGTCCGTTCGTCAACGTGCATCCGCAGACTGGCCTGCCGGATGTGTGGGTGCGAAAGTCGCAGGCGAACAAGGCCGAAGACGCCGTCCCAGAGGTGCAGACGACCGCGGCCGACGGCATCCGCTACCTCTCCAGCTACTTCGCCCAGCCGTTTCCGTTTCCGAAGTACGAAATGGTGCTGATCCCCGGCTTTGCCTATGGCGGCATGGAGCACGCGGGAGCGACCTTCCTGCGTGAGGAATCCGTCATCTTCCGCACCGCGCCGACCGCGCTGAACCGGCTGAACCGCCAGGTGCTGGTGCTGCACGAGCTAACGCATCAGTGGTTCGGCGACTTCACCACCATGCGCTGGTTCGACGACCTGTGGCTCAAGGAAGGCTTCGCGCAGTACATGGCCTATAAGACTCTGGCCGCACTGCATCCGCAGGAGAACATCTGGGAGCGCTTCTATCAGTCGATCAAACCTGCGGCGTACGGCATCGACGAGACGCAGGGCACGACGCCCATCTACCAGGACATCCCGAACCTGAAAGACGCCAAGTCAGCCTACGGCGCGATCGTCTACGAGAAGGCGCCGGGCGTGCTGAAGCAGCTGAATTACGTCATCGGCGATGCGGCCTTCCAGCGCGGGCTGCAGCTGTATCTGGCGCAGCATCGCTATGGAAACGCAAGCTGGAGCGATCTGATTGACGCGTTGCAGAGTGCGTCGGGACACAATCTGAGCGCCTGGGCCGACATGTGGATCCGGCACCGCGGCATGCCTCTGGTCACGGCGGAGTTTGGATGCGCGAAGGGCGGATCCCCCGTCGGTCAGATGGTGAGCCTCCGCCTCTCGCAGCGTCCAACGATTGATTATGGCTCGGGCGACGAGCATCAGGTCTGGCCGATTGCGACGGAGGTGGCGCTGGGATATCCCGACGGCTCGGTGCGGACCGTGCGCGCGGAACTGAACACCGCGTCGGCGGACGTGCCGCTGCCGGCCAACGAGCCGTGTCCGGCTTGGGTATTTGCCAACCACGATGACCATGCTTACGGGCTGTTTTTGCTCGACCCGAAGAGTCAGGCGGCCGTGATGCAGGCCATCCCGGCGATGACGGCCCTATCCGATGCATTCCGGCGGACGCTGCTCTGGGGCGCGCTGTGGGATGGTGTACGCCAGGTACAGCTCGATCCTGCGAGATACGTCAACCTCGCTCTCGGCGTGCTGCCGAAGGAGCGCGACGAAGGCCTCGCGGCGAGTTTGCTGGCGCGGAGTGAGCTGGCGATTCACCATTATGTGAGCGACCGGGTGCAGCCGGATCTGCTGGCGCGGGGAGAAGCGCTGGCGGCGGATCGGATGCTGAACGATCCGGATCACGACTTGCGCATCGTTTGGTTTCGCAGCCTGACGGGCTTCGGCGATCAGCCAGCCGGCCGCGATCTCATGAAGCAGTTGCTGCGCGGCCAGGCGAGTATTCCCGGCGTCGCACTGCGCCAGCAGGATCGCTGGTCGCTGGTCACCGCGCTGATCGCTTATGGCGATACCGAGGCGCAGGCGATCTTTGCGGCGGAACAGAAGAACGACTCGTCCGGCGACGGCAGGAAGTTTGCGTACGTCGCGCAGGCGGCGAGTCCGGACCCGGCAACGAAGCAGAAGTATTTTGACGACTACCTGCACAACTCGAACGTCTCGGAAGACTGGATTCAGAGTAGCCTTGGCGCCTTCAATTACTGGAACGAATCGCAGCTGACCGCTCCGTATGTGGAGCCGGCGCTCGCCGCGCTCGACCAGATCAAGCGCGAGCGGAAGATTTTCTTCCTGGTGGCCTGGCTTGATGCTTTCCTCGACGGGCAGCAGTCGCGCGCCTCGCTCGACGTGGTCCAGCATTATCTGGACGCGGCGCATCCGGATCCCGATCTGCGACTGAAAATTCTGCAATCGATGGACGAGCTGCAGCGGACGGTGAGGATTCGCCAAAGGTACGGCGAATAGGATGGCGAGCAAAGTCGATCTCTACGACAATGCGTATGCCAGGGCGGAGCACGAACTCTATCGCGCGATCCGGAGCGAGACGTACGGGCAGGACCTGGGGCAGACCAGCTGGGTCTCGACCGAGGAGTCGGAGCGCATTCCCGGCCTCCTCAACCTGACGAGCGGCTCCGCGGTGCTCGACGTTGGTTGCGGATCGGGGCTGTATGCGATCCATATTGCCGAGCGTCTGAGGTGCCGGATTACAGGTGTGGATGCAAATCCGCACGCCGTGGCAGGCGCTGCGCAACTCGCGGCTGCGGCTGGACTGAATGGACTCGCGCAGTTCGCGCAATGCGACGTCTCCAGCGGGCTGCTGTTTTCGGACGGCAGCTTCGATGCAGCGTTCGCGAACGATTCGCTTTGCCATATCCCCGAACGCACGCGGCTTTTGCGGGAGCTTTTCCGGGTGCTTCGCCCGGGAGGCCGGCTGCTCTTCAGCGATGCTCTTGTCCTCGGCGGTGTGGTGTCGCAGGTCGAGTTGGCGACCCGAAGCTCGATCGGCTTGTACTTCTTCAGCCCGCCGGGTGAGAATGAGCGGCTGCTCGTATCGGCCGGCTTCACTGTGCTGTCGGCCAGCGACACCTCGGAGCAGGCGGCCGCGATTGCCCGCCGATGGCAAGAGGCTCGCGAGCGCCGCCGCGCAGAACTAACAGACATCGAGGGCTCGGAGCGCTATGAAGGCCTGCAGCGTTTTCTCGGATGCGTGCACACGCTGACGTCGGAACGTCGGCTTCTGCGCTTCGTGTATCTGGCGGAGAAAGCCGCGTAACGATGGTCAGGGTCGTGCGACCGATTTGCGTCAGCCGTAGATGAAGTCGTGCGGCTGGAGCAGGCTGCCGACCTTGGGCGAGATCATCTCCTTCAGCGGCCCCATCCACTCCAGCTCACGCTGCACGTCGGGGTGGAGTTGATATTTCTTCTGCACCGAAGCGATGGTCGCGCCGGTGACCTGGATTTTCGCCAGATCGAACTCACCGAGCCCTGCCTGATGGCAATAGTTCAGGTAGCCGACCCATTCGGGATTGATGCCCATCACTTCGAGGCCGACGCGATCGGCGGCGATGAAGTCCGTTGAGGCGATGGCCACGCGTGAGGCCACCGGGGTGCCATTGCCGGGGCCGTTGCCTTCCATTCCCTCGTAGCCGTCGATGACGGCGACTCCCCAGTTGGGCTGCAGCTTCTGCGCGGTCACCAGCATGTTGTAGTGCGTTTGGCGCAGCCCGACGTGGTATTTGCGCTTGTCGTTCCAGGGCAGATCGCCGGGCGCGCTGTGCAGCGGAGAACCGAGCACCATGTTCTTGACGGACAGCGTGGCCACGACGGTGTTGTGCGTCTTGAGCATGGCGCTGCAGATGACGAAGGCGCTGGCATCGAGCACGCGCGCGGCGAGGCGCACGGGCGTAATGTGCAGGTCGGCGTCGAGCAGCGGGGTGGTTTCGTACTTGCCTTCGCGGTTCAGGTCGATGAGGGTGACTTTCTGCGAGCGATGCTCATCGACGAGCCGGTTGTAGTGGAAGTGGTCGAAGGCGTCGAGGGTGTCGCCGGCCGAGGACTCGGCGATCACAATCGGCCCGCGGAAGCGCGGCTCGAGGTAGTCGACGATGCCATGCATCGCGTCGATATGGGTTGCGGCCAGCTGGTTCGTGGTCGAGACATTGTTCGGCTTGATGACGACGTATTTCTTGTTGCGCAGGCGCGGCCGAATCTGGTCGTCGATAGCGAGCAGCGCGTC
>DASYYN010000140.1:0-3213 GCA_035933815.1 Acidobacteriaceae bacterium
GTCCGCCGGATTGTGCCAGCCTGCCAGCACCTGGTGCAGCCCCGATCCGTCGCTCGCAATGTCCCAAATGGAATGCGCGCCAATCGCCGCGCCAAAGCCCTGCGACTCGCTCAGCCGCAGATGTGTTCCATCGGGCGACCACGCAATGCTGTCGATCTGCCGCGTTCCCGTTGCAATCTTCCGCGGATTCGACCCGTCCGCCTGCGCGATATACAGATCCCCACCGTCCGCATACGCCAGCCATTTGCGATCGGCCGACCACGCGCCCGCGTTGCCCATCGCCTCGCCCAGCCGTCGCGGAGAACCGCCCAGCACCGGCACGCTCCACAGCGCGCCGCGAAACGGAAACCCGCTGCCCTGAATCACCAGAAAGGCCGATCCGTCCGGCGAAAGGTTTACCGGCTGCATGTTGGCCGCCGGCAGCGCAATCGGACTCACTTCATGACCCGCGATATCCAGCACCGCCAGGTTGTTGACGGCGGAAGTAGTCAGGCTCAGATAGAGCCGCGCACCATCCGTCCCGATCAGCTGCTTCTGCAGCCCATCGTTGGTGAGCTGCACATAGTTCGCCGCCACCGGAGGCTCAGGCCCGCGCGCCAGAACATACAGCGCGATCGCGACCAGCGCCGCCGCCACCACCGCGCCGGCCACGATCCCCAGCATCCGTGTATGCCGCCGCTGCCGCCCCGTTCCCGGGATCACGCGCATTCCGGTCGCAACTCCCGGCGCCATCATCGACCCATCCGACAGCGACTCCAGCGCGAACGCCAGGTCTGAAGCCGACTGGAAGCGCTGCTCCGGATGCTTCTCCAGCCCGCGCTCCAGCACCCGCTGCAATCCGATGGGAATATTCGGCCCCAGCTGCGACACGGGATACTCGTTCAGGATCGCCGTCATCACCTCCACCGATGTCGGCTTCGAGAATGTCGGCATCCCGGTCAGCATCTCGCGCAGCACCACGCAGAACGAAAAGATGTCCGACCGCTCATCGGCCTGCTCGCCGCGCACCTGCTCCGGCGACATGTAGCCGACCGTGCCCATCTGCACGCCGGGCATCGTTTTGTGCCAGGGAGCGAGGGTCTCCTTTTCGTCCGCCAGGGGTTCCACGCGCGCCAGCCCGAAATCCAGAATCTTCGCGTGCCCATCGCGCGTGATGAACAGGTTCTCCGGTTTCAGATCGCGATGAATGATCCCCTTCTTGTGCGCCGCTGCCAAACCGCGCGCAATCTGCACGCCCCAGTCGATGGCCGTGCGCAGCGGCACCGGGCCGTGCCGCATCCGCTCGCGCAGCGTCTCGCCTTCCAGCAGTTCCTGGACGATGTAGACCGTACCGCCGGTTGCCGTTCCCAGCTGATACACCGCGCAAATGTTCGGATGGTTCAGCGCCGCCGCCGCGCGCGCCTCCTGCTCGAATCGGTGCAGCCGGTTCGGATCGTGCGAGTAGTACTCCGGCAGCACCTTGATCGCCACGTCGCGGTTCAGCCGCGGATCGCGGGCACGATACACCTCGCCCATCCCGCCCGCCCCAAGCGGCGCAACAATTTCATATTCACCAAGCAGAGAACCCTGCGACAGCGGCATCGCGCCCGATTATAGGCAAACAAACCGTACTTCCGCAGAGATATTCCTGCGCGTGGCGAACGATGCAATACACTTCACGGCACTGCCGGCACCGCAGGCGGCGTCAGCGTTGGCGGATGACTGACGCGATACGCGCCATACGCCGTCAGCGCCACACCCGCCGCAATCGATGCCACGATGAACACCTTGGCCGCCGTGGGCATGTGCGAATTCGAGTGCACCGCCTTCTCCTGCGCCGGAGTGAGCGGCCGCCCGGTGATCTGCGCAACCTTATCCAGCAGCACCGCCACGCTGCCGTCGAACTGCCTGTCGCGCCGCTTCTTCGTGCCGAACACGCGCACGTTCGCCGTCGTCGTCCACAGGATCGCCTGCGTCTTCGGGTCGCGAATGTTCAGGATGAGCTGCGGATTGACTCCAACATCATCCGTCCCCACGCCGACCGCCGGAGCGATCGACCGAATCTCAAAAATCACATCCGCCTGCGACGGCGCACTCACCAGCTCATACTGCTGCGACCGCTGCAAATCCGCATACAGCGTGTTGTAGCCGCGATCCGGCCCGCCGCTGAAAATCTCGAAGTAATTACTCCCGCCGCCGTTCGAGACGAACACCGCCCGGGCATTCAGAATCTGCGGCGGAACAGGGGCGGCTTGCTGCGCATAAAGCCCAGGCTCCGGAACCAAAAGCAGACCAACAAAAACGCACAACACCTTCTGCAAGCAGGAGAACATAACCGCCTCCTGGCACAGATAACGTTGCAGCCCGCAGCCAAGTTTCACGAACGCAGGCTGAACCCTGAACGCCCGTTCATCCGCCCAACATGGGCGAAACCCGGGTGCCCCATAGTCTGGCCTGAGCGGAGCGCCGGCGCGGAGTCGAACGGCTGGGCGGCTTTGTGTTAGGGCACGACTTCAGTCGTGCCGCGAGCGACTTCCAATTCAATGGGCTTTAGCCCCTGAGCGATGACCCGCGCCTCCTGTGCTGCGTTAGCAGCACGGCGGTAGAAGCCACGGCCTTCAGGCCGTGGAACAAGCGAACGAGAAACTTCTGGGCTTTAGCCCCGGAACACGCGCCGGATCCCGGGTGCCCCACGCCTCCCGATTTTGGAGACATGGGAAAGCGCGAAAGCGCCCGCAGTTCCTCCGAGCACGGTCTGTAAAAGTTCGTACCGAAAGCTTTGTGTCAGGGCACGACTTCAGTCGTGCCGCAATGGCGAAAAATGAATCGGGCTTCAGCCCCTGCGCGCGAAGCGCGATTCGCGTAGCGAATCTGCGGTAGAAGCCACGGCCTTCGGGCCGTGGGACAAGCGAACGAGAAACTCCGGGCTTTAGCCCCGGAAGACTGGCGCGACAGCTTACACCGGCGGCATCCCCGTCACCACGTGCACCCCCGGAGGGGGCGTGAAATCGAACGCCGCATTCGGCGCCGGAACATTATCCGCCTCTCCGCTGAAGTCGAAGCTGTTCGTCACCCCGTCGGTCTCTTCAATCGTCATCGCCCGAATTGTCCCATCCGGAGTCGCCGTGACCTTCAGCGCCGCCACCCGCTGCTCCAGCCCTTTGGGCACGCCCGCCAGCACAAAATCGCCATTCCCCGCCGGACTCACCGTCAGCCCCTTCAGCTCCTTCTCCA
>DASYYN010000149.1:0-4347 GCA_035933815.1 Acidobacteriaceae bacterium
CACCGCCGGCGCGAAAAGCACACGGACAGTGGCGCAGCCGGCGGACCTGGGCGCGGCAATACGCGCATTTCTCAAGCCCGATGTGGAAATGAGTCCCACAGCGCCCGAGGTTGGGTTCATCCATCGCAAGCTGCCGGATGCGGACGTCTATTTCCTGGCAAACACGGATAACCGGCCGCATCGATTCACCGCCACGTTTCGCACAGAGAGACAGCAGGCAGAGTGGTGGGACCCGTTCACGGGAAAAGTGCGCGACGCTGGGCATGGAGGGCAGCTCAGCATGACGCTGGCGCCATACGAGTCGCGAGTGGTGGTGTTTGCCGATAGCGCGGCGCCCACGCCGTCAGCGCAGCACGAGCCGTTCGCGCCGATCGACCTGAGCCACGACTGGAAGCTGACGCTCGACAAGACGGGGCACACCGAAACCATGCAGACTCTGCATTCGTGGGCCGACGATCCGCAGGGCAGGTTCTATTCGGGAACGGCGACGTATGTGCGGACCATCGATATTCCTGAGTCTGTGGTGCGTGCGGGCGATGCGGTGCTGGATTTCGGCGAGGGGCAGCCGGTGCAGCGTGAGGCGCTGCATCAGGCGGGGACGCGCACCTGGCTCGACGCGCCCGTACGCGATGCGGCGCTGCTCTATGTCAACGGCAAGCTGGCCGGATCGGTGTGGAAGCCGCCGTTCAGGGTGGAGATTGGCGGGCTGCTCCATGCGGGATCGAATGAGCTGAAGATCGTGGTGGCGAACACGGCGATTAACGAACTGGCTGGACGAGCCGCGCCCGATTACCGGCTACTGTGGCTGCGCTACGGGAAGCGGTTCGCGCCACAGGATACGGATCATCTGCAGCCTCTCCCCTCGGGAATTCTGGGGAAGCTGCAAATCGTTCCGGAAAGCAACCAAGGAGAACAGCAACAATGAGCAAGCGGTACCGGGTTTGTTTCGGATGGGAAATGGAGTCCCTATTGACTCTGGTCAAAAGCTTCGCGTATGGTTTGCCAGTCGGCAAGTCTGACCCGCGGCCCCAGCAAAGAAGTCGAGTCGAAAAAGCTACCGTGACCCGCACGTATTTCCCCCTCCGCTCGTTCCAGTTCCTGCGCCGGGCAGCGCTCCCTCTCATCGTCGCAGCGTCTTCCGTGACGGCGCCGATCTGGGCGCAGACGATTCCACCGGAACAACAGCAGGGAATCGATAAGGACATCGCCCGCCACTTTGGCGACGCGCCGGCGAATCCCGGGCCGAAAGCAAAGCTTTCGGGCTCCACGAAGCCGGCTGATGTGCGCGTAGCGATGCGCAAAGTGGCGGACTGGGAACTGGCCTGGTCGCAGCCCTACTTCGATCGCATCTGGACATGGAGCGCTCTTTATGCCGGGTTCATGGCGGCCTCTCCTGCGCTGAATGATCCCAAATACCGCGATGCCATGCAGGCCATGGGCGACAAGTTCCACTGGGAGCTGCGGTCGGAGATTCCCAACGCCGACGATCAGAGCGTGGCGCAAACCTACCTGGAACTCGCTCTGCTCTCTCCCGCGCCTGACAAGGTTGCGCCCACCCAGGGCGCGCTCGATCGCCTGCTGGCTGGAGCGGCAGCGCCCATTCCCGCGGTACAGGCGAAGATTCCGTGGTGGTGGTGCGACGCGCTCTTTATGGCGCCGCCGGTCTGGACGCGCATGTACGCCGTCACCCACGACCAGAAGTATCTGGAGTACATGAACCAGCACTGGTGGGAAACATCGGACCTGCTCTACGACAAGCAGCGGCATCTCTATTTCCGCGATGTGACCTACCTGCACAAGACCGACGCCAAAGGAAATCCGGTGTTCTGGTCGCGCGGCAACGGCTGGGTGATGGGCGGAATCGCGCGCACACTGGACTACCTGCCGCAGGACTACAAGGACCGCGGCCGCTTTGAGCAGCAGTTGCGCGAAATGGCCGCGGCCGTCGCGGAGATCCAGGACAAGCAGGACGGCTTGTGGCACTCGGATATGCTCGACCCGCAGGATTATCCGCAACCCGAGGTTTCGGGTTCCTCGCTGATCACCTTTGCGCTGGCGTGGGGCGTGAATCATGGCGTCCTCGACCGCGCAACGTATCTACCGGTCATCGCGCACGCCTGGCGCGGCCTGGTGGGGCAGATTTATGCCGATGGCAGGCTGGGGAATATTCAGCAGACCGGCGCGGCTCCGGCCTACTACCTGCCCTCCTCGAGCTACAACTACGGCGTTGGCGGCTTCCTGCTCGCGGGAGCGCAGGTGGAGCAGCTTTCGCACCACAGCCATGGGAAGAAGGCAGGCCGGTAATGTTGTGGGCGATGCCGGCCGCAGCTCCGCACCCAGTGCGCTACACACTGACATGCCGGGCGGCAGCGCATCGCGACACCCAGCGGCTCGAGGGAACGCGCTACGGTGACGGCCGGCCAATTGGATTCGACCTGACGGACGCCCCGGAGATTCGCGACAGCACATGCGCCGGCGACAAGCCGTTCTTCATCTCCGCCGAGGAGCCGGATGGGGATTACCGCGTCACCGTAATCCTCGGCGACAAGACGGCTCCCGCGCTCACCACGGTGAAAGCGGAAGCCCGACGGCTGATGCTGTGGGATGTCTCGACGCAGCCCGGAAAAACCGCTCGGCGCAGCTTCGTGGTGCACGTGCGAACTCCCGAGGTGAACGAGCAGGAGAAGGTCCGGCTCAAGCCGCGCGAGATCGGCAATCTCGACTGGGACGAGAAGCTGACGCTGGAATTTACCGGTGAGCACCCGGTTGTTCAGTCCATCGACATCGCCCCGGTGCAGGTGCCGACCGTGTATCTGGCCGGCGACTCGACGGTCGTCGATCAGGACAAGGAGCCCTGGGCGGCGTGGGGGCAGGCGCTGCCTGTGTTCTTCAACGACCGCATCGCCATTGCGAACGAGGCCGAATCCGGTGAGACCATCGCCAGCTTCGTGAGCGAGCACCGCTTCGACAAGATCTTCTCGACCATCCGGCGCGGCGATTATCTGTTGATGCAGTTTGCGCACAATGACCAGAAGCCGGGGCGGGGATTCGTGTCGATTCCTGAATACAAGGACCTGCTGCGCCGTTACATCGCGCTGGCCCGCGAGCGCGGAGCGCACCCGATGCTGGTCACGTCCATGAACCGTCGTAATTTTTCCGCGGAGGGAAAAATCGTGCCGACACTGGGTGATTATCCCGAGGCTATGCGCGAGGTCGCCCGCGAGCAGCGCGTGCCGCTCATTGATCTGAACGCGATGAGCAAAACGCTCTTCGAGGCGATGGGGCCGGAAGGAACGCTGCGGGCTTTCGTGCATTATCCGGCGAACTCGTTTCACGGCCAGACGGAAGCTCTGGCCGACAACACGCACTTCAATTCATATGGCGCGCTGGAGCTGGCGAAATGCATCGTGCAGTCGATTCGCGAACAGCATCTGCCGCTGGCGCGCTACCTGCGGCACGATCTGCCGCGCTTCGATCCGGCGCAACCGGACTCGCCGCAGGTGTGGCATGATCCGCCGGATCCTTTCCTGTCGGCGCAGAAACCGTATGAACGCTGACCCGAGCTTTGCTGCGAATGCGCTCTGCCGTCAAGGCCCCAGGCGCGATCAATGACCGAACCATGACTGGCTTCACCCCAGGGAGTCTGAATCGTGAATATGTTTCGTCTGAAGAGTGGATGCTGCGCTGCGCTCATGGCATTGGTGGTTCCGGTGGCGATGCACGCGCAAAGGCCTGCGAGCACCGTTAAGCCGGATGCCGTCGGATCGGACCCGTCCTGGAAGCCGGGAGACCCGCCGCCGACTTCGTGGATCGATCCATCGACCGGCCATCGCGTGATGCGCGTGTCGCAGGAACCGAACTCCGCCAGCTTTTACTTCAACGTGAACGCCTACACCCCCGACGGAAAGCAAATGGTCTACACGGGTCCGGACGGCGTCTACGTGCTGGATCTGGCGACCTGGAAATCCCGACAGGTGGTGAAGGGGCACGTCTTCGCGATTCAGGCGGGCTTCAAGACGCCAAGCGTCTTCTACATCAAAACTGGGGGCGAGGCACCCCAATCGGCAACGCCCGCCGAACGCGCTTCCATGAAGCGCTCGCTCTACGTGACCAACATTGAAAGCGGCGAAACGCGCAAGCTGGTGGATCTGCCTCCGCGCACCATGGTTTCCACCATCAACGCCGATGAGACGCTGGCGGCGGGCTCTTACATCGAGGGCAACGCAGGCAAAGGGACGCCCTACACCGCTCCGCGCGAGCCTGCCCCGCAGAACCAGCGTGGCGGCCAGCAGCCGCAGGGCTTGCTGCAGCCGCTCAACAAGGGTCAGATGATGGAGCAGCGGCTCG
>DASYYN010000198.1:0-42107 GCA_035933815.1 Acidobacteriaceae bacterium
TTCCCCCATTGCGCAAAATTCCCCACTGCTGCCTCCCGTAGGAGTCTGGACCGTGTTTCAGTTCCAGTGTGTCCGTGCGCCCTCTCAGGCCGGATACCGATCATCGTCTTGGTAGGCCATTACCCTGCCAACTAACTAATCTGCCGCGACCCCCTCCTCAAGCGGATTGCTCCTTTGACCCGTAGGTGTTATGCGGTATTAGCCCGGGTTTCCCCAGGTTATTCCCCACTCGAGGGTAGGTTAGTCACGTGTTACTCACCCGTGCGCCGCTGTACTCATGGATTGCTCCACTTTCTCGCTCGACTTGCATGTGTTAGGCACGCCGCCAGCGTTGATTCTGAGCCAGGATCAAACTCTCGTTTGAAACCTGATGATTCCCACCCGACGACGGAGGTCTTCGGGAGGAATCGGCTTCGCGATGCTCGAAAAAGACCGCGAAGCTCTAACATTGTGAGAATGATCAAACCGGATCTCTCCGTATTCTCACGACTGGCATGTTCAACCTGATTGTCAAAGATCCGTAACGGCTTCCCGCCTGAGCGGACCGCTTTGGATCGAGTCCGCAGAGGAGCCTTCCGGCACTCCTGCGTGTCCTCGAACTTGTTGCGCTGTGTTTTTGCGCGAACCCTCCAAGACTATCGAATCTCGGTGGTGCATGTCAACCAGCCACTCGGATTCTCCATCCGGGCCTGTTGACCGCTCAGGTTCGCCAAAGGAAACGTTTTTCTTCAGATTCAGCCGAAGATCAAACGATTCACTTTTACGGGCATGCGGACTCGCGTCCCTGCCCGATCCAGCGCCAAACTCTCAAACATCGTGAGCGCGACAACATGCGCGCCGGGCGGCTTGCCGCCCTTTTGGGATTTCTCAGGGGCGCAAAATGCCGCGCGTCCGAAGACCCCGTATCTGCAATGGATTGTTCGGTATGGCTCTCAGCCCGTCGAACGACCCGCTTCGCAACTCTCAACCGGATCCGGAGACCCGCAGCGAAGCCTCTTGCTTTTATCCGTCGATTCTTAAGATAGCACCGTTTCGTTGGCTCAGCAACCCTGGTGCGCTCCCACCGACCTTTTTGATCGTACCCAGGGCTGGGCGGAGAGGCAATGTTGAAAAGCAATGAAATCTGAGGAAAAGCGCTGGGGCGAGGCCGAGAACGGGTGCGCAACCTGCTTCCGCAGGGGCTGGCGCAACGCTCATGCGCTGTGAAATCTGGGATATTGCCGCGGTTTTTGGCTTTCCTCCGAGAATCGCCGGGATTCCGCCCAGCTTTCCAGGCTGGGAATTCTTGCCAAAGTGCCGTTACCGAAGTGCCGGGCGGCAAAGGGTTGCCTCACCTGCATTCCGAGCTAAGCACCTGCAGAAAAGCGGTTTACCTAGGCGTGATCGGGTTGTGAAGGGCTTTGGCACGGGGCTTGCGAAATAGGTTCTGCGCCTGAGGGGGCGGGTTCTGGTTCGCTCCTCTATTTAACGGACGCACGAGGTTTCCCGAGTCCTGCCGGGCCAGCAAGCCGGTCCGAAATTCCGGCGAATTTCGGACCGCTCGGCAGGGAGGGCATGGGAGAACGAAAACTAAAGCAGTTCACACAAAAACAGGAGATGGCATGGACGTGGCTCTCACGAGGGATGTTTCGGGACGGCTAACGGGAAATCCATCGATCCTGCTGGCGAGCGACACGGAACGGCTGGGAAGCTCGCTGCACAGGGTTCTCGAGGAACAGGGGTTCGAGGTGGCGTATGCCGGAAATTACTCGGCAATTCAAAGGGTCCTCAGCCGGCAGAATTTCGACGTGATCCTGCTGGAAGTAACCGGGGAATATGCCGTGGAAGATGCGGTGGCGGCGGCGCTCCGGGTGAAGCGCAACAACGGAGAGCAGTTTGTAGGCTACGTGGCCGATGCGGGCCTCGAAGCGAGCGGGCTCGCCGGAGACGGCGTTTTTCCGCGCAGCGGATCGCGGCTCGGCGAAGTTCTGCGTAATCTGTTCACGGAAACGCAGCCTGCGCAGCAGCCGCACGATGGACGGAGCTGACCTTCTCAGCCTGCCAAAAGGAGCTCCGTTCCGTACAACAATCCGGGGAACACAGAGAACGACGCGCGAAGCGGCAGAGAGAAGCGCCTTTCTGCTGCTTCGTTCCGTTTAAAGATCCCACAGTGTGAAACGGGCGACCGCCTTCGCGCTCCAGCGCCCCGCGCCAGGACGATACGATTGGGTTCGCATGAACCCGCGCTGTTTCCCGCCGAACTCTGAACCTGCTCTCTCTCGACGCAGTTTTCTGTACGTAGGGGCCATGGCGGCGGCAGCGAGCGCGCCGTTCGCTTTCGCGGAGTTGCGCGCGGCAGGACTGGGTGGGGCATGGGCGCATCCGCGTCACGAGGTGGAGGCGATCGATCGGGCATGGGTGCTGCGCGATGCCGAGCGCTTTCTGCACGAGCCGCCGCGCACCATCACCTCGGTGCGCGCCCCGCGCAGCGCCGGCGGGCTGCATGACTACTTCTCCGAGGGCGACTACTGGTGGCCGAATCCAAAGGACCCGAACGGTCCCTACATTCGCCGCGACGGCGAATCGAACCCGGACAACTTTGTCGCGCACCGCGAGCTGCTGATTCGGCTCAGCATGCAGATGCCCGCGCTCACCGCCGCCTGGGTGCTGACCGGGCGACGCGATTTCGCCGATCATGCCGCGGCGCACCTGCGCGCCTGGTTCGTAGATCCCGCGACGCGCATGAATGCGAACCTCGAATACGCGCAGGCTATTCACGGCATCGACACGGGGCGGAGTATCGGGATTATCGACACGGTGCATCTGGTGGAGGTCGTGCAGGCCGCGATCGTCCTCAACCAGCGACACGCGATCGATGCCGCAACGGCACGGGGCACCCGGCAGTGGTTCAGCGATTATCTGCGCTGGCTCACGACCTCCGACCGCGGCCTCGAGGAGCGCGCGGCGAAAAATAATCACGGATCGTGCTGGCTGCTGCAGGCGGCGGAATTCGCGACGTACGCCGGCGATGGGGCTGTCCGCGACGCCTGCCGCGATCGATTTAAAAACACGCTGGTGCCCAACCAGATCGCTCCCAACGGCAGCTTCCCGCTCGAACTGGCGCGCACCAAGCCCTACAGCTACTCGCTTTTCAATCTCGACATCGTCGGCATGTGTGCACGAGTGCTTTCGCAGCCAAATGACGACCTGTGGACATACCGCACCGCCAACGGCGCCGGCCTGGCAGCGGCCTTCGCCTTCATGTTCCCGTACATCGAGGACAAAAGCCGCTGGCCGTACCGGCACGACGTGGAGTACTTTGACGACTTGCCGGTGCGCCAGCCGAGCCTGCTCTTCGCCGGCCTCGCGTACGAGCGCCCCGATTATCTCCATCTGTGGCAGCGGCTCAATCCCGAGCCGACGGTGCCGGAGATCATCCGCAACCATCCTGTCCGCCAGCCGATCCTCTGGATGCAGATCTGATCGATTCTCCGACTGCAGCTGTGCTGGCGGGGCGCATGTTGGCACGCCTGTGCGTTCACGTATTTGAACCTGCCGTCTCACATAGCGGAATGGCATGGTGGCGGATTCGTTGACACCCGTTTTTTACAGTTGGAAGAATTTTCACGGCGCGAATCTCCGCGAAGCGGCGTTCCCCAGAACGAACCATGCGCTTAGTTGCCCACACCACGCGCGCAAGGGAGTTGTACACATCATGATTTCGAGGCAGTCAGTTCGCCGATGCGCGCGTGCGCTCGCGCTCATCGTCGTCGTCGCAGGCTTCGCTGGTTCCTGGGCATTCGCTCAGAAGGTCACAGCTACGATCGTGGGAACCGTTACCGATCCGCAGGGCGCGGCCATTCCCGGGGTTCATGTTCAGGCGCATAACAACGACACGGGAATAGCGCAGACCACCGTCACGAACGGCCAGGGCGAATACCGCATGGAGTTTGTGCCCGTCGGCCACTACACCCTCACCTTCACGGCCAGCGGATTTAAGAAGTACGTACAGCAAAACGTCGTGCTGACTGTTGAACAGGTGCAGACGGTGAATGCCGCGCTGGCCGTGGGCGCGACCAGCGAGACCGTCACCGTCACCGCCGCTCCGCCGCTGGTGAATACGACGAATCCGGAAATCGGCTTCACCGTGCAGAACCAGGACCTGGTCTCGCTGCCCCTTGTGAATCGTGACCCGTATCAGCTCCTGAGCCTCACGCCCGGCGTGCAGCACGTGAACCAGACCTTCTCGTTCGGGTATCCGGAGGTACACGCCTTCATCAACGGCGGCTCGGACAACGGCGTGGGCGACGTGTCGTATTACCTCGATGGCGGCATCAACCTGAACACGCTGCGCAACACGGGCAACCAGGTTCCGAATCCCGATGCAATTCAGGAATTCCGGGTGGAGACGAACAACTACGCGGCTGAGTACGGAAGGTTTGGCAGCGGCGTGATCAACGTCATCACGCGCTCGGGGACCAACTCGCTGCACGGCTCTGCATTTGAGTTTTTCCGCAACGACAAGCTGAATGCCACGCCGTGGGCGGCGAATTCGAAGCCGCCGCTGCATCGCAACCAGTTCGGAGCGACGCTCGGCGGACCGATCATCAAAAATCGCACCTTCTTCTTCGGCAGCTACGGCGGGCTGCGCCAGACGACCAGTCAGTTCTACAACAGCGCGGTGGTGCCCACGGCTCTCGAGCGCCAGGGAAACTTCTCGAAGTCAGCCGTGATCCCGATTGATCCCACGACGAATCAGCCCTTCGCCTACAACGGCGTGCAGGGCTGGATTCCCCCCAACCGTCTCGATCCGACGGCGCTGGCGCTGCTCAATCCGCCGTCCGGACTGCCCGGCGTTCCTCAGGCGAATCAGCCCAATGGCGTCTATCAGTACTTCGTTCCCAATCCCTTCGTCACCGATGAGTTTCTGGGCAAGCTCAATCACCAGCTCACGCAGAAGCATCAGCTGATGGCCAGCTACTACATCACCTCCGGCCACGAAATCACGCAGCCTGCGGGCAATCTGCCGTGGTCGAAGGAAACTTACCAGTGGCGCCAGCACGATGCCAACGTCAGCGACACGTGGGCGATCAACGACCATATGGTGAATCAGCTGTGGCTCACGTACACCCGCTTCTTCGGCGGACGCATCGACAATCCGAGGAAGTCCCTCGCCGATTACGGGTCAGCGTTTCGCGTGCAGGGCGTGCCCGCGCTCCCGAACGTCTCCGTCAGCGGCGCGTTCACGCTGGGCGAGGCCATCCAGGGCCCCGTGGCCGGCATGAACTTCTATGCGATCCGCGACGTTTTCAACTGGACGAAGGGGCGCAACAACATCAGCCTCGGCGGCGAGCTCTCGCTCAACAAGGACATCACGGAAACGTTCCTGAATAACTACGGCACCTTCAGCTTCACCGGCGCGAAGACGCAGATCAAGAACGGCACCTCGGCGCAGAAGTCCAAATACAAGGGCAATCCGACCGCCGATTTCCTGCTCGGCCTGCCCAACACCATGAATCAGGACACGCCGGACACGGCGCTCGACAATGCCTGGTACACCGGTCTCTTCGTGCAGGACGACTTCAAGATCATGCCGCGCCTCACGCTGAACTTCGGGCTGCGCTACGATCTGCAGACGCCGCCCACCGATCCGCAAAACCGCGAAGACACCTTCGTAGCCGGTGTGCAGTCAAAAGTAGTGCCGGCCGCGCCGCTGGGCATGCTCTTCCCCGGCGATCCAGGTGTGGGCCGTGGCGTGATTCCCGCACGCAAGGATCACTTCTCTCCGCGTGTAGGGTTTGCATGGGATCCCTTCGGCGACGGCAAGACTTCTGTGCGTGCCGGAGCCGGCATCTTCTACGGCAGCATCGCCGGCAACCTGTGGAACGCGCAGTCGAACTTCCAGCCGTTTGCAGTGCGCGAGCAGTTCAACAACGTGAAATCGCTGACAGACCCGTACGGCAGCCTGCCGGGCGGCGTCTCTCCGTTCCCCTACAACTATTCGGCGTCAAGTCCGCGGTTCCTCAAGCCCGCGGAGATCGAGGGCGTGGACAAGAATTTCACCTGGCCGTACACGTATCAGGCGAGCATGTCGATCCAGAGGCAGGTCACGAACAGCCTGAGCGTGATGGCTGCCTATGTCGGATCGTGGGCGCACAACCTGCCCTTTGCCTACGACCTAAACTATCCGCTGTTCAACCCCAACGGCATTACGCCGACGACTTCGAATGTGGACGCTCGCCGGCCGCTCGACACGGGAACTCTGGCGCAGGTCTTCTCGATCCAGTCGCACCAGACCTCGACTTATAACGCTTTGCAGGTCTCGGCGCAAAAGCGCATGGGCCAGCACTTCACCTTCAACGGCTACTACACATTTGCGAAGAGCCTGGACAGCGTTACGCTGGATTCGACGTTCGTCAGCGTGGTCACGCCGCAAGACTATGCGAATCTGCGCGAGGAGCGTGGCCGGTCGGATTTCGATCAGCGGCACATGTTCGTGGCCTCGGGCATCTGGGACCTCAGCTACATGAGCGGCGGCAACCGGTTCGTGCGCGCGGTCGCGAACGGATGGCAGATCTCGCCCATCGTGACGCTGCACAGCGGGCAGCCGTTCAATCTCACTTCCGGCAAGGACAACAACTTCGACGGGAACAATACGGACCGTCCAAACCTGGTCGGTGGAGTGAATCCCGGCCTCGATCCGCACCGCAGCCGTCAGGCGGTGGCGGCGGAGTGGTTCAACACCGCTGCGTTTGGTCCCAACGGTCCAGGTCTCGGCATCGGTCCCGGCGGAGCGGATGGCGATACGCCGCGCAATTATCTCGATCAGCCCGGCTACCACGACGTGGATATGGCCGTGTTCCGCAACTTCAAATATGAGCGCTACAACCTGCAGGCTCGCTTCGAGTCGACGAACCTGTTCAACATGGTGAACCTCAACGCGCCCACGTCCACTCTCACTTCCTCGCTCTTCGGACATATCAATTCCGCGAGCGGGACACGGGAGTTGCAACTGGGCCTGCGGCTCACGTTCTAGGGCAGAGACGGCGCGGAGCCGTCGTGGTTCCGCGCTGCCTTTTTCTTGTTGTGCGTGGTGTTCACTGGTTTGACAACGGCCGAGCGGCACAGAAACAATCGCAGCTTGCGAGGAGAATTACTGAACTTCATGAGGATTGCTGAGGGCCGGCGATGACCGATTCCGCAGACGCATCCCGGAATGAAGGCGTGCCCGGTCCGCTGAAGCTCGCGGATGTTCCGCCGACCCATCCCGAGGATGGTCTGGATCGCCAGGTGCTTGCCTGGAGCGAGCAGATGATGCTCGTGCGCCACCAGATGCGGCCGGGATGGAAAGGCGCGCGGCACAGCCATCCGCACGAACAGATGGTGTACGTGATTCGCGGCCGCCTGCGTTTTGTCCGCGAGCAGCAGGTCTGCGAACTGGGCGCCGGCGACAGCATCGTCGTGCCCGGAGGCGTCGAGCACGAAGCCAGCGCGCTGGAAGAATCCGAGGTGCTGGATTTCTTTACTCCGTTTCGCCAGGATTACGCGGGAGTGCAGGGCCAGCGATGAAGGTGAGCCGCGGTCTTGCTGTGCTGACAGCATTGCTGGCCGCAGGGGCCGCCGCGCGTGCCGACGCTCCGCTGCGCTCGCCCTGGCAGCAGTACAAGGTGCAGGAGACGACTGCGCCGTACGCCTGCCCCGCCGTCGTGCATCTCTCCCGCGACCTCACCACGGAAGGCTTTTATTCCGACAGCAAGTCGTCGATCATCGATCCCGAGAAGTGGAAGGCGTACGCCGCGAGTTCCGGGCCGTATAAGAATCTGGGCCAGGTGATCGTGAATGCAGCGGACGCATGGCGCTCCACCGGCAGCCACGCCGCTGCGCAGTGCGTCATCGAGCACACGCTCGCGGCTGCTGAAGACGGCGTCTTCACCGGAAAGATGTCGTCGCGCCAGGCCTATTACGTTCAGGGATGGGTGATCGGCGCGATCGGCATCGCATGGCTGAAGGTGGAAGACAGCGGCCTCGAGACGACGGAGCGGAAGCGAGTCGTTGTTCCCTGGTTCCAGTCCGTTGTGCGCCAAACGATGGACTTCTACGACACAAGCCACGCAAAAAACAACCACCTGTACTGGGCTGGAGTGGAAGCGGCCGCCATTGGCGTGGCCTGCAATGACCGAAAGATCTTCGACTGGGCCATGAACGCCTACCGCGTTGGCATCGCTGAAATCCAGCCGGACGGATCGATGCCGCTGGAGATGCGGCGCGGACGGCGCGCGCTCCACTATCACCTCTACGCGCTCGCGCCGCTCGTCTACCTTGCTGAGTTTGGCGAAGTGAATGGCCTGCACCTGTTCGCGGCGGACAATCACGCCCTCGCCCGCCTCGAGCACCTCTGCATCAGCGGCCTGCACGACAACAGCTTTTTCACCCAGCACTCCGGCGAGCAGCAGGATCTGCCGGAAAGGGTCCCAGCCGCCGAGCAGATCAGCTGGGGCGTCATCTGGCAGGAGCATTTTCCCGATCCTGCATTGCTGCAGCTGCTGCAGGAAGCACCCTCGCTCAGTTATATGTATCTGGGCGGATTACCACCCGGCGTTCATCATCTCGCCGGCCTCTCCAGGAGTCAGTCATGAGCACCATGCCCCGCATCGAATCGCCCGGCCGCCCCGATCGGCCCGACCGCCGCAATTACCGCTTGCAGAGCGTGGACCGCGCGCTCGCCATTCTCGAACTGCTCGGCGAGAGCGATCATCCGCTGTCTCTGGGTGAGATCAGCGAGCGCATGCGCGCCCCGCGCAGCACGGTTCATCGCGCGCTCATCGTTCTGGAGCGCGGCATGCTGCTCGAGCGCACTCCCGATCAGGCTTTTCAGCTGGGCATGCGCCTCTACAACCTCGGCCTGAGGGCCGTCGAGCAAATGGATCTCCGCGTGCGCATCCGGCCCTTCTTTGAGCGCCTCTCGAACAGCCTGGGCGAAACCGTGCACCTGGGCATGCTGCGGCAGACCTCCGTCGTTTATCTCGACAAGGTGGGGCCGGCCGGCAAACGCGTCTGCAGGAACTCGAGGACGGGCAGTTCCAACCCCGCGCACTGTACCGCGATGGGCAAGGCCATGATGGCGTGGCTGCCTAAACCGCAGCTCAATGAGCTGATCGACCAGATCAAGTTCGTTGCCCTCACCGAAAACTCCATCTGCTCGCGCGAGGAGCTTATCCAGTCGCTCGACCGGATTCGCCGCCGCGGCTACAGCATCGACAACGAGGAGGCCGAGGCCGGAGCGCGCTGTATCGGCGCGCCCATCTTCAACGCGAACAACGAAGTCGTCGCCGCCCTCAGCGTTTCGTGCATGGCTGCGCGGATTCAGCCGCATCAGGTGCCTGTTCTCGCCGAGCGGCTGGTGAAATGCTGCGCGGACATTTCGGCATCGCTGCGCATGGACGGCAAGCTGCGGACCCATGCCATCACGCCGTACGGTCCGCTGCCTGCGCTGCACAACTGAATTGCGAATTGCCGATGCACGCCTCGCCCCGCATTACCGAGATGCGCGTGATCCCGGTCGCCGGGCTCGACAGCATGCTGCTCAATCTCAGCGGCGCACATGCGCCGTGGTTCACGCGCAACGTCGTTCTGCTCACGGACAGCGCAGGCCGCACCGGAGTTGGTGAAGTTCCCGGCGGAGAATCGATCCGGGAAGTGCTGGAGCAGGCAAAACCGCTGGTTGTGAATGCCACGGTCGGCGATCTGCACCGCGTCATGAACGCAATCCAGAGCCGGTTCGGCGATCGCGACTCCGGCGGGCGCGGATTACAGACCTTCGATCAGCGCATCACGATTCATGCCGTTGCTGCCGTCGAAGCAGCCATGCTCGACCTGCTGGGGCAGTTTCTCGGCGTGCCGATTGCTGCGCTTCTCGGCGAAGGCCAGCAGCGCACGCGCGTCGACGTTCTCGGCTACTTGTTCTTCATCGGCGACCGACGCCGCACGCCTTTGCCTTATCGGGACGAATCCACATCGAGCATTCCCTGGTGCCGGCTGCGCAACGAACCCGCGCTCACCGTTCCTGCCATTCTGGATTTGGCTGAAGCGGCGCAGGAGCGCTACGGATTCCGCGACTTCAAGCTGAAGGGCGGCGTCTTCTCCGGCGAAACCGAGATGGAAGCTGCTGCTGCGCTCGCGAAGAAATTTCCGCAGGCGCGCATCACGCTCGACCCCAACGGCGCCTGGTCGCTCGACCAAGCGATCCGCCTTTGCCGTGGCAAGAACAATGTGCTTGCCTACGCTGAGGATCCTTGCGGCGCGGAGAGCGGCTACTCCGGCCGCGAGACGATGGCTGAGTTCCGCCGCGCTACCGGCATTGCCACGGCGACGAACATGATCGCGACGGATTGGCGCCAGCTTTTTCACGCGGCGCAGTTGCAGTCAATCGACATTCTCCTCGCCGACCCGCATTTCTGGACACTGCAGGGGTCGGTTCGGGCATCGCAGTTCTGCCGCGACTGGGGCCTCACGTGGGGATCGCACTCCAACAATCACTTCGACATTTCCCTGGCCATGTTTACCCACGTCGCCGCTGCGGCAACAGGCAACGTCACCGCCATCGACACCCACTGGATCTGGCAGGATGGCCAGCGCCTCACGCGCGAACCGCTGCAGATCGCCGGAGGCGCCATTGAAGTGCCGAGCGGGCCCGGCCTAGGCATTGAACCCGACCTGCAGCGCATCGAGGAAGCGCACAAGCTCTACAGCCGAATCGGAAGCAGCGCCCGCAATGACGCCAGCGCTATGCAGCACGTCATGCCCGGCTGGCAATTCGATCCGAAGCGACCCTGCATGCTGCGCTCTGGCTGAGATCCATTGACTGGACCTGCCTTCCTGCGGTCTTCGTCTGGTGCCGTTACATGCGAGAGGGGCCGCGCCATCCCGATAGCGGACTTCAGGGGTAATACTGGGTAGCGGTAGAAATTTAGCGATGGGATGCGAACACAGATGAGCATTAATACCCGTGGCGTCGCGCGCCGGGATTTTCTCAAGATGGCCGGCGCTGCCGGAGTGTATGGTGTCTCGCACCGGGCGGTCGCAGCAGGCGCGGACCGCGTCTGCATCATCGTCGATCCCGCAAACGAAGATGCAACCAGCGCGGCGGCGAGCCGAGCAGCAGAGCAACTGCGCCAGGATATTGCGGCAAAGGGACTCCCCTGCGAACGGGCGCACTCGGCGGAAGCAGCACGGGGCTCTGCGTTCTGTGTCGTGGTTGCCGGCGCGGATTCGGCGATGGCCCGCGGCTTTCCCTCCAGCGCCCCGCTCGCAGTTCCTGAAAGCCTGCGCCTGTCATCAGGAGCGGTGGGCAGCACACTGGCGGTTCTGGTCTCAGCGAGTGATGCGCTCGGCTTTGTCTACGGCCTGCTCGAACTGGCCGAGCGCGTCCGCTTCGGTTCGCATCCGATGGAGGCTCTGCGCCTGCGCGAAACCGTCGAAGAGAAGCCCGCGAATCAGGTGCGCAGCGTGGGCCGGTACTTCTGCAGCGAACTGGAAGACAAGTCCTGGTATTACGACAAGGCCTTCTGGAGCGGCTATCTGGATACGCTCGTTGCCAGCCGCTTCAATCGCTTCGCGCTCGCCTATGGGCTGGAGTACGACTTCCCTCGCGGCGTCACCGACGATTACCTTCATTTCCCTTATCCGTATCTCGTCGAGGTGCCCGGCTTTCCGGATGTTCGCGTCATGCAGCTTGCAACCGCCGAAGGCGCGCGTCTCGCGACGCCGGTGCCGCTCAGCACAGCGGAACGGGAGAAGAACTTTGCCGCGCTGCGCTTCGTCGCGGCGGAGGCAGCGGCCCGCGGGCTGCATTTTCAGCTGGGCATATGGACGCATGCATACCAGTGGACGGACAGTCCCAATGCTTACCACCGCATCGAAGGGCTCACTCCGGAAAACCACGCCCGCTACTGCCGCGATGCACTCGCGATCCTGCTGAAAGAGGTCCCGGAAATTCAGGGGCTCACCATGCGCGTTCATGGCGAGAGCGGGATCCCGGAAGGCAGCTACGACTTCTGGCAGACGCTGTTTGAGGCGGTTTCCGGCTGCGGGCGCAGAGTCGAGATCGACATGCATGCCAAAGGCGTCGATCAGCGGATGATCGACATCGCCGTCGCCACCGGAATGCCGGTGAAGCTGGGGGCGAAGTACTCGGCTGAACACCAGAGCCTCGGCTATCAACAGGCGGATATCCGCGCCCTCGAGATTCCCTCCGCCAACCGAATAGCGGCGCAGAACACACCCTTTAGCCTGAGCGGCGGCTCGCGGCTCTTCACGCGCTACGGGTACGGAGATTTCCTGCACGAGGGCGCGCACTTTCAACTGCTCTTCCGCCTCTGGCCGGGCACGCAGCGGCATCTGCTCTCCGCCGATCCGGAGATGGCCGCTGCTTACGGGCGCACCTCCAGTTTCTGTGGCGCGGTCGGCCTGGACTTGATGGAGCCGCTGACCTTCAAGGGACGAGAAGGCTCCGGTGCTCCGGGCGGCCGCTGTGCTTACGCGGATCCGTCTCTGAATCCCTTATTCGATTGGCAGAAGTACGAGTACTACTACCGCGTGTGGGGACGAAATCTCTACAATCCGGACGGTGATCCGGCGAGCTGGCGCAGATATCTCCGCTCGCAATTCGGCTCCGGAGCCAGCGCAACGGAAACGTCGCTGGCGCAGGCCAGCCGCATTCTTGCGCTGCTCACATCGGCGCACCTGGCCTCCGCGAGCAATCACGACCTTTGGTACGAGATGCCGACCAACATGCCAATTGTGCTGGGCAGCGAGCCTTCGCCCTACGGTGACACGCCCACACCGAAAAGCTTCGGGACAGTGAGCCCTCTCGATCCGCAGATGTTCTCGACCGTGGTCGAGTATGCGCAGGATCTGCTGGCAGGCACCCCCTCCCCGAAATACTCGCCGATCGAAGTTGCGCAGTGGGTGGAGGACTGCGTTGCCGCCTCCTCCGCGGCGCTGGACGAAGCCAGGCGGACCGTACGGTCGCCAAAGGCAGGCGCGTTCCGACGGATTGAGGAAGATGTGCTGATCCAGATCGGCCTGGGCACGTTTTTCGCGCATAAGCTGCGAACCGCTGTGCTCTACGAGATGTTTCAGCGCACAGGCGATGCTGACGCGGGTAACGCGGCTGTGAACCACTACCAGCAGGCGAGAGATGCGTGGGCGACGATGGCGAAGCGCGCGAACAGCGTCTACCGTGCAGACGTTTCCTACGGCAGGATTCCAAAACGCCGCGGGCACTGGAGTGACCGGCTGCCGGGCATCGACACGGATCTTGCGGCGATGAAGGCGAAGGTGCAGGCGGGGAACACTTCAGCATCGCAAGGCAGAACCGCCGCAGGCGCGCTGCAGACGGTCAAGGCTCGCCCTAACCGGCCCAGTATTCCCTGTGAGCACGCGCCGCAGAAAAGCTTTCGTCCCGGCCAGCCGCTCTCGCTCACTCTTCTTACGCCGCCCTCCGCTGCCGGGGTTGTGCCCGCGTCGGTTCGTCTCATGTACCGCCATGTGAACCAGGCAGAGCGGTGGAACTCGGTCGAGACGAGCAGTACCGGCGGCCGCTACACCGGGAACATTCCGGCTGAGTACACCAACTCTGAGTATGCGCTCGAGTATTACTTTGTCGTCGAAGACGGCAAGGGTGCGCCGCGGATGTTCCCCGGCTTCAACAGAAGCTTCTCCAACCAACCTTATTTTGCCGTGTACAAGCGAAATCTCTGAGCATCGTGGCGGAGCGGAAAGCGCTGCCGGATCGGCATCGCCACCGCCTCGCCGGTTTTTCTCAGCAGCTGTGCTCAATCGTTTGAGTTAGCCATTTGCTACTATGGACAACACGAGGCGGGCAGGTGATCAGCGAGCGGCGAGATACGCTTCAATACCTCAGCAAACCCAGGCAAGCGCGGCAGTATTGGGCGGTTCTGTGCATCATCGCGTCCTGCTTCATGCTGGTCACGCCGGCAGCCATGCCTCTCGCCGCGCAGCAAACTTCCGAGGCTGGTCCAGTTCTGACCGGAGTCGTCCGCACGAGTGCCGGTGAGCCGGCGGCCGGTGCGACTGTAGTTATTTCTTCGGCGAAGTCGGCGCGCAACAGAGCGGTCACCGGAGCCGATGGACGCTTCACGATTCCCGGCATTGCTCCCGGGCAATACACGCTAGCCGTAAGACTCCCCGGCCGCCCAGCAACCGCGGCGATTGCCGTCGATCTAAACGGAACCCCGCTCGCTCTCACCATCTCCGATCAAAACACGCTGACTATCGCCTCGGCGCCCGGAGCTCCGGCGCCACAGACGCCGAACCCCAATCCGGGAGCAGCCGCCAATGCGAACAGCACGACGGGCGGCGAGAAGCTCTCCAGCGAGACCGTGAGCCAGCTGCCGCTGAACGGACGCGACTTCAGCACCCTGCTGCTGCTGGCCGCCGGCACGATGACCGATGTCAACGGCGCCACCAATTTCACGCAGCAGTTCGCCATCAACGGGCAGCGCGGCGTGGAGGCGGCCTTCGCCATGGACGGCGCGGACATCTCCGACCCGGAGATGGGCGGCAGCACCTTCACCAATTTCAACGTCGATGCGATTCAGGAATTGCAGTCGAGTTCCGGGTGGATGCCGGCGGAAATCGGCCGCGGCGCAGCGGGCTTTACCAACATCATCACGCGCTCCGGCAAGAGCGGATTCCACGGCTCGTTCTTCGAGTTCCTGCGAAACTCTGCGCTCGATGCGCGCAACTACTTCGACCACCCCTCGATCGCGGAGCCAGGCCGGATTCCGCCCTTCCGCAGAAACGAATTCGGATTGACGAATGGCGGCCCGGTCGTTTTCCCGCACATCTACGACGGCCGCGGTCGAACCTTCTATTTCGGCCAGTATCAGGGATTCCGCCAGGTGCTGGGGACCACGCAGGTACTGCCGGTGCCTACTGCGGCAGAACGCGCCGGGACCGATACCGTCACATATCCAGATGGCACGACAGACACGCTGCGAGTCCCGGTGAACCCTGCGATTGCCCGCGTGCTGGCGCGCTATCCTCTGCCCAATAATCCCACCGGCGCCTATGGAGAGCGCACCTACGCGGCGCCTTCGAAGGTGGACACCGATGCGAATCAGTTTTCGATCCGCATCGATCAAAAACTCGGAGAGAAGGGGCAATTCCTCGGCCGGTTCACCTACGACAATCTGACGGGACCCACGACCAATCCCGATCAGACCCTGCTCGATCCGACTTTTGGCGTGCAGTACGTCGATCGCCAGCGCAATGTCGTGTTTACCTACACGCGGACGGTCTCGCCACGCTACACGTGGTCGGCCTCGCTGAGCATCACGCGCACCACGCCGTCGTTCCCCACGCCCAACCACACCGATCCGGCGCTCAAATTCGTGGACGGTTTGTTCGAGCCCTTCAACGGCGCGGCAGGCTCGGTGATGTCGGCGTTCGGCAATCTCTTTCAGGGACAGCTCAACTTCGCGCGCACCACCGGCCGGCACAACGTGAAGTGGGGCATCGAGGCGCGCCTGAATCGCGACACCACATACTTCGGCATCAGCCCCAACGGGGAATACGGCTTCGGCGGCGGCACGGTGTATTCCCCCACATTCATTGCTTCATCCAGCGGCCGGCATAACGTCAATCCCGGCGATCCTCTGCCCGATACGATGAGCAGCCTGCTGCTCGGATATCCGTACTCGTACACAGTCGCGGTGGCTCCGCCCGACTTCTCGAATGGACCGCATATCGGTCCCGCTGCCATCAATCGCAACGATGTGAACGCGTACGTGCAGGACACATGGAAGATCAACGAGCACTGGGCGCTCGATTACGGCCTGCGGTATGAGGTCTACACGCCGATCACCGAGCGGGCGCACCGCACCTCGAGCTTTCTGAATCCGTTTCCGCCCGCGGGCGTTGGGCAGGTGTATCTCATCAATCCGCAGCCCGGCTATCAGATGGGGTGGAACGGCTGGGGACCGCGCGTGCAGGTGGACTGGAATGCTCCTGCCAAGGTGCGCGTTCATTTCGGCGGAGCGATCACCGTCATTCCGCCGAATATCTGGCAGGACAACTTCCTCACGGGTTCGACTCCGTTCGCCGTCTATCCGCGCGTGAACGCATCGCGGAGCGGTGAAATCGCGTACGGATTCCAGATCACGCCGGATGAATTGCCGCACACCTACACGCCGCAGGGTGCGGATGTCTTCGCGAGCGGCAATCCGAAGAAAGTTCCGGCCAACACCGTGATGGACGTGAATCGCTACCAGCATGATCTGGCGGCGCTCGCGCCCGGTCATCAGCTTTCGTTGCTGAACCTGAGCGCGATCGATCGCCGCTTCGGCGACGCCTTTCTGCAAACCTGGACAGTGGGGCTCGAGCGCGCGTTCGGCGGCCTGACGGCGGACGCCGCCTACGTGGGCACTGCGTCGTTCCGGCTGCCGCGCACCTCCTCTCCGAATGCCTATCCGGGCGCAGATCCCGGATTTGCGCCGTTCACGGATTTCGACAGCACCGGCATGATCACGGGCGGATTTGGCCAGGAAAGTGTTATTACGGACACGGCGCACTCGTCTTACCATGCGCTTCAAACCTCGCTCTCCGGGCAGATTGGCCGCGGCGGTCCGGGATTGCAGGCCGGCTACACGTGGGGCAAATCGCTGGATGACGTCAGCGGCGTGATCGGCGGCACAGGCTCGGCTGGCGCTGTGGTCGTCTTCAATCCGCAGAATCCGTTCAACACGCATCCGGAAAAAGGACCGTCGACATTCGACGTCGCCCACGGGTTCACGCTGAGCGCCGCCCAGGACCTTCATCTGCAGGATCTGCGGTTCTTTTCACCGCGCAGCCGCGTTCTCACCTATGGATGGGAACTGCTGAGCATCTCGACGATCAGCAGCGGATCGCCGTTCACGGTGTACTCGGGAATCCAGCAGACGGGCTACGGCACGATGGGCGCCGACCGCCCCGACCAGATCGCGAAGCCGCACCTCTCCACCGCGCACAGCGCGACCCGGCGCCGCGAGGACTACTTCGGCCGCGGCCCTAGCAACGCAGGCTTTTTCTTGATTCCTGTCGGAATTCCCGGCGGTACCGGACCGAACTCCGGGCGCTTTGGCACCCTCGGCCGCAACACCTTCCGCGGTCCTGCTTACTATGATTTCGATTACGCACTGATCAAGACGACTCCGATCGGCCACCGAAGCGGCAACCTCGAGCGCGCCGACCTGCAGTTTCGCGGAGAGTTCTTCAACATCTTCAACATCGTGAACATGGGCCTGCCTGCTAACACCATCAAGGGCTCCGGCTTCGGAGTGATCAGCAGGACCGCCGGCACATCGCGGCAGATTCAGTTTTCGCTCAAGCTGATCTATTAGCGACTGATCCTACCCGCTACCGGCGACGGGCTACTGGCTCTCCGGATGCAGGTGCATCTTCAGAAACTGAAGATAGACATCCCAATCCGACGGCACCATGCCATGTCCACCGTGGTGCATCGTGTAGCCCATGTCGTGCAGGATGGGCTGCCCCGCCGGCGGCCACACGTCCGTATCGAGCGGATCCGTGCCGAGCAGCTTGTACACCGGCCCTGCCGCGACGGCTGCAAGAAACTCGCCCTTCGGATCGGACCAGTAATCCTCGTCTCCGGTTTGCAGCAGCACCGGACGCGGCGCAATCAGCGCCAGCAACATATGCGCGTCAAACGGAGCCTTGTCCGGAAATCCCGCGTACTTCGCGTAATTGGCCGCGAACTGATATGGATAGCGCGACGGCGCGGTGAGATGAGCGATGGTCTCACCGTAATCGCGATGGCTCAGCGCCGCGCCGCCCTCTCCCGAGCAGCTGGCAATCACTAACGCGAATCGCTGATCGTTCGCGCCCGCCCACACTACGGTTTTCCCCAGACGCGAGATTCCATGAATGGCGACTCGCTTCGCATCGACCGACGGATCCGTTTCGAAGTAATCCTCAACGCGGCTCATCCCCCAAGCCCACGCCGCAATCGAGCCCCAGTCATCCGGCGCGCGCTCCTTCTGTCCCGGCTTCAGGTACCACGCGCGGATACCATTCGAAAAGCCGCTCGGGTAGTCGGGATCCACGTCGCCGTAATAGAACGTCGCGTATCCAATGCCGACATCGAGCAGCGGCGTGATGTCCGTCGGACGGAAGAAGCGCATCGGCCGCGCGGGCACGCGCGTGTTGGTCTTCGGATCCCACATCGTCTCCGGCTCGATTCCTGGATCGTCGACCGCGAACTGAACCGGCCCGAAGCTGATGCTCAGCAGCACAGGCACGGGCTTCTTCGCCGCTGCCGGTGTGTAGATCAGCAGGTGAATCTTCGGCGCGGCGGGGTCCTTCAGCAGATGGATGGTGATCTGCTTGCGGATCGCCTTGCCGCCCAGCGCCGGCGTTCCCTTGTCCGTGACCTCGAAGCTTTCCGCCGCTGGTCGCCCCGGTGCACGCCCGAACTGCTGTGTCGTAAACATCTCCAGGATTTCGGGCCGCCGCTTCGCAAACCACGTCTTCGCGTTCCGCACGGGTTTGCCGTTGTTCAGGACCAGCGGATCCGGCAGCGTGTACGTCCCCACCTTCGATTCGTCGTAGTTCACCGGAATTCCGGCAACAACTGACGGCGGCGCCTTCGCAGCCGGGGCCGCAGGCGTGGGAGGGGCAGCCTGGGATTGAGCGGGAGCCACTGCAGAGAACAGAAACAGCAGCAGCGCAAGGCGAAAGGGCATGGGGACAGGTTCCTTGAACGCGTGATTTCCGGACCGAAACAGATTACCGCTCGCGGGAGTCATTCGGAAAAGGCCGGCAGAACGGCTCAGAAAAGTCGCAGCAGGGGAGATTTGTGCAATCGGGCGAATGAATTCGGATTCATCAAAAGTGCATTGACCCGGCAGGAGAGGCTCGGCTATCGTACTTCCCACGCCGACAAAAAGGGGTTCCGTGGTGCCGACGTCATCGAATATGGCGACTCAGTTGCTCCTTCGCTGGAGGAGCGGCGATCAGGCGGCGCTGCAGGCGTTGATTCCCCTGGTCTACCGCGACCTGCGCCTTGCGGCTCATCGCTGCCTGCGCGCCGAGCGTTCCGATCACACGCTGCAGAGCACCGAGCTGGTGCACGAAGCCTATCTGCGGCTGGCCGGTGACCACCCCCTGCCCACCGAGAACCGTGCCCATTTCGTGGCCATTGCCGCGCGCCTGATGCGGCAGATCCTGGTGGACTATGCGCGCCGCCGCAGCGCCGCGAAGCGCGGCCCGCAGTACAAACTGGAGCTGGATGCCAGCTTCGATCTCCCCCAGCAGGAGACGGTTGACGTCGTCGCGCTCGACGATGCGCTCAACCGCCTCTCACGCCGCGACGTCCAGCAGGAGAAGATCGTTGAAATGCGCTTTTTCGGCGGCCTGACCGTCGAAGAAACTGCAATGGCCCTCGAAATCTCCCCCGCAACCGTAAAGCGCGACTGGAACATGGCCAAAGCCTGGCTCATGCGTGAAGTGGGGGGAGACAGCGTTGGAAGAAACCGCCCAGTGGCAGCGAATTAAGGAACTCTTCGATTCCGCCCTCGAGCGCGACCCCGTCGAGCGCGACGCCTTCCTGAGCCGCGCCTGCGGCCCTGACACTGCCCTGCGCGCCGAAATTGAATCTCTCCTCGCAGCCCACGCTCAGGCTGGCGCGTTCTCGCAGGGACCGATCTCCATCGAGCCTCAGCTCGAAATGCGCGAGGGCGACAGCATCGGCCCATACCGTCTGATCCGCCGCATCGGCCAGGGCGGCATGGGAGAGGTGTGGCTCGCCGACCAAACAGAACCGCTCCAGCGCCAGGTCGCGCTCAAGCTGCTCCGAACCGGACTCTTCGACGAGGGGCTGCTCCAGCGCTTCCAGGCGGAACGCCAGTCGCTGGCTGTAATGGAGCACCCGGCGATTGCGAAGGTCTTCGACGCCGGCGTGACGCCTGCCGGTCAGCCATTCCTGGTGATGGAGTACGTGCCCGGCGAGCCCATCACGCAGTACTGCGACCGCAGGCAGTTGCCGATCCGCGATCGTTTTGAGCTTTTGGCGCGCGTTTGCGATGGCGTCCAGCACGCGCACCACAAAGCCGTGATCCATCGCGATCTGAAACCGGCCAACATTCTCGTCATCGAGGTGGATGGCCAGCCTGCGCCGCGCATCATCGACTTCGGCCTTGCCAGCGTTCTCGAGCCGGGTTCCGGTGCAGGAGCGGCGCGCCCCGATGTTCTCGCAGGTACGCCGGGCTACATGAGCCCCGAGCAACTGGCCGGCGCCGACCTCGACACTCGCACCGATGTGTACTCCCTGGGCGTCGTTCTCTACGAATTGCTGACCGCATCGCTGCCGTTTGACGTGACCGGCTGGCATCAGCAGCCGCTCTCGCAGCTGGCATCGCGGCTCGCTGAACAGCCCCTGGTTCCGCCCAGCCGCCGCGTCTCTTCCGGGAATGCCAGCGAGACCGCGACGCGCCGCCGTTGCAGCCCGCGTCAGCTCGCGCGTCAGCTGGCCGGCGATCCTGACCTGATCGCGGCCAGGGCGCTCGAGAAGGACCGCACCCGTCGCTACGGTACGCCGCTCGAACTGGCCGCGGATATCCGCCGCTTTCTCGCCTTCCGGCCGATCGAAGCGCACCCCACCAGCGCCCGCTACGGGCTGCAGCAATATGTCCGCCGCCATCGCGTTGGGACGGCCATGGCTCTGGTGCTCGCGCTGGTGCTGACCGCCGCCGCCGTGCTGCAAACGCTGGCTCTGCGCCGTGTGGCCCGCGAGCGTGACCGCGCCGCCCGCATCTCGGACTTCATGGTGAGCAGTTTTCGCGTTGCCGATCCCAGCGAAGCGCGCGGCAACCAGGTCACCGCCCGCGAAATCCTCGATCGCGCCTACACGCAAATCGATCCCGGCCTCGCTGCCGATCCCGACATGCAGTCGCAGATGATGATGGTCATGGGGGCCGTCTATGAGAACCTCGGCCTCTATTCGCGCGCCGAGGCGCTCTACCGCAAAGCCGTCTCGATTCGCGAGCAACGGCTCGGGCCCGAGAACACCGACACGCTGCGATCCAAAGCCTCGCTCGCCTGGGCGCTCTATCGTCGCGGACAGTATCGCGACTCTGAACAGCTGCTGCGCTCCGTGCTGGCGATCCGGCTGCGCCGCTCCGGCGAAAACAATGCCGACACCATCACCGCCATGGACTACCTCGGGGCCGTGCTCAACGAGGAGGGCCATGCCGCAGAAGCTGAGGCGCTGGATCGCAAAGTCCTCGCCTGGCGCATGCGAGTCGATGGATCCAACAACGCCGACACCCTGGTCAGCATGAATCATCTGTCGCTGGCGCTGGTGAGCGAAGGCCGCTGGCCGGAGGCCGAAAGCCTCGACCGCCAGCAGATCGCCGGCTGGCAACAGGTTGAGGGCAAGGATTCGCTGCGGGGGCTCTATGCGGCGGATAACCTGGCCATCGTCCTCTATCGCGAGGGCCGCCTTCCCGAGGCAGAATCGCTGGACCGCCAAACGCTTGCGGATAAGCGGCGCGTGCTCGGGCCGGACCACCCCGAAACGGTGCGCTCCATGAACACGCTAACGGCGGTGCTCACTGACGAGGGCAAGCTGCAGGAGGCGCAATCGCTGGCTGAGGAGGTCATCTCGATTCGGACCCGCGTGCTCGGCGCGGAGCATCCGCTGACCCTCTCCGCAATGAGCAACCTGGCTGAGATTCTCACTCGGCTCGGGGACTATGACCGGGCGCAGGATCTCCTGCTGAAAGCCAAAGCGGCAGACACGAGAGTCATGGGCCCGAACAGCCCGCAGGCCACCATGGCTACTTACAATCTGGCGTGTCTCGCGCTCCGCCGCGGACAGTCAGCTGAGGCAATGCGGCTGCTGCGCGAAGCTCTCGATCATCATCTTCCCGGCTGGATCGCCGCCGGCATGAGCAAGGACCCTGATCTTGCAGCCCTCCACGGCGATCCTCGCTTCGAAGCGATGCTCGCGGAGGTGAACAATCCCAAACCCGCTCCAGCCCGGTGAGCGAGCCTTGTTTTTCCTGAGCCGATTTTCCTCGCATTTCCGCATACCCAGACAAAGCCCCATCATTCGGACCGACGGAGATTCATCATGAAAAGCGCAGAAAAAACCTTCGATCCCCTGCTGACCATTGCCATCCTCGTGCTCACGCTCATCTTCGCCGGCTGTCTCCTCAACACCTTCGGGCTCGCTGCTGGCGGGGGCCTGGAACAGAAGCCCTCCTGGACTCAGTTCGAGGATCCCTTCGAGCATTCCTTTTCCGTGGAAGTGCCGCAGGGCTGGGCCGTGCGCGGCGGACTCTTCCGCCTCGGTTACTCCGACCAGCGCCCCATGGTGGACGTGCGCTCCGCCGACGGAAAAATCTCCATTCGCATCGGCGATGTGGGCGTTTCCTCCTATGTGCCGCCGAACGCTTACCACACAAGAGAAGGCGAGGTGTACGACCTGGGAGCCCAGGCGCAGCTCATCGTCGCCCGCTATCGCACCGGGCCGGAGTTCGCCGTGCTGTACTCGCAGGCTCGCTTCCACGATCTCTGCCGCAATCCTCAGCCGGACGCAACCGATGCCGGCTTTGCCGTGCCGGATTATCTCCCGATCGAGGGCGGCGGCGAGACCTCTGCCGGACAAATCGCATGGCGTTGCGAAACCGCCGGTGGTCCGCGAGTCGTTTTCGCCTTCACACGAACCATGCAGGCCAGCGGACTCTGGCAGGTGCCGACCATCCTCAGCTTCATGGCTCCGCCGGAACAATCAGCGCTCGCGCGCAGCATCGCGCTGCAGATGGCGCGCTCCTTCCATCTGAGCCCCGAGTGGCTCGAACGCCAGAAGCAGATGGATGCCGAGGGGATGCAGTACCAGAGGCTCCGGCAACAGGGACGCCTGCGGGATCTCCAGGAGCAGGTGCGGCAGTTCCAGGCGCAGATGCAGGCCATGCAAAATCAGGTGAATGCCTTCGAGCGCCATCAGGCGGCTCAGGCTTCTCAGGTGGAGGGCTTCACGAACGCGATGATCGGCGTCACGCCGACCACCGATCCGCTGACCGGAGAGCAACGCGATGTATGGACCGGAACCAAATCGAATTATTGGGTCAACGGTCTCGGTCAGGTTGTGAATTCCACCGATGCACCCGCGGCCGGATGGCGGCAGTTGCAGGTGCGGTAGCCGTTCTACCCGGCCTGCAACGCAGTTGGCTCGGCCCCTCGATCCTGGCGTCGGACGGCGCTCTAATCCACGCCGAACCTATGCAGGCCAGGGTATACTCGGCCACATTACCAGCCAGAACGACTCACCACGAGGGGAGGTGAGCCTGATGCAGTTCCGCGACCGGTCTGGAGACGAGACCGTCGTCACCACATCGTCGGCTTCGAGCGCCGGCACGGGTATGTTTACCCCTCCCGCCGGAACCAGCGCCGGGACGCAATCCGACACCATGCTCGGGCGCGTCGCCCTGAACAACGCGGCGATTTTGCAGCCCGGAACCGTTCTGGGCGAACGCTACGAAATCGTCGAAATGCTCGGACTGGGCGGCATGGGCGCCGTCTACAAGGCGCACGATCGCGACGTCGACCGCGTCATCGCTCTCAAGGTGATCCGGCCGGACCTGGCCAACCGGCCCGAACTGCTGGCGCGCTTCAAGCAGGAGCTGTTGCTGGCGCGCGAAGTCGCCCACAAGAACGTGGTCCGCATCTTCGATCTCCATGAATCGGACGGCATCCGGTTCATCACCATGGAGTTCGTTGCCGGCCGCGACCTGCACAGCCTTCTCGCCGAACGCGGCAAGTTACCCGCCACAGAAGCCATCGAGATCATCCGGCAGGTCTGTTCCGCACTGGCGGCAGCGCACGCCGAAGGCATCATGCACCGCGACCTTAAGCCGGGAAACATCATGCTCGAGGCCAGCGGCCGCGTGGTGCTGATGGATTTCGGCCTGGCGCGCACCGTCGCCGGCGACGGCATGACGCAGGCCGGCGCCATGCTCGGCACCATCGAGTACATGAGCCCCGAACAGGCCCGCGCTGAGCCGCTGGATGCCCGTTCCGATCTGTTCGCGGTTGGCTTGATCCTTTACGAACTGCTGACCGGGGTATCGCCTTACAAAGCGGACAGCGCCATTGCCAGCCTGCTCAAACGCTCCCAGGAAGCGGCGCCACCCATCTCGCAGTTCGACCCTACCCTGTCCCCGGCCCTGGTGGTGGTGGTCGCAAAATGCCTGGAGCGGGACCGCGAGAAGCGCTACCACAGTGCGCTGGAACTCATAGACGCTCTCGATGTGGTGGCCGGCAGGAAAACCTCGTCGGTGTCGGCCGCACCTGCGCCGGCAGTTCGCGCTTCATCACACCGGCAGTGGATCCTGATCGGCCTCACGGTTCTCGTCCTTGCAGCCGTTGGGGTGAGGGCGAGGTTCTGGCTGCGGCCAAAGGCCGCGCCTGCCGTCCACAAGCCCGTCACCGTGCTGGTCGGCGACTTCCAGAACTACACCGGCGATCCCATCTTCAGCGACACGCTGGAGCCGATGATGAACATCGCGATGGAAGGCGCGAACTTCGTCAACGCCTTCAACCGCGGCACCGCGCGCAAGCTGGCCCAGCAGCTTCCCCATCCATCCACCACGCTCGATGAACAGACAGCCCGGCTGGTGGCGATCGGCCAGGGTGTCGGCGACGTGATTACCGGCACGCTCAACCGGCGCGGTAACGGATACGAGCTTTCCGTGGAAGCTGTAGATGCAAACACCGGCAACATGATCGCCAGCAGTTCCATCACCGCAGCCACAAAGGACGATCTGCTGCTGGCCATTCCGCAGCTGGCCGTCCCCATCCGCAAGCAGCTCGGTGACACCACGCCCGCCTCTCTGCAGCTCGATGCTGCGCGTGGACCGTTCACCGCCTCCTCCCTGGAAGTCGTACACCAGTACGGGCAGGGAATGGAGCAGCAGGCCTCCGGCAACATGCAGGGGGCACTGCAGGCCTTCACGCAGGCGGTGCAGCTCGATCCGAACTTCGCGCGCGCCTATGCCGGCCTGGCCTCGGTCGAGGGCAATCTGGGACAGACACAGGCGGCCGAGAAGGACATCAAGCTGGCCCTGCAGCACGTCGACCACATGACAGAGCGCGAGCGCTACCGCGTTCGTGGTCTTTACTATGCGAGGACCGGCGACTGGCAAAACTGCATTGAAGAAAACTCCCAGCTCGTCGACCACTTCCCTTCCGACGACATTGGCCACGCGAACCTTGCGTATTGCTACCGGCGAACCGGCAATTTTCAGAAAGCGATTGACGAGCTCCGGAGAACGCTCGCCATCCTTCCGAAGAACCAGCTGGCCCGCATCAATCTGGCGCTCTTTGCCGCCTATGCCGGCGATTCCAAAACATCGCAGGCGGAGGCGCGCCAGATCCTGAGCGCAAACCCATCCTCGGAATTCGGCTACGTCGCCCTGGCGTATTCCCAGATCGAAGACGGTCACGCAGCCGAGGCGATCGCAAGCTACCAGCAGCTGGAAAAAATCAGCGCGTTTGGCCAGTCGATGGCCACCCCCGGTCTGGCCGATATCGCCGTCTACCAGGGCCGGTATAAGGACGCCGCCCAGCTCTTCGAGCAGGGCGCGGCCGCCGACCGGAAGGCCGGACGCCTCGACTCTGCTGCCGCAGACTTCGCAGCCCTCGCCGACGTGAGACTCGCGCAGGGCCAAAAAGCCGCCGCGCTGCAGGCCATCCAGCAGGCGCTCGCCAACAGCAAATCCTCCTCGGTTCTTTTCCGTGCCGGCCGTCTGTACGCAGCCGCGGGTGAATCCGCCCGAGCGCACCAGCTTTCCGCTCAGCTGGCGTCCGACACGCAGCCTGAGTCCCAGGTTTTCGGCAAGCTCATCGACGGTGAAGCTGCCTTGCAGGCAGGCGATCCGCGCAAAGCCATTGAGATATTTACGGCGGCCAACAATCAGCTCGATACCTGGCTCGGACATTTCGGGCTGGCCCGGGCAGATCTGCAGGCCGGCCTCCTCGTTCAGGCAGATTCAGAATTCGACCGTTGCCTCGACCGGAGCGGGCAAACGCTCGACCTGTTCGACTTCGTACCGGCGTACGGCTTCGTTCCCGACGTGTACTACTACCAGGGAAAAGTTCGCCAGGGGATGAACAGCCCCGGCTTCGTCGATTCGTACGTGAAATACCTGAGCATCCGCGGCGCTGCCGGCGAGGATCCGCGGCTGGCAGAAGTCCGACGCGGGCTGGTGAAGCAGGAGCGCAACTAGACCCCTCCACGGGCTGAAGTACCGCCCGGTCTGGCCGCAGCGCCGGCTTTCCCTGAACTTGACAGTGTCCCGCGATTCCCCGACAATCCAGTTCTCGGCTTCTGCTCCAGCACTCCCCCCAGCCAGATTCCGCAGACCAGGATCACAGTTCACCGCACCTCTCTCGTGCTTCTGTGTTCCCATACCGGCTGCGAGGGGAGATTTCGTATGTCTCGTCAAAACTGTTCCTTCGCCCCAACTGTGTCCGCTTCGGCGCGCTGTCGCCGCTATCAGTTCCGTTTCGCGATACTCGCAAGCGCGATGTTCATCGGCCTGATGGCGTACGCTTCTCCCGCGCAGGGGCAGGAACCCCTCTCCATCTTCCGGAATTACTTCGTTACCGGTGACTACGCAGTTGGAGGCGTGGGACTCCAGGGCCTGGGTGACAGCACCGGATTCGCCACCGGGACCATCAATATCCCGGATCTGTCGCAGCCGAATCACAATTCGGTTCCGGCCGGCGCCGATATCGTCGCGGCATTTTTGTACTGGCAGACCGTCGAGAGCGCGAAATTTCCTCTGGCCGGACAGAACGGCTCTTTCAACGGTTTTCCGATCATGGGAACGTCGCTGCCGAGTTCTTCCCAGGCGCCGGTTTCCTGGAGCACCGGTGGCTGCTCCGGCAGCGCAAACGGCACGAAATTCCTGAATACCTATCGCGCCGACGTGCGCCCGGACCTTCCCATCGATCCGTCCACCGGCCGGGTGACAACCGGCAATGGCTCCTTCATCGTGCAGCTGCGCGATTCCGGGAGCAATGGCGGCGGCGTGCCGCTGACTCTGGGCGCAACCCTCGTCATCATCTACCGTGTCCTCTCGCCGGCAACGCCTCTGAAATCCATCGTCATCTACGACGGCGATTTCGCTCCGGTGAACCAGGGCTCCACCATGGTTCAGGATATGCAGGGGTTCTATGACGTCGCCGATTCTCCAGCCGCCGAAATCACCCAGATCGTCGGCAACGGCCAGGCGAATAAGCTTGAATCCGTTTATCTGAACGGAATCAATCTGCCTTCCCTGTATGGAACGCTGCCGCCCTTCCCCGGCAAGTACAACGGTTCCTGGGATAACCCGACCTGGCTGGCGCCCGCAGGATCCGTGCCGCCGGGCGGACTGTCTGGCAATACTCTCCCGGTCACCAGTTCCGTTGTGCCGAACAGCAGCAACAGCGGCTGCGTTGTATGGGGCGCGGTTATTTTTGGCACCAATGTGCGGGACACCGACAACGACGGCCTGCTGGACAGTTGGGAAACAAATTTCGGCTACACCGATCTTATTACCGGCCACAGGGTACCGCTTCCCGGAGCCGATCCGAATACCAAAGATGTCTACGTGGATCTCGATTACCTCACTGATCTCGATGCGTCGGTCGGCGGCTATGCGCACTCTCATCTGCCGAAGCAGCAGGCAATCGATGCCGTTGGCGCCGCTTTTGCGAGCGCGCCGATCGACTGGGATCCAGTGGCCGGTAAATACAAGGGGGTACACGTTCATTTCGACCTGGGCGGCGATGCCAAAGGACATCAGATCTATTCCGGCGATACTTACGTCCTTCCCGACACCGCCAGCAACGCCATTCCGGAGAGCACGCTCCTCTGCCAGAATTCCGCAACGCAGTGCGAGTTCCCCAATCAGGTGGCTGTCGGCTGGAAAACCGGCCTGCTCTACGTCGAAGATGCTGCGGCCTCGCCGGGAACCAGTACGACTCCGCCGACCGGGTACTTCGACCCGGGAAGAAAAGACAGCTACCACTATGTCCTCTTCGGCCACGCCCTCGGCCTGCCTCTCTCCTGGTGGACCGCCTTCGGTGCGACCACGAACAATCCGACCGTCGCGCAGCTCACTTCTATTTCCGTGTTGAACAACACCGCAAAGATCACGCTGCAAACTCCGGCCAGCTGCGCCGGGGCGATGCCGTCACCGTGTTACGTCTATCCCGGCGCGCAGCCTGCTCCCGGCAGCCCCGGCTTCGGAGACACGAACCTCGACCGCATCACCATCACCGACGCGATCAATGTCCCGGCGCTCAACGGCACGTACATTTATTCGAACCCGAGCTCTGCGACATCGAACTCCGTCACGACCACGACCTTCACCATAACGACAACGGGTGTGCCGGACGGCACGTATACCTTCTCCAATGAGCCACGCCTCGCCGTGCTCTACGCCGGGCCGAGCAGCAGCTCGGGGCACTCGGATATCGGCGGAGCGGATTCGCTGATCACCTTTGGCCTCTGGCCGGCCGACGATAATCCCGGATGCCAGCCCGATCCCGCAGCAGTTCCCGCCGGTCAGAGCAACTACTGCGACAACCAGGTCGGCAACGTGCAGGCCCAGGCGGGCACGCTGATGCATGAGCTCGGCCATTCCTTCTCGCTGACCCACGGCGGAACTTATCCGCAGAACTATCCAGCGAGCCCGCTGACCTATGGCGTGAACTGCAAGCCGAATTACGAGAGCGTGATGAACTACCTCTTCCAGGTTCGCGGTTTCCCGGAAGGCAGCCCGATCGACTACTCGAGACAGAGCCTGCAGAACCTCTACGAGGACACGCTGAGCGAGTCAACCGGGATCGGCGCGGATTCCAGTGGCAAGCTGGCGCTGCACGCCACGCGCTGGTTCGCGCCGCCGAACAGCTTCGACCTGAAACTCGGCAATCGAACGGCAACGGTGAACTGCGACGGGTCACCGCTGATCTACGGCGAAGCGGGCGAAGTACGCGTCGACAATGGCCCCGGCTACGCTGGAGTAATTGCGGCGGGCACCAACGTTACGAATTCGAGCCCGATCGACTGGAACAACGACTTAATGACGCCTGACGCTGTCACCTCCTCGATCGATGTGAACCTTGACGGCCTGCTCGAGAGCGCCAGCTCCAGTCCGAATCCGCCGTCACCAATGGTCGGCTTCAATGACTGGCAGAATATCGACTTCCGTCAGATCGGCGCGCGGGCCGGAGGTGCAGGATATTCCGGCGGCGTTGGTCTCACGGGCGGCGGCGGGGTTGGTCTCACGGGCGGCGGCGGTGTTGGTCTCACCGGCGGCGGCGGCGTCGGCCTCACCGGCGGCGGAGGAACGCCATCCGATCTCTCCGGCGGTGGCGGCGTGGGCCTCACCGGCGGCGGAGGAGTGGGCTTAACCGGCGGCGGTGGTGTGGGAGTGACCGGCGGTGGTGGCGTCGGTCTCACCGGCGGCGGCGGCGAGGTCGATTTCGATCTCGCAAACTCCACCGTCGATGCGCCGGCCGGCCTGACGGCAAAGATGGGCAGCAAGGCGGTTGTTCTCAACTGGAACGCCCCGCCTTTCGGCCAGATCCGCAGCTATCTGGTGTATCGACTCGTCGGTCTCTTCGATCCGAACAGCAGCGACAAGAGCTATAACCCGCTCACGAACGCGCAGCTCATCACGACGCTGAAGGGAATTCCGCCGACAACGATGTATACCGACAGCACGGTGAAAAATAAGACCACCTACACCTACTTCGTCGTGGCGGCCCTCGGAGACGGGCGGCAGAGCAATGTCTCCAATGGCGCGGTGATCAACGTCGTCTTCTAAAGAATGGCCCGGGAGCAGCTTTAATGCTGCTCCACAGGGTCAGAAGCGGCGCTCCCGTGTTCTGCAACGCGCAGGGTGGCGGCCGGAGGCTGCTCCAGCAGCCGGTAGCCGTCGCGCGTGCGTACGCGGTAGCTCTGCGTGCCGCTGCCCACGAGCTTCACCGTAATCTTGCGCCATCCGCGGTTCTGATTGGGCTTCGGATAGTAGCTGAGCGTATAGAGGTGCGACAGGTCATCGCGGATTGAAGCAAACGCCTTGCCCTCTTCTTCCCAGTTCTTCGCGAAGTACGCCTTGCCTCCGGTCGCCCTGCTCATGCGCTCGAAGACCGCGGACGAAACCGGCTCCGACTCCGCCTGCCGCGTGCTGATGATGTAAATGATGGTTCCCGTCGATTGCGCCAGTTCTTCCACATCCTCCGGAGGCACAGAGCTGGCATTATCCGGACCATTGGAGAACACCACGATCGCCTTCCGGCCACGCAGTGGAGCTGCGTCCTGAACCGTCATGAGCAGGGAGTTATAAAGCGCTGCATCGTCTCCCGCTACGCTGTTGCGCACCGCGTTCAGGATCCGCGGGCGGTCATTCGTTAGCGTGCTCCCCTTCGACAGGTCGCGGCTGTACGAATAGAAAGCGATGCGGTCCGGACCCGTCATCGAGCGCACAAACCCCGTAATGGCGTCCTGCGCGAAAACAAAATTCCGGTACATGTAATTGCTGGTATCAAACAGAACGAACACGTTCGCCCCGGGCATCTCTTCCAGCGCCTGCCGCGCACCTTCCTGTGAGGTGAGCGACATGCCTGACTGGGGCCCGCTGGGTCCACTCTGCGCGTGTTGTGCCACAGCTGCCTGTGCGGCTGCTGACCCGACGGGTGCGCCGGATGGTCCCACTTTGATCATCCTGCGGCCAGACTGGTCTCCCTCTTCAAACCAAGCGATGTTCTCCGGGATTTTGTCCTCGTAAACGGCAAAGTCCTGGGGATGAAGCCCGCTGACGTAGTGCCCCTTGCGGTCCGTCACGGCGATGTTGAGTTGCACCAGGACAACGTTGACCTGGATGGGTGAGGAGCTAAGCGGCGGAGCGGACTGAGGAGCCCCGCTGCCCATCAGCAATACGACACTGGCACCCACTCCGAACGTAAGCAAAAGTTTCGGTAACATAACGCTCCTTATGTCTCACCAGCCGCTGTTTTCCTGCTGCGGGGCTGGTGTACCAGCCACATGGACTCTGATTTGCCCCTTGCGAAACTCATCGCCGGTCTGCTGCAGTGCGCGCAGCAGGGCGCCCCGGTCCTCGATATCCGTCGCGAAGATGTTCGCCACCATGCGCTGGGTCAGCGCCGGCACCAGGACGTTCAGCATCGCCGGAGAATACTTCATCTCGTCCGCCAGTCGCGCCCAGTAGAGAATGTTCGAATCCCACGATTCTCCAAAGAGCCTGCTGGCTTCTCCGCCAAACGCCGGGAACGGTCTCGTATTCGCCAGCATGCAGACGTCGCTCTGGTTCAGCGCCGGATGGGGCGCGCCAAAATCCCTTGAGAGCCGCTCCACGCTGGTCTCAGAAGGATCCTTCCCAATCAGGTCATCCAGTTCACGGCTCGCCGCTCCCCAGCTCGCCGCGTCCGATGGATGCTTCTGGCGGAACGCCGCCGCAAGATAGAACGTCTCCGCAGGGAACATCCTCGGGATCAGAGCCTCGGCGCTTTCCGGACTCCGCAGGCCGTCTTCAACAGTTTCCAGTCGTTTCGAGGAGAGCCGCTCGGAGAGCACCCCGATCACCTCCTGCGCCGTCTGCGGATTGGCCGCCGCCAATTTCAGAATCTCCTCGCCGCTGCGCTGATACAGCGCCGCCGCATGCATCTCTGCCGGGCTCACTCCCCACCAGCGTGGCTCAATCGCATCCACCAGAAGCGATGGAACCACGTTTTCCCAAATCAGCGCCTGAACATTCGCCGGAGCAATGAAGTTTTCCTCCGCCGATGCCAGAGCATAGGGCAGACCGGCCAACGAACCCACCAGATACGCGCCGCCGCCGGCGGTCACGCCAATGCCCATCAGTTGCGGAGCATCCCAGATGTCGGCAAAGCCCTGCACCGACTCCGAGGAGAAGTCATGCGACCGCACAAGGAGCGGATCGTGATGCAGAGCCTGCGCTCCGGGCGGCTCGTAATACGCGTAATTCAGCCCGACCAGCGTGTCTCTGAGGAACGGAGCCAGCTGGCCCCGTGCCATCTCCAGCTGCGCCGGAGAGGCCGGCTGCCGGATGGCGCGCGTCAGATCCGTTCTCACCTGCAGCTCAGCGTGCCGGCTGGTGTAAATCTCGGGCGCAGCCGCCAGCCGCTCGCTCGTGGTCAGGATCGGCCGCGGCATCTCGAATTCGCGCAGCGAGCCTGCCAGCTGGACCAGGCTATCCCTCATCGAGGCGCCATGCGCCATTTCGTCCAGCCCATCGAACAGCCCGAACAGCGTATCCAGCGAAACGAGGCGCTGGTCGTCCAGCACCGCGCGAATCCTGGTCGCCAAAAGCTGATGCACCTGCTGCCCGGCGGCGCTCTGCTGCGCGGGCCCCGCCAGCAGATCCACCACTTCGTCCTCGGAAACGTCGCTGCCGCCGGCCGCGGCCACCACCGACTTCAGCGAAGCGCGCGTGGCCTCGAACAGCTTCAGCGAGGAATTAATGTCGGTGAACGGCTGCATGGTCTGTTGCCACGACTTGTTGAGCTGGCTGTCCGGAATCTCTCGCTGCCGCGCCAGAATCGTCCAGATGCCGATGTTGGCCTGGAAGGCGCCCAGAGCGTTCGCGCGCAGGCCGGAATCCTGGATACCGTTCATGCGTTCCGCTGCAGCAATGAACTGCGCGATGGAGTTGTCATCCAGCGCCGGAAATTCCGCAAACGTCGCATACCACGCGTGCAGTTCCGCGTAACGTGTAGCCAGCGAGCGGAGGGTCGCCTCTGAGAGAGGCTGCAACGCTGGCCGTTCGCGGTCGATCTCGTTCAACATCAGATAAATCTGCACCGGCCCGTCTTCCGTATCGAAATGCGACAGCGCAATCAGTGTGGCCACCAGCTGATCCGGGCTGGTCCAGCTGCGCGCGCGCCTCACCCAGTCGCGCACCATTTTCGACTCGGTCTTCTGCATCAGGATGTCTTTCCAGACGCCCAGATTGCCGGGGATGTAGACATCCCCGTTCGGCTCCCAGCGAACATTGCTGAACAGGATCATCAGATTGCCATTGCTGGGGAAAATACCGCGCGTCGCGCTCACGCCGGCTTCCGTCGCGTGATACACGCCGTAGAAGTACTTGAGGCGCTCCCCCGCCAGCAGGTGATTCTGCTGTTCCGGGGTCACGTGTTCCAGCGCATCGTAGTAGGCCGCAAGCCAGCCGTGATCGTCTTCGAGCAGGTGCCGCACAAAAGGTCCCGGCGAGGAAGGATTCGCGCCCGCCAGCTCTTCCCATTTCTTCGTCGCATCGGGGCCGCCCGGCAGCAGGACACGCCCCTCGCGGATGCGGAGCTGGCTTCCGTAGAATTCCAGCGCCGGCGCAAGCGGCAGCAGCGTCTTCAGGCCCGGCGCATGCTGCAGCGCGACCTGCGTCTCGGAGTCGACCTTCGACATCGCCCAGTACAGCCGCGCCACGCTGCGGTCGTGCAGCAACACATCGGCCAAATTCTCGCCCGGCTTCCTCTTCAGGTCGCTGATGGCCATCCAGTCGTGCTCGTGGAACAGCACAGGAACCCGCGTCGACGCAAACGCATATGTGAACGTCGACTTTTTCTGGACCGCCTGCTCGAGCGCGGTGACAGGAAAACCGGAATCCAGCGTGAGAAACGCCCGCTCTGGCACTGCCGTCGCGAGAAAAGCAGCGGGATCGCCGCAGCTTTTCTCAATGCGGTAGCCCAGCGCGCGCGCCAGCCGCTGCGCGTCATCACACCCGGTAATCCGGATCGTGCCGTTTGCATCGGCGAGCGAAGCCACGCTCCGCGCGTACGCAAGGTACCGCTGCACGATCAGGAGAAATTCGGTAGGACGGCCTTCCTCATATCCCTGGATGGAGACGTTGCGGGCCAGCAGCGGCAGCACGTCCGCCGGCTGGACCTCCTGGCTGATTCCCGCCATGCGCAAAAACGAGCGCAGAGGCCCGGGAATTTCGACGGTCTCCCTATCCTGCGACGGACTGGTTTGTAGCGGCGTCTGCGCGGTGGGCTGGGGGCGGTCGGCCCTGGCGTAGCAACTCGACGCAACGCACAGGAGCCCCACTGCGAGATGAGCGAACGCGACCAGAGGACGTTTCATGGGCAAACACCTCTTCCCGATCACCAAACTCTTTCGCTTGTCACTCCGGTACTGCGAATCCCCTTGCGTCCTGCCGAAAAGCCCGCTGCCCTCCGTGGGTGGAAGGCTCGTTCTGCTTCGCCAGCTTTGCTTTCCTGGCGATGCGGGCTGGACCCCGGTTTTCCGGAGTCCTCAGGTTCCAATCTGCTTTCGCTTGGGATGCAGCGGCGTGCTCTCGTGTTCGGAACTGGCGCTCATGAGAGTACGGGGTCTCGCTGGACCGGCGCACCATTCTCGCAAATAACTCCCGAACTGTGTCAACTATTCCCGCCCGCTCTGCGGGATTTCCGTTCATTCTCTGCAGCGTCGTTCTGCGCCGCGCCTGGCGTTCTCGCCGGGCCGCAGAGTCGAATCGGCCCAGCGCCGATTGTCATCCAATTGTCAGCGAGCCGTGCACCCGTCAGCCAAAGTTGAAACCAGGAGCGAATCAGGGGTACACTCTGATATAGGACTGCTTTAGTCGTATATTGCTGATCGCGCTGGGCTGGACCGGAAAAAACCTCGCCCGCCAAACAGGAATCTGGAGAGCCGAATGAGCACAGACATGAATATCGTCCACGACCTGGCCAGCCGGGAATATGAGTGGGGTTTCGTCACTCAGATTGAGGAAGACCGAATCCCCAAGGGCCTGAGCGCGGACGTAATCCGCCTGATCTCCGCCAAAAAGGGCGAGCCGGAGTTCATGCTGGAGTGGCGCCTGAATGCCTACCGCTACTGGGCCAGCCAGGAAAAGAAGCAGGCGGAGCCGAAGTGGGCGAATGTCAAATTTCCGCCCATCAATTATCAGGACATCGTTTATTACTCCGCGCCGAAGCAGAAGAAGCAGCTGACCAGCCTCGAAGAGGTCGACCCGGAGATCCTGCGGACGTACGAAAAACTGGGCATTCCGCTGCACGAGCAGAAGCTGCTGGCGAACGTGGCCGTCGACGCGGTCTTCGACAGCGTCAGCGTGGCCACCACCTTCAAGGCAAAGCTGGCCGAGGCGGGCGTGATCTTCTGCTCCTTTTCTGAAGCTGTAAAGAACCATCCGGATCTGGTGAAGAAGTACCTCGGAACGGTGGTTCCTTCGACCGACAACTTTTACGCCGCCCTGAACTCGGCGGTCTTCAGCGACGGGTCGTTCTGTTACGTGCCCAAGGGCGTTCGCTGTCCGATGGAGCTGTCCACCTATTTCCGCATCAACGCGCAGGAGACCGGCCAGTTCGAGCGCACCCTGATCATCGCCGACGAGGGCAGCTACGTCAGCTACCTCGAAGGCTGCACGGCGCCGGTTCGCGACGAAAATCAGCTGCATGCCGCCGTGGTGGAACTCGTTGCGCTCGACAACGCGCAGATTCGCTATTCGACGGTGCAGAACTGGTACCCCGGCGACAAGAACGGCAAGGGCGGGATCTATAACTTCGTCACCAAGCGCGGCAAGTGTGCGGGCAGGAACTCAAAAATCTCGTGGACGCAGGTCGAGACCGGCTCCGCTATCACCTGGAAATATCCCAGCTGCATCCTGCAGGGCGACAACTCAGTAGGCGAGTTCTACTCCGTGGCGCTGACCAACAATTATCAGCAGGCCGACACCGGCACGAAGATGATTCACCTCGGGAAGAACACGAAGAGCACCATCGTTTCCAAGGGCATCTCCGCCGGGCACGGACAGAACACGTACCGCGGCATGGTGAAGATCCTGAAAGGCGCGGAGGGCGCGCGTAATTACACGCAGTGCGACTCGCTGCTGATCGGCGACAAGTGCGGCGCGCACACCTTCCCCTATATCGAGGTGAAGAACTCCTCGGCGCGTATGGAACACGAGGCGGCTACGTCGAAGATCGGCGAGGACCAGCTCTTTTATCTGCAGCAACGCGGTCTGAAAACCGAAGACGCCGTCTCAATGATCGTCAACGGCTTCTGCAAGCAGGTCTTCCGCGAACTGCCGATGGAGTTCGCCGTCGAAGCGCAGAAGCTGCTCAGCGTGAGCCTCGAAGGCAGCGTGGGATGACAGATGCGAGCCTGTAGCCGGTAGCAGGTAGCCGGTAACTTGCCGCTACCAGCTACCTGCTACCGGCTACCGGCCCAGCAATCCGGCTCTGTGTCAGGGCACGACTTGAGTCGTGCCGCAAAGGCGGACAAACAATTTGGGGCTTTAGCCCCTGCGCAGTTTGGAGACAAAGGGTAGACATGAGTCTTTTGGAAATCAAAAATCTGCACGTGACCGTGAACGGTCAGGAAATCCTCAAGGGCATCGACCTGACGGTGAACGCCGGCGAAGTGCACTCCATCATGGGGCCGAACGGCTCGGGCAAGAGCACGCTGGCGCAGGTGCTGGCGCGCCGCGATGCCTATCAAGTCACCGAGGGGTCTATCACGTTCGACGGCAAAGACCTGCTCGAAATGAAGCCCGAAGAAGCGGCGTGCGAGGGCGTCTTCCTCGCGTTCCAGTACCCGGTCGAGATCCCCGGCATCGGCAACACCTATTTCCTGCGTTCGGCGCTCAACGCGCAGCGGAAGTATCGAGGCCAGGATGAAATGGACGCGATGGACTTCCTGCCGCTCTTCCGCGAGAAGCTCCGGCTGCTGGAAATGGACGACAAGCTGATGAACCGCTCGCTCAACGAGGGCTTCTCCGGCGGCGAAAAGAAGCGCAATGAGATTCTGCAGATGGCGCTGCTGGAACCCCGCCTCTGCGTGCTGGACGAAACTGATTCCGGCCTCGACATTGACGCGCTGCGCATCGTCGCCAACGGCGTCAACTCGCTGCGCAGCCCCGAGCGCGCCATGGTTGTCGTCACTCACTATCAGCGCCTGCTCAACTACATCGTCCCGGACTTTGTCCACGTGCTGGTCGATGGCCGCATCGTGCGCTCCGGCGGCAAAGAGCTGGCGCTGGAACTCGAAGAGAAGGGCTACGGCTGGACCGAGAAGGACGCGCCACAGCCGGCGGGAGTCGGCAGGTAATGGCCACGGCGACCGAACAGAGAACCTCGCTCCAGAGCTGGCTCGATGCGTTCACCGAAACGCAGGAGAACGCGGCCGCTCCCGCGTGGCTGAAAAAGCTGCGCGAGGACGCCTTTGCCCGCTTCTGCGACAAAGGATTTCCCACCACCCGCGATGAGGACTGGCGCTTTACCAACGTCGCCCCCGTCGCGCGTACCGCATTTTGCCCAGCCGCGCCGGCAAAAATCGCGAAGAAGGATCTGGCGCAGTTCGCGCCTGATGGCGCAAAAATCCAGCTGGTTTTCGTCAACGGCCGCTATGCGTCCGATCTGTCCTCGACCGGCAACCTGCCAAAGGGCGTGACCGTCTCCAGCCTGCGCGACCAGATCGCACAGCATCCCGAGACGATCGAAAAGCACCTCGGCCGCTACGCCGACCAGGACCGCGACGCCTTCGTCGCCCTGAACACCGCCTTCATTACAGACGGCGCTTATGTCCACGTCGCGCGCGGCGTCGTGCTCGACCAGCCCATCTTCCTGCTCTACCTCTCGACACAGGAAAAAGGCGCGACCATGACGCACCCGCGCAACCTGATCATTGCCGAGGACCAGAGCCAGGTCAGCATCGTCGAAGATTACGTCTCCGTCGGAGGCGAATCCGCCGTGCTGTCGAACGCAGTGACCGAACTGATCGCCGGCGAGAGCACCACGGCGCACCACTACCTCATCGAGCGCGAGCATCTGCAGGCATTCAACTTCTCGACGCTGCGCATTCAGCAGGGCCGCAGCGCCAATGTGGCGTCGCATTCGCTGTTGCTCGGCGGTGGACTGGTCCGCAACAATGTCCATCCCGTGCTGGCCGGCGAAGGCGGCGAGTGCCTCATCAACGGCCTCTTTCTCGGCACCGGCCGTCAGCATCTGGACAACTACATGCACGTGGAGCACGCGAGCCCGCACTGCGGCAGCCGACAGTTCTACAACGGCATCCTCGACGGCCAGTCGCACGGCGTCTTCCACGGCCGCATCGTCGTCCATAAGGTCGCGCAGAAAACCGACGCCAAGCAGACGAACCGCAACCTGCTGCTCAGTGACGACGCCCAGATCGACACGAAACCGCAGCTCGAGATTTACGCCGACGACGTCAAGTGCACGCACGGCGCGACGATCGGCCAGATTGAGGAGAACGCGCTCTTCTACCTGCGTTCCCGCGGCCTCAGCGAAGCCGAGGCCCGCAAGCTGCTGCTGATGGCCTTCGCCGAAGAGTGCGTCGAGCGCATGCACGAGGGCGCGGCCCGCGATCACGTGGAGAAGCTGGTTCGCGAGCATCTGCTGTTTATGGAAACGCACCCGCAGCAGGCGACGGGAGCCGTGACCGAACGCAACTGGAGCGAAACGGACTGAACAAGGCTGAGAGGAGCGAACGATGACAGCCACCGCAGTAATGCCTGAGAAGGCGACGCTCGACGTCGAGAAGATTCGGCGCGACTTCCCGATCCTGCACACCCAGGCGCGCGGACATAATCTCGTCTATCTCGACAACGCTGCCACCTCGCAAAAACCGCAGTCCGTCATCGACGCCCTGGTCCGCTACTACGAGAGCGGCAATGCCAACATCCACCGAGGCGTGCACTACCTCTCCGAGAAGGCCACGCTGGAGTTTGAGGAAGGCCGCAAGGCCGTGCAGCGCTTCATCAACACCGCCGACTCGAGCGAGATCATCTTCACCCGCGGCACCACGGAAGCCATCAACCTGGTCGCGCAGACCTATGGACGCGCGCATGTCGGCCCTGGCGACGAAGTCCTGATCACCGCCATGGAGCACCACTCCAACATCGTTCCCTGGCAGATCCTGTGCGAGGAAAAAGGCGCGAAGCTGCGCGTGGCCCCGATCAACGACCAGGGCGAGCTCATCGTCGACGAATTCGCAAAACTCCTCAGCCCGAAGACGAAGATCGTCGGCCTCTCGCATGTCTCCAACGCGTTGGGCACTGTGAATCCAGTCAAGCGGCTCATCGCCATGGCACACGCAAAGGGCATCCCGGTTCTCGTCGATGGAGCACAGGCGGTCCCGCACATCGCCGTCGATGTCCGCAATCTGGACGCCGACTTCTACGCCTTCTCCGCGCACAAAATGTACGGACCCACGGGCATCGGCGTGCTCTACGGCAAAAAAGCGCTGCTCGAGGCCATGCCTCCGTACCAGGGCGGCGGCGACATGATCGCGTCGGTCACCTTTGAGAAAACCACCTACAACAAGGTCCCCCACAAATTTGAGGCGGGCACGCCGGACATGGCCGGAGTCGTCGGCCTGAAGGCCGCCATCGAGTACATGCAATCCATCGGCACCGACAAGATCGCCGCGCACGAGCACGACCTGCTGGAGTACGCGACCAAAAAGCTCTCCGCGCTCCCCGGCATTCGCGTCATCGGCACCGCCGCCGACAAGGCCAGCGTCCTCTCCTTCGTCATTGAAGACGTACACCCGCACGACATCGGCACCATCCTCGACCAGGAGGGCATCGCCGTGCGCACCGGCCATCACTGCGCGCAGCCCGTCATGGACCGCTTCTGCATCCCGGCCACCGTGCGCGCTTCGTTCGCCGTCTACAACACGCGCGCGGAAGTGGACGCGCTCGTCGCCGGCATCCGCAAAGTGCGGGAGGTTTTCGCCTAATGCCGGAGCTGCGCGACCTCTATCAGGAAGTGATCCTCGAGCACAGCAAGGCTCCCCGGAACTATAAGGAGCCGGCGCACTCGAATCACAAAGCCGAGGGCTACAACCCGCTCTGCGGCGACCGCTTCACCGTCTATCTCGAAATGGACGGCGACACCGTCCGCGACATCGGCTTCCAGGGCGCCGGCTGCGCCATCTCCAAAGCATCGGCCTCGATGATGACGCAAACCGTAAAAGGCAAAACAAAGGCCGAGGCGCAGAAGATCTTCGAGCGCTTCCACGATCTAGTCACCGGCCACACGCACGAGAACGACGAGCAGTTACAGGCCGAACTCGGCAAGCTCGCCGTCTTTTCCGGAGTCTCCGAGTTCCCCATGCGGGTGAAATGCGCCACTCTGGCCTGGCACACGCTCGAGGCCGCGCTCGAAGGCAAGCAGGAGAAGGTGTCAACTGAGTAGCAAGTAGCGGCTAGCCGACAGCAGCTAGTCGCGAGGTTCTCCGCTAACTGCTGACTGCTGGCTGCTTCATTATGATCATCACCAACCAATCCGTCACCCTCACGCGCGATTGCCCGGCCGTCGCCATTCCCGCAGGAACGCCGCAGCTTCTGAAGGCCGGAACAACGGTGCGCATCGCCCAGACACTCGGTGGCAGCTACACCGTGTCCGCCCTGGGCGCGCTCTACCGGATTGAAGACAAGGATGCCGACGCTCTCGGCGAGCGCGGACCCGCCGTCGAAGGCGCTGCTCCTCCCGAGTTCAGCGAGAAGATGGTATGGGACCAGCTGCGTACCATCTACGACCCCGAGATCCCCGTCAACATCGCCGATCTGGGTCTCATCTACCGCTGCGACATTGCCGATCATCCCGAGGGCGGCAAAAAGATCGACGTCGACATGTCGCTCACCGCGCCTGGCTGCGGCATGTCCGATGTGCTCAAGGCTGACGTCGAGAAAAAGCTCCGCCGCCTGCCCGACGTGAAGGAAGTTAACGTGCAGGTCGTCTTCGATCCGCCGTGGGGTCCGGGACGCATGTCCGAAGCTGCGAAGCTCCAGCTCGGTTTCGATCTCGACTACGGCAGCAGCGGCCCGGCCTCGGGCGAGTTCGGCGGCTACCGCATCCTGCGCTGATCGGGTTTCAGATAGCTGATTCCTGACTCCTGATTCCTGTTCCTCACGCTTCCACCGGCTCCACGAAGAACATCTCGTTCGTCGTCCGGAAACCATTCGCTTCGTACAGCGCGCGTCCCTCATCGGTCGAGTGCAGCGAGACCACGCGAATCCCGCGCCGCCGCGCTTCGGCCAGCGCCAAATCGATGAGATTGCTCGCCAGCTTGCGGCGGCGATGACTCGGCTCGACGTACACGTTGCATAGATACCCACGCAGCGACGAGCGCGGATCGAGCGGGTGCGGAGGCCAGTCCAGCAGCAGCAGGCCTCCGCCGGCCACCACTGTGCCCTCGTCTTCGGTGAGCCAGCCAATGTAGCGCCCGTCGATGATCGCCTTCGCCACCCACGGCTCGTGGTGCTCGTCCATGATTTTCAGCACCTGATCGTCACGCCGCCCCGCATCCACAAACATGCGGTGCCGATGGCGCGTGATCAGCGGCGCATCGCCTGCAATCGCCAGCCTTGTTCTCAGCATGGCAAGAAGTATAAGTCTTACGATGGATGCGTGACCGCAGCTCCCCAACTCGACCGCAGCCGTCTGCGCGCGGGCCTGCGCGTGGCCGTCGCAGTCTCCGGCGGAGCGGACTCGGTCGCTCTTCTGCGCACTCTCGCCCTCGCTGCTCCGGAAATCGGTCTCGTCCTGAGCGTCGCGCACGTGCACCACGGCATCCGCGGCGCCGAAGCCGACGAGGATGCGCGCTTCGTCGAGCATCTGGCGGCGCAATTAGGATTTCCCTTTCATCTGCATCGCATCGACACTCCCGCCGCAGCAACCCGCAACAAGCAGACCCTCGAAGAGGCCGCGCGCGAGCTGCGCTATGCCTGGTTCCGGTCCCTGCTGGCCGATGGCCACGCCGATGCCGTCGCCACCGCGCACACCCTCGACGATCAGGCCGAGACCGTCCTCCACCGCCTCCTGCGCGGAGGCTGGACCGAAGGGCTCAGCGGAATTCATCCGGTGATCGCGTGCGAACTAGGCGAGATCCTGCGCCCCTTTCTCGCCGTCCGCCGGGCGGAGATCGAATCCTGGCTGCGTTCGCTCGGCCAGCCCTGGCGCGAGGACGCGACCAACGTCGAGACCACCTACACCCGGAACCGTATCCGCCACGAAGTGCTGCCCGTGCT